>LFRU01000043.1 GCA_001512495.1 Syntrophothermus sp. DTU052 | reverse complement strand
ATATCCGCCTGGCGCATTACCTCATCCTTATCAATGGTCGTTAGTATCCCGTCTTCATATACTATGCGGCCGTCAACCATGGTTAAGGACACATCGCCGGCTTTGAGCTGATATACAAGTTGTGCGTAAATATCGTTCCCGGGGATACAGTGCAGCCCATCCCGGTTGATCATTACCAGATCGGCTTTCTTACCAACTTCCAAAGAGCCGATCTCCGTTTCCAAACCCATAGCCCGTGCTCCTCCCAGGGTAGCAAGCTCCAAGACCTTGCGGGCCGGCATGGATGCCGGACCATGCCGGGGTTTGTGAATCAGGGCAGCCAGGCGCATTTCCAGGAAGGGATCCAGATTGTTGTTGCATGGTGCACCATCAGCCCCCAGGGAAACATTAATACCTTGTTCGACCATGGTGGTAATCGGAGCAAAACCCGAAGCCAGCTTCAGGTTGGAGGAAGGACAATGGACCACATTGGTTCTGGTGTGAGCCAGCATGTCAATCTCTTGCTTGCTTACCCATATGCAGTGAGCCAGTACCAGCCGGTCCCCGGTCAATCCCAGGTGGTTCAGGTAGGCGACATTGTCCATTCCCCGCTCTGCTCGAACGATAGCCACCTCGTTACGGTTTTCCGAGGCATGGGTGTGGATGCGAACCCCATAGTGTTCCGCCAGCTTTCGAACCTGGATGAGCAGGGGCTCACTGCAGGATACGGCAAACCGGGGGTTGAAGGCATAGTGCAGACGCCCGCTGCCGCTGCCGTGCCATCTCTCCAAGAGATCGACACTCTCCTGCAGGGAGTCTGCTGTTTTCTCCTTGAGGCCCTCAGGAATCCCTTCACCATGATCTATCATGCATTTGCCGCTGACTGCCCGCATCCCGGACTGAATGATGGCCTCAAAGGCGGAATCGGTGTAGTGGACGCTCTCCATGTCGATAATGGCGGTGGTGCCGGCCGAGAACATCTCTCCAATGCCCAGCAGGGCTGAATAATAAATAGATTCCGGGTCATGGGCACTCTCCAGGGGAAGAACCCGATTATTTAACCAGTCCAGGAGTTCCAAATCGTCAGCCTGGCCCCGGAAAATGGTCTGGCACAGGTGTATATGGGCTTGTATCAATCCGGGTATCAGTACCTTACCCCGGGCGTCAATTACCCGCCGGGCTTTTGTATCCACCCGCCCAACGGCCTTGATGCGGTTTCCCTCAACCAGCAGATCCCCCTGCAGGACTTCCCTTTGCTCATTCATGGTGACGATCAAAGCATCCTTGAAGATTATTGAATCCGAGAGAGGTTCTTTTTGCAGCATTCACATCCGGCCTTTCTTATATAATAATCTGGAAACACTCGCAGTAGTCACCTTCACCGGTCATAATCCCCCGGTAGCGGTTGAGACTGCGTACGGCTTCATCGTAACGTATATCCACCAGTTGTGAGCGGTGAAGGATGAGAGCGGCTATTTTCTTTTGTATATAATTGGTTATATCCACTACTCGCGAAAACTGCTGTAAAGGGGTCCATACTTCATAGGCCAACGCCAGAGACACCTGCCAGGGCTCACCCCCATACTCGTGCAACCGGGGTTCCGCCGCTCGGTTCTTGGCTGCAACCACCAGTTCATGGGTTATTATATGATCCCGATGGGCATCCTGCTGGTGCGGAAGATAAATATACTCCGGCTGCTTGTTCCGAATAAGGTTAGTTAGAGACAATAGGTTATCTTGATCGTATGGCACACAACTGTCGGGATTTCTCAGAAAAACCAGGTCCGTAATTCCCAGCAGAGAACAGGCCCTCAAGGCTTCCTGCTCTCTAATGGGGCCGAGCTGCTCCTTGGGAATATGGCGACTACCCGCCTCACCCGAAGTCATGTACACCACAGTTACTGAGTCACCGGCTTCAACATGACCGGCCAGAGTACCGCCACACCCCAGGATTTCATCGTCAGGATGAGGCGCAAAAACCATAACCTTCATGAATTACCCCTTCCCTAAACTGGAGTCAACCTGTGGACGCTTATGGTCCGGGCATCGGTTTCTCAAATCATTTCGAACCGACCTCATCCTGTGCTTCTGAATATAACCGGGTGCGGGCAGGCGCACCCCATCATCCTTCGTCCTGCACCGGAACCAGCTCCTGACACGGTTCCTCACTCTGTGAGAAGATGAGCAGCAGGACGGGGGCAATTATGTATATGCTGGTGGTGGCGGCAGCAACAATGCCGGAATCATTTACGATCAGTCCCACCACGGCACCGACCAGGATCCCGGAAAATCCCTGAAAGAGTCGGGGACATTCGGCTTGTAGACGCGACATTGCTCCGGTTGGCCGGTAGATCAGAACCACCAGTGCGGCTAAAACGGCCAAAAAGACTCGGCTCCAGATGGTATAACGTATGAGCTTAAGATTCATGCTGGCCTTCCGGAGAATTATGGTTAAGGCCTCCTGCCAACCACCAGTCAGGACCTGGTTGGCGGCCCGGCCCACATGGGACTGCAGATCGGGAGGACGGCTCAGGTCGAATATGACCAAACCCAATACCGAGAACCCAATCAAGGAAGCTACTATCAGGAGATTGCGGACACTGATACGGATATCACTGAAGAACATAAGGGTAACCAAAAAAGCTGCCGGAGCGGTCAGCGCACCGTCGGTATTGGCACCCCACCCTGGGTTTGAGATAAGGATAGCCTGAAAGACCAGGAATAAGCCAATCAGCCACAGTACCCATTTCCGCTGCCATGCTTGATAAACGGCCGCACTGACCAGGATGCTGCATCCGATCATGACCCCCATATACTCATTGCCTACTCCGTAGTAACGAGCACCGGCCATAGGATCGTAACCCAGGACTGATGATTTAATCATGGTCGCACCGGTCAGGAGATCAACATTAAGCGCGAGGAGGGTCGTGAAACTTACGAATAGGAATGCTTTATAATAGTTGGCCTTAAATGCAACACTTAACACCCACGTAAGGAGCAGGGTGGATAAAACCGCGATTAAACCATAAGCCCACTCATGATGCAGGCTTATCTTTCCCAGTGGGAGCAGCACCAGGGGAACCACTCCCATCACCAGGACCAGCGGGGGCAGCCACTGGAATGTCTTCCTAAAAACAGCCAGCAAAAGCAGGGCCACAGCAATAACAATTATCTGGTAAATCACGTAAGCCCTGACCAGGGGAGAGCGGAGACGGTTGGTCAGAGCGGTGGAGGCAGAAAGGGCCTGGGCCGCATCCAGGGCATCGAGGCCGTTAGCCGGTTTGGCTGTTACCGGCTGCCCAATCATATGGATACCATGGTCTTTGATGCCCAGAAAGGACAGGATGGTCGGTGCTATATCGGTATTGGCTACCACAAAGTCCCGACGGGTAGATACCGAAGTAAGAAGACCGTGGTATCCGGGACCGTAAGCCAACAGGGGAGTGAAGGAGTCTTTGGAATCCAGTTGCTGCTTGGCCGGGGAAGGAGATATGACCAGCAAAATGTCATTACCTGTTATTTGTGTCTTTAGTTCCCCCACAAAGTTGTCAATGTTATTAAGAAGTCGGATCCGTTCCGCCTTCAGTACGTCGGGGACAGCCGCCGGTGCTCTCTCCAGACGGGCTAGGTCGGCCAATTCTATTACTATTACGTCAGCCGTCTCCTTGTATCTGGACACTTCCTGCCGGAGAAAACTGTAATTGGTTTCCAGGCCCAAAAAACTGGCTGAGGGGATAGTCATCTGATGCGATATGTTGCCCAGCGGTATCCGGCCGGAACCATCCATGGCAATGGCAGCTGAAGGGCGTGACCTAGCGTCTGCGGTATAACCGTTATCACCGTTCCCCAGGAGGCACACCTTGAAACCGTGGTCTTTTAGTGTTTCACCTAATGAGCCCAAACGGGTGTTGGTGTTTTCTTTGCCCATCCCCGCCGATAACGCAGGGAGGCTTATCAGCACACACTGGGCAGAATCCAAATCCATACCGGTTGTTAATTGATATACTTCTCCCGCTGATTTATGGAGGCCGGGTACCGTTTCATCCACATTGTAGGCGGCTATTCCCGGGCTGAACGAACGGGCCAGGTTCCCGGCTCCAACAGTCAACGAACCGTTTTCCGTGTTGCTGCTGCCCAGGGTGCGGTTGCTTACCAGGCCAATCGCGCCCTTGTGCGCCAGCGCAGCCAAACCGGGTGTGGTTCCGGCATCGATATCATTGATAGACAGTTTGTCAACCACCACCAGGTAAACTTTGCCGGGAGGTTCCGGTGGCTGAGCAAGGGCCGGCTCCGGAGACACCAGTAAAAATATTAATGCGATTAAGCAGGAAAGCAGCTTCACCTTGAAAATCCCTTCCAAGAAAACCTGTAATAATCCGGGTATGTAAATGATAACCAGTATACGGGTTGTCTATCAGTCTACTATACCTTCAACCATTTTCACAACCGCCAGTTGCAGGTTAGAAAAAGCCTCAAATGACCTGGTCCCGGTATTTCTTTTCCGTATGTGACAATGGCAGAGGATCCCTCAAAACATATCATTGGTCATGTACAGGATATCGACAGAAACAGGCACAAGATTGGCGTTTTGCCAAAGCTGCATAGGTGTTGACCGTCACTCGTATCGAAGGGCGTCAATGGGATTGAGACGGGAGGCCTTTACCGCGGGATAAACTCCAAATATAAGGCCGATCATGGTGGATGCCCCCACGGCCAGCAGGATGGTGTTAACGGTGACGATAGGTGTAAATCCAAGATAGGACTCGCTGCCCCGGGCAATCAGAAAGCCCAATACTATACCCAGGATACCCCCGGTAAGGGTTAATAGGACAGCCTCGATTAGAAATTGATTTAGTATATCTACGGTACGGGCTCCGACTGCTTTGCGCAGGCCGATTTCCCGGGTTCTCTCGCTTACCGACACCAGCATGATATTCATGATTCCGATTCCACCTACCAGGAGGGAGATGGCCGCAATACCGGTCAGCATTGAGGTCAAAATGTCGGTAATGCTGTCCACGGCTGATAGAATATCACCGGAGGAAATAACGGTGAAATCAGCCAGTGAGGAATTGGAGATCTGGTGGTTTTTCAACAGGGTTTTGCGGATATCCCGCTTTAGAGTCGGTACCACGCTCTCATCGGTGGCCTGAATGTATATGAAATTAAAGTTTGGAGAGTTGAATGTCTCCATTGCTGAGGTATAGGGAATGTACGCCTGAACGTTTGGGTCAGCCAGCCCCGACTCCTCCGCCGGCTTGAAAACTCCAATAATTCGGTAGTCCATGCCCTCAATGTTTAACGCAGCACCGATTGGGTCTCGGTTACCGTAAAGGTCGGCTGCCAACCGGTTACCCAATACCAGCACACGTGCACCCTCATCTATATGGCTCTGGGTTAGACTGCGGCCCCGTTTGATCGTGAGATTATTGATGGCAAAATAGTCCGGTGAAACACCGAGAACGGGGAAGCGTTTATCGCCCTTGTCGGTGGCAATGATTGTAGAACCGGTTATCTCACCGGATATGTACTTGATATGCGGATGCCGCTTTCGATCCGCCAGCGACAGCACATCCTGTTCCGTAAGCGATGATGTGGACAGGGTGAATCCCCGGGTTTGAGATGGAGCTTTGGTAGGGTCCAAGGCCCGAGCCCCCGCGACTGCCCCTGGTACCACCGTAAGATTGGAGGCGCCAAGAGCCAGGATGCGGTCGGAGATGCTGACTTTGACGCCGGCACCCAGAGATACCAGGCTGATAATGGATGCAATGCCGATTACAATTCCCAGCACCGTTAAGAGGCTGCGGGCTTTGTTAACAAATATGGCCTTCAGCGACTGGTTGATTAGAAGCCAGTATCTCATGCGATCCTCTCAGTGTTGGAGATGATTTTGCCGTCCAGCAGCCTGATCGTCCGGTTGGCATTACGGGCAATATGCTCCTCATGGGTGATGATGATAACCGTGGATCCCCGGGAGTTGATCTTTCGAAATATGTCGATGATCTCTAATGAGCGTTTGCTGTCCAGGTTGCCGGTCGGTTCATCGGCCAGGATGATGGCCGGATTCATTACCAGAGCTCGGGCGATGGCCACCCTCTGCATCTGCCCGCCGGATAACTGATTACTCGTGTGGTTTACACGGTCGCTCAAGCCGACCTCCTCGATAACCTGAAGGGCTCGGCTCCGGCTATTTTTGAGCCTGCCGTATATGGTGGGGAGAAGTACATTGCCCAGAACAGTGGTACGAGGCAGCAGGTTAAACTGCTGAAACACAAAGCCGATTTTCTGATTGCGCAGCCTGGCCAAGCTGCTGTCGTTAAGCCTGCTGACATCGCGGCCCTCCAGGAAGTACTGCCCGACAGTGGGGCCGTCCAGCAGACCCATGATGTGCATCAGTGTAGATTTACCTGAACCTGAAGGCCCCATTATGGCCAGGAATTCGCCTCTGGTTACTGTCAGATCTATGTCCTGTAGAGCCACAGTGTCCTCATCGCCGGTTTTGTATATCTTGGAAATTCCTTTCATCTCGATGATGTGTTCCATAGGTACCGCTCTTTCCTGTTATCCCCTAGTATTTTGGATAAAAATAAAGTTCTCTACTCGTATTTTTGCGGTTCAGAAGATACAATTTTTTTGTTGCCAATCGCGGAACCCTCGGTTATAGTATTATATAGATAATATGGACCGAAATAATCCTTTTAAGGGGTGCGCAGTCTTGCAGATCACCAGACAGACCGAATATGGTATTAAAACAATGATAGAGTTGGCCCAATCTCCGGAGGGGCAGTTCATTTCTGCAAGAACTATTTCCGAACGACAGGAAATTCCGGAGACGTTTCTGCATAAAACTTTGCAGTTACTCTCCAGAGCCGGGCTGGTTGTGACTCAGAGGGGTGTTCAGGGCGGTGTGCGGCTGGCGGTGGCAGCTGACGAGATCACCATCCTGGACATCCTTAATGCCATTGAGGGGCCACTGGCCATCAATGTCTGTTTATCGCCAGGTTATCCCTGTAATAATAAGCAGGACTGCAAGCTCAGAAGTATTCTGAGCCGGGCTCAGGATGCTTTGACAGCCGAGCTGAGCCGAGAGACACTGGCTGATATAGTATCATCATACAACGAAGGGGGATGAGCCGTCAGGGGAATACGGTCTTATGTTTTTCAAATAAGGACAAAATTCATCCATTTAATCTAATTATGAGGAGGTTGTCATATGATCTGCAACCAGTGTGAACAGACTGCCAAAGGAGTCGCCTGTACAGTTTCCGGGGTTTGCGGTAAGAAACCGGAGGTGGCCCAACTCCAGGACCTACTGACTTATGCTGTCCGTGGTTTGAGCCGAGTGGTTTTGGCATTGGGGAAGACGGGGATAAATCAACCTGAAATTGACCGCTTCGTAGCTAAAGCGTTGTTTACTACCCTTACCAATGTCAATTTTGACCCCGAGTCTCTGGCCGAGTATATCAGAAAAGCGGTTGAGCTGAGGGAGAACCTGGTCAGCAAATGGGGAAATCCCGTAACCGGTGATGAAGGGGACGATCCGTCTCTTCACTTCATGCCCGCCGGCGACCTGCAGAGTATGATCCGGCAGGGAGAAGAAGTCGGACAACTGGGGTTTGCGGAGGCTGATCCGGATATCATGTCCTTGAAGCAGATTCTGGTCTACGGGTTGCGAGGAATGGCCGCCTATGTTCATCACGCCGCGCTGCTGGGACAGGAGGATCCTGAGGTATATCAGTTCATGCACAGAGCACTGGCCAACCTCACCAATACCACGCTCAATATGGAAGACTGGCTTAACCTGGTCCAGGAATGCGGTGCCGTCAACCTGCGGGTTATGGAATTGCTGGATCATGGAAACACCGAAACCTTCGGTCATCCCGAACCAACTCCGGTGAACTTGGGGCACATCCAGGGCAAGTGCATCCTGGTATCCGGGCATGATCTGCTGGACCTCAAGGAATTGTTGGAACAGACGGAGGGCAGGGGCATCAACATCTATACCCATGGTGAGATGCTGCCGGCTCATGGGTATCCCGAACTCAAAAAATACCCGCACCTGGTGGGACATTATGGGACCGCCTGGCATAACCAGAAACAGGAGTTCAGCCGGTTCCCCGGACCTATTCTGATGACCACCAACTGTATTCAAGAACCTCAAAAAACCTATTTTGAAAGCATATTTGCCACCGGTCCCGTGGCTTGGCCCGGGGTTCGCTATGTGGAAAACGGTTCTTTCCAACCGTTAATCGACAGGGCTCTGGAGATGCCGGGGTTTGGCGATAACCAGGAAGGACCGAATGTGCTAACGGGATTTGCTCGTAATGCAGTCCTGAAGGTAGCAGATCAGGTGATAGAAGCGGTGAAGCAAGGAGACATAAAATACTTCATGCTGGTAGGCGGGTGTGACGGGGCCCGGGGGGCCCGCAGGTATTACACCGAAATAGTAGAAAAGGCTCCTGATGATACGATAATCCTGACCCTGGGTTGCGGCAAGTATCGGTTTTTTGACCGAGAATTGGGTACTATCGGGGGTATTCCCCGGCTGCTCGATTTGGGACAATGCAATGATGCCTACTCGGCGATTCAGATTGCGGCAGCGTTGGCCGGTGCTTTTGAGTGCGAGGTCAATGACCTGCCGCTGTCGCTGGTGTTATCCTGGTATGAACAGAAAGCGGTGGCGATACTCCTGAGCCTGTTCCACCTCGGGATCAAGAATATCCGGCTTGGACCTACGCTGCCGGCTTTTATCTCCCCGGGAGTGTTGAAAGTGCTGGTGGACAATTATGGAATAAAACCGATATCCGATGCGGATGCGGATCTGGCGGACTTGACAAGATAAATGCATTCGTGGAACAGCGTATACTGAAGGCACTTGAGTTCCAGTGCTGCCTGCTGTCTTCGGTTCATGTAAAGGAAGAAGGTTCTCCATTTCATAAATGCGAGAACCCTCAACATCTTCCAATCCCCAAGTAATTTAGAAAGGCGGTTCGCGTTTTAATATGGTGCACATTTTAATGGCACTGAGCCGCCCGGTGGTGCAGTGTCCGATCAAGAATTACCACGGGGATCGTTTCTCGAGTTCGCAGAATCGGTGCTCTGCTTAACTAAATGGACCAGGCAGCCTTGGCCCCTTCCTCCACCGCTTCAATGATCCGGCGACCTTGGACGGCATCGCCAACTATATAATGGGCAACACCCTTTTCCTGCAGGAAGTCCTTGAGTTCATCGCGGGGTCTGGTTCCCGTGGCGATAATAACCAGGTCAATTCCGGTTAACCACTGTTCATCCCCTCCGAGTGATATGACGACACCGTCGGGGGTTATTTCCTTCACTCTGGCTCCCAGGACCATGGTATAGCCGGCCTGCCGGAAGCGTTTGTGCAGCATGTAGCCATGGGAAGCCGCTTTGGTTACAGGAGACTCCGGCATCTCCTCCGTCAGGATCAGGTCGGTGCAGCCCTGTTCACGACAGTAGTCCGCCACTTCCATTCCCACCAGGCCTCCACCGACGACCAGCACCTTACCGCGGCACTGTACCTCACCTTTTAGCACCTGGCGGGCAAAGTAAACATATGGGAGATCAATGCCAGCGAGCGGTGGAACGGCTTCCTCCGCTCCGGTGGCCAATATCACAACCTCAGGATTGCCGCCGGCAATCATCTCCGGCGTTACCCGGGTGTTCAACCGGAAGGTAACTCCGGCTCTTTGCGCTTTCGCGGTTAGCTTCTCAATCCAGCGGGCATAAGCCTCTTTGAAGGGCGCTTTGGCTGCCAGATTAACCTGGCCGCCGGGTTGGGCTTCCATTTCAAAAAGGGTTACCCGGTGGCCTAAACGTGCACTCTCATGAGCGGCGGTCAGACCTGCCGGTCCTCCTCCAATAACCCAAACCACGCGGCTCTTTTCCGCCGGTTTGGTAGGATACCTCAGCTCCATCCCGGTCTCGGGATTGATAGCACAGCGGATCCTTCTGCCTTCGAGCATTTCCCGCTCAATACATCCCTGGTTGCAGGCCAGACACTCGATGGTTTCATGTGGTTTTCCATTGATGGCGTTTTTCAGGAAATCCGGATCCGCCAGGTGCTGACGACCAAATGCTATCATGTCCGCGTCACCCCGGGCAATGCACTCATTGGCCAAAAATGGGTCAGTAAAACGGCCGACTCCGATAACCGGAACGTCAACCACCTCTTTAATCCTGCGCGCCAGAGACATGGCGAAGCCGGGCATATATTCAATCGGGGCACTGGTTATTCCCCCCGGGGTGCCGTGGGTTCCGAAGGAGGCATGGATGATGTCGGCCCCGGCCCTAACAAATTCGGGAACTATGGGTACCATCTCATCTGCGGTGTAACCGCCTTTGATCATTTCTTCGACGGAGAGACGTAGAGATATAGGGAAATCGTCCCCAACCGCCCGCCGCACACTTTGCAGCACTTCGATAACAAAGCGGGCTCGCTGACGCAGGTCTCCGCCGTATTCATCCTTTCTCTTATTTGAGTTGGCTGACAGGAACTGGCACAGGAGATACCCGTGGGCACCGTGGATCTCCACTGCATCATACCCGGCCTCTCTTAACCGGGCGGCAGCCTGAC
The DNA here is from genome assembly GCA_001512495.1 of Syntrophothermus sp. DTU052. Classification (GTDB taxonomy): domain Bacteria; phylum Bacillota; class Syntrophomonadia; order Syntrophomonadales; family DTU052; genus DTU052. Next base: position 18,427 of record LFRU01000043.1, on the reverse strand, counting down.
CGAAAGAGGCTATAACCTCGGCAATGTCATCGAGGGTCATTTCCCGGGGGGCTTTGCCGTAAACGTAGCTGGGGATGGCTGAGGGTCCCATAGCTTCACCGGCATCCAGTAAGAGCGAACTCTCCCGCCCCACATGGTGCAGTTGGGCTGCTATCTTGCTGCCGTGGCGGTGGGCCACCTCAACCATTTTCTTAAGTCCCGGGATGTAACGGTCGTCAAAGGCTGCCAACTCGCCGGGGAAGGTGGAGCCCTTCGGATGCACAGAAGTTATCTCATTGATTACGAAACCTGCGCCGCTCATAACCCTACGTTCGAAAAACGCCAAGAGGCGTTCTCCTACCGAACCGTCGCTGTTGGTAAGAACCGTTCCCATCGGAGGAAGAACTACCCGGTTCGGTATCGTCAGGTTTTTGACTCTGATCGGCTGCATTAAGTGCTCGAGACCTTTCATTAATTTCACTCCTCAACGCATTTTTTGTATAGTTGACAGATGGCTCTTGGGGGAGAGCCAATGGGCACATTTCTTTCATAAACCCGCGCTGAAGCCGCTGATATATTATTTTTCAGGAACTTCAATCCGGTCAAGGATGTTCAAAAAAAGCTCAAAATCCCTATTGGAGAACTGAGTTCTCAGCTTCTCATCCAACTGACCTGCAAGGTTGTGTATTTTGGGGCCAATCAGTTTTCCTTTATCCGTCAGGTACACCAAAACGGAACGTCGGTCCTCCGGATCACCTCGGCGTTCCAGGAAACCGGATCGTTCCATGCGATCCAGCAATCCGGTTAAAGTTGGGCCTTCAATGGAAAGAGCATTGGCCAGATCCTTAAACTTCATTCCGTCATGGTGGTAAAGATTCATTATAACAAAGTACTGCACGGGGGTGAGTCCAAAAGACTGAAGGTTGGTTTCATAATACCGCTGAACATTACGGTATACCTTACCCAATTTGAAGCATACGGAGTCCAATGGAAAACCGCATTCTTCCATTTGTTTTCCACCCTCCTTTCCACCCTTTTTAATAGCATACTAATATATTACACGCAAATTAATAGCTTGTAAACCGCAGATGGGGAAAACGGTACCGTCCCGGTTCACTACGATAGATAAAAGTATTAAAGGCGAGAGTTCTCTTCTTCATGCTGAACACCGGTATTGGGTACCAAGATACTGACAGTTCGATACTGTCCGGCCTTGTCTTCGCTGGAACCGTAATCGCCCTAGGGAATTCACTTGTGTAATTCGTTCAAGAGGAATTCCACCAGCGGTGACGAAACCCCCAAATAGAAACAACCCGCAACTAAAGTGATATTGGGAGATAAAACTTTTCCCTAAGTGAAATAAGGAGGACCCTATGAAAAAGTTATCGGAAAACATTTGGCTTGTTGATCCGCCCAACCGCAACTTTCCTCACAGCACCTGCATTTTTATCAAGGATGAAATTAACTGTCTGATCGATTCGGCGACCAGCCAAGAAGACTTTGAATATCTCAAGGAACAGAACATAAGCGTCCTGCTGGGCAGTCACGGTCATGTGGATCATGCGCTGCGCAACAGCGAATATCCGGAAGCCCAACTGCTGCTCAACGAAAAGGACCACGGGTATGTGGCCTCCCGTGATTCTTTTCTGCAGATGTTGGGAAGTGACCTCTTTGGATCTGAAAACTTCAATAACATGAAGATTGACCGCATGGGTTACAGGTTTAGACCGGCTGATGGCACCCACCGGGATGGTCAGAAGTTTGTCTTCGGGAAGACTGAGGTGGAAGTTATGCACCTGCCGGGTCATACACCGGGGCACAGTGGATTTGTTTTTCCCCGTGAGGGATTTATATTTACTGGGGACATCGATCTGGAGCCTTTTGGTCCCTGGTATGGCAATGTGAAATCCAGTGTGGATGAATTCCTGGAATCCCTGGAGAGGCTTCGCCAACTGGGTCCTGATTTTGTGATCACGGGTCATGCTCCGGAACCTTTCACCTCCGGTATTGCGAGACTGCTGGATGAATATCGTGATGTTATTTTCCGCCGGGAGAAAGAGATTGTCCGCCTGCTTCATGCAGGGAAAAGGACTATTATGGAGATAGTTGCGGAACAACCCGTATTTCAGGGGCATCCCAAACGCATCTTTGTATTTGAATACATGATGGTTTGGCATCATCTTGAGAGGCTCATGCGTCTGGGGAAGGTCGAGCAGGACGGGGATTGCTTCTACCTGGTGGAAGGGGTCCGGCCGTCCAACCTCAATCTGGGATAGGGATCCCAAATCGATAATAAGCCGGATGCTGGTTAATTGATTATCTGATTATCCGGATTCCTGGAATCCGGATCAAGATGACAGCCATATTAAAACTATCTGATGTTGTATTTTTGCATGAGTCGGTACAGTCTTTGCCTTGAAATGCCCAATTCCTTCGCGGTTTTGCTTATGTTGTATTTGTTTTCAAGCAGAAGATTTCGTATTTTATCCACATATTCAATGCTGTGGTTGATGCGGTTGTCAGTCAGGAGTTGAGGTGTTATGGGGTTAAGATGACGCTCAAAAAAGTCTGATTCGATGATTGTTCCAGGTGTCAGTTGTACTGCTCCTTCCAATACATTCTGTAATTCTCTAATGTTGCCAGGCCAATCGTAATTCATCAGGTAATCTATTGCCGCTGGAGTCATACGCATTAAAGGTTTACCAAACCTCTTGCATATGGTACGTAAAAAGTAATCAACCAGCAATGGAATATCATTTCTTCTTTCCCTGAGGGGTGGAATCATCAACCTAATTACTCCCAACCTATAATAAAGATCCTGGCGAAATCTTCCGCGAGCAACCTCCTCTTCCAGGTTTTTATTAGTCGCCGCTATTATACGCACATTGATTGGTATGAGTTGGTGTCCCCCCAAACGAATAACCGCTTTTTCCTCCAGAACACGCAACAACGATACTTGCGAATCCATCGGAACATCTCCGATTTCATCGAGGAATAAGGTGCCGTGATTTGCCAATTCGAACTTTCCAACGTTACCACCCTTCTTTGCTCCGGTAAAGGCGCCCTCGTCATATCCGAATAGTTCACTGGCGATCAGTTCTCGAGGCAAAGCAGCGCAGTTGATGGCAACAAAAGGTTGATTTCTTCGCGGGCTTTCGTTGTGTATTGCTTGCGCTATCACATCCTTTCCTGTACCGCTTTCACCCATTAGTAGCACGCTGGAGTCAGAATGGGAGATGGCTTTTGCAATATCTATAACTTCTCTAAACCGAATGTCTTTACCGACTATATCATCAAATGACATTTTGGCATTATGCCCAATCCATTTCCCAACAATTCTGTTTAATTGCTCGCTTTCACGTATGATTAGCATGCAACCTAATTCGTGTAGGGGGGTACAAGTAAGTTGACAACTGATATTTTTCTTGCCGCAATGTAGAAGTAAGTATTCATCAGTAACAGCACGGCCCTGGGTAATTATGTCTAAAAACCTTTTGTTTCGTGGATTATCGCCAAAAAGTGTATGAATTGACGTGCCAATCACATTTTCTGAATTTAACCCCAATATGGACAAACATTTATTATTTATGTACGTGATGTTACCATTAACATCCACCATTAGGACTCCATCTGACATAGAGTCCGTCATAGCCTGCTGGTACTTCCAAAGTCGGTTTAATGCCATGATTGATTCAATATGAGCAGCGGCAGCAACCACCATTCCGAGAGTATGATGTGTAACTTTCTCGAAACTAGCGCTCATACATATGCTTCCAATAACACGACCATTATCAATAATNNAACGACACAGATAAAGCTATGGCGTTAGTACCGACTTTATCCTCTGACCAAATGGTACCTTCGACCACATTTGCCCGTTCTGCCAATTCAAGGGCTGATCTGTCTCCCATAATCTTAAGACTTACACAGTTCGCGTCGGTTAAACCGACTGTAAACCCCGTTCCTTTAACGAATTCGGACAAATGCTCCATTATCGGAACTGCTATTTCAATCATATAACGAGACTTTTCACGAGCCTGTTGCAGTTCTGAATCCGTTAAAACATAGGGTATCTTTTTCATGTAACGGGGAACTCCGTACACATAACACCTTTCCCAGGATTGAAGAATTTCGGGTCGAAGCCGTTGGCGTAGGTCTGGATTGGCGTGAAGATCTTTCCATATTTGTTTCACCGTCTGTAAAGAAATATCAAATTGGTTTTCTTTGATCATCATCACCCCGCATATTGCTTTGCCAAAAACCGCTTTCATTTTCAGGGTCAGAGGTTCTCAAAATGTTATTCAAGCTATATTCTTTTCTACCAATAATATATCACGACTTCAGCAAGAACGAGAATGCCTGCAGTTTTGAGTTTTGTGTCTCCTTATATTGTTTGCAAAGCAAAAACCATGTTAGTGCAGCGGACAATTTGTATTAATATCGGACAGTTTGTTATAGTAACCGGACAAATTGTTGCATCTAACTTCAAGTAAGTGCAGCATATCCGGCTCTTGGACTTGGGAATAAATTGGCATGTAATTTGCATGTAATTTGCATAAGGAAATGATATAGCACCTTTGGAATGCTGTGTAATATCTGGACTTATTTGAGTTTTTCTTTAAAGGGGGGGGGATTGAAGGGGGATCAAGCCATAATTGTAATTCATATTTAGTGTTGTTGATTGAATCAAAAGGTGGAGATGATATTGATGCCTGCAATGACGCTTACGGAAAAAATTATCGCTCGAACATCGGGTAAACCCTCGGTTAAACCTGGGGAGACCGTCTGGGTTGTGCCCGATGTATTCATGATGTACGATTGGCCGGGTATTAGCGATCGCTATGCGTATTTGCTTAAGAATCGGTTTAATATTGAACGGATTCCCGTTGCTGACCGAACAGTAATCTTTATCGATCATATGTGTCCTCCGACAGGCGAGCATGAAACGGAATTCCATCATGGAACGCGTCGCTGGGCGAACGAGCAAGGCATTAAACTCTTTGAGGGGTTGGGTATTGGACATCAGGTCGCCGCTGAATTGGGATTTGCTACCCCGGGAGCAATGATAGCCCACCTTGATACTCATGTTCAGCTTTTAGGGGCGTTTGGTGCACTGACCATTTCTCTTCTTGCCGATTTGCTTACCGCGCTGGCACTAGGCAGGTTTTGGATTGAAGTGCCGGCGACAATAAGGGTTGAACTTGAAGGAGATTTTCAGTACGGGGTAAGTGGACGGGATCTCATTCACAAAATCATAAAAGACCTGGGGCCTGATGGTGGAATTGGCAAAGTATTAGAGTTTGTCGGTGACGGTGCAAGAAAAATGAGCATTGACAGTCGCATGGCGCTATTATGCCAGATTATGTTTTGTGGAGCAATCAGTGGCATATTCCCTGCTGACGATAAAGCTTTAACATATCTCAAAAATAAGACGGGTAAGGAATTTGAAACTGTAGTTTCTGATCCTGATGCAACATTTTTTGAAACCATTCGTTATGACCTATCCTTGCTGGAACCACATGTTGTTAAGCCCTCAAGTCCAGGCAATGCCTGTGCTCTGAAAGAAGTTGAAGACCTGGAGGTGCAGCAAGGATATTTGGGTTCATGCGCAAGCGGAAGATTAGAGGATATTGAAATAGCTGCGAGGATCCTAAAAGGTAAGAAAATTAAACCAGGTTTTCGACTTTATGTGGTTCCATCTTCGCGGGAGGTAATGGTTCAGGCTATGGAATCAGGGGCATTGGCTGCCTTGGTTGATGCCGGCGCTTTTGTCAGCTCTCCAACGTGTGACTTTTGCTACGGCAAAACACAGAGTTTATGTGCGGGAGAGAGGGCGGTATCGACAGGTACACTAAATGTTCCTGGACGCATGGGTAGTATTTACTCGGAGATCTATCAAACAAGCGCTGCCGTTGTTGCAGCCACCGCATTAACTGGCAAAATAACTGATCCCAGGAATTATCTTTAATAGTTCGCAACTGTTTGGATGATATTGAAAGAGGTGAATAGATTTGTCTTTAGTATACGAAGGCAAGGTTGCGTGGATCTTTCCCGACAACTTTGATGTCGATTTGATAGTTGGTGTGCAACACATCAAAGAGACGAATCCTGAAAAATTCTTGCCTTTAACTATGAAAGAATACGAACCTAATTTTCTCGAACAAGTGGCAAAAGGAGATATTTTGGTTGCTGGAAAGAATTTCGGATATGGTCATCCTCATTTTCAGGGTATGGCTGCCATGAGGAAACTTGGTTTATGGTGCATCCTCGCAGAGTCATTTGCTCCAGCTTTTTTCAGAAGCGAAATTGTCAGCGGCATGGCGTTACTGACAGTTCCAGGAATTACAGAACGGGTTAAAAGATTTGATAGGGTCAGGGTTGAGGTGGAGCAAGGTTTGGTACATAACCTGAATAGCGGTGACGTGATCAAAGGTGTGAAACCGAGTTCAATAATCCTGGATTTGATCAATAACCGGGGAATGATAGGATTCATTAAAGCCGAGTTGGCACGGGATTTAGGAAAAGGTGAGGGGGATTAGAAATGCGTGCAACTACCAAGTTTAGAGAGTTAATGGAGAACGAAAAATGTATTGGAATGCCAGGAGTCTATGACTGTTTTTCCGCCCGATTGGTTGAGAAAATGGGCTTTGCTTCGGTGTATGTAACCGGTTATGGAATTGAAGCAACCAAGCTGGGCCGTCCCGATCTTGGTTTGAGCGGAATGTCCGAGGTAACCGATCATGCCAGTAACATATGCGATACCGTGAATGTACCGGTCATATGTGACTCGGACGTCGGTTGGGGAGGAGTTCTTAATGTAATGAGAACGGTCAGGGCTTTCGAAAAAGCTGGTGTGGCTGGAATCCATATAGAAGATCAGGGCATACCAAAAAAATGTGGCGGCCTGGAAGGGAGAAAGAACATAACTCTCGATGAAATGGTCGGTAAGGTAAGGGCGGCAAAGGAAGCTCTGACGGATCCCGATTTTGTTTTAATTGCTCGGTCTGACGCCAAGATTTATGGCATAGACGAAGTAAAAAGACGGTTGGATGCTTACCTGGATGCCGGAGCTGATCTTGTCATGGTGGGCGAACGCTATACTGTTGATGAATTAATGGATCTGGCCAATACATTTCGTGGGAAGCTCATGATTTGTGGTGGGTTTCATAACTGCGAAGAGATGAACCTTTCCCTCGACGAATATGCTGAGATGGGGGTTAAAGTTGTAGCTTATGCCTTGGTTGGCCTTGGAGCAGCAGCGAAAGCAATCATAGAAGCATATAAACCGTTACTTAATAACCGAGTTATAACAAACGAAGAATTGTTCGCACTATGTATGGATATCGTTTCGATGAACCGTCAATTAAACATCAAACAATATCTTAACTATGAGTCCCAGTATACTCCGGTAATCTAGTTTAATCTTGGTTATCCGGAGGAGTTGAATAGGATTTTCTCCCCCGGCATTGTTCATCGACAAACCAAAAAAGTGAAGAGGAGTGAGCCGGATGAATCTTGTAAAACTAGCGGACTCAAATATCGAGAAGTACGGGAAATATACCCAAATCTGTTTTGACGACAAGGAATATAGCAATATAGATATTATCGGGAATGCGAAGAGGTTAGCCAGCGGTTTGAAAAACCTCGGTATTAAAAAGGGTGACAAGGTAGTAGTTATGCTGCCAAACTGCCCCGAAGTTTTTGTTAGCTACCAGGCAATTCTAAGGACCGGCGCAGTAATTGTCCCTATGATGCACTTGCTTGGACCGAGTGAAATGAATCATATCCTGAGTAATTCTGAAGCAGTGGCAATAATTACGGCTAAAGATTTCTTGGAGAAGATTGAACCGGTACGGGCTAACATCAAAACCCTAAAACATATCATTATTCTTGGAGATGATGATGTGCCGGGAACGACCAATTTTAACCGATTAATAATCGAACATGCGGAGCAAGCAATGGAGGTTGATATTGCAGAAGATGACCTGGCTTTAATTCTCTACACCGCCGGTACCACAGGAACACCCAAAGGAGTAATGCTAACACATGGCAACTTTTGCGCCTGTGCCATAAATTCCTTCGCTATTGACGCCAAGTCGCACGACGATACGACATTGTTTGTTCTTCCGTTATCCCATGTTTTCGGTTTCACCCAGATGAATATTGGTTATTTGGCGGGCAACAAGATGGTTCTTTTGCGCCGATTTGAGCTGGAGGAGACATTTAGAGCGATTGAAAAGTACAAAGTAACCGACTTTTCTGCAGTTCCCGCGATGATTGCAATGATGCTGAATAGTCCGTTATCGGAGAACTATGATCTGTCATCACTGAAAACGGTTTCGTGTGGCTCTGCTCCACTTCCAGCCGAGGTGTTATACGGATTCCAGAAAAAGTTTAACATTGAAGCTATCAGAGAAGGATATGGGCTATCTGAAACTGGTTCCATAGTTAGCGTTTTGAGACCAGGTTCCCCGCAAAAGCCGGGTTCGGTTGGACAATTAATTCCGTCGCTGGAAATTAGGCTGGTTGATGATTACGGAAATGAGGTTGCGAAAGGAGAAATAGGTGAAATAACCCTAAGGGGTCCCAGTGTATTTAAGGGGTATTACAAAATGCCGGAAGAGACGGCCAAAGCACTAAAAGATGGTTGGCTTTACACAGGAGATATGGGTCGGCTTGATGAAGATGGCTACCTGTATATTGTTGAGCGCAAGAAAGACTTGATAATTAGAGGTGGATTTAACATTTATCCAAGGGATGTTGAGGAAGTACTATACACGCACCCCGCAGTTTTGGAGTGTGCAGTCGTTGGAGTACCAGATGCAGTTATGGGGGAACAGGTGAAAGCATACGTGGTTTTACGAGAAGGCCATACCGTCACGGAAGAGGAACTAATCAAACATACACAGGAACACCTAGCCAAGTACAAGACTCCAAAATATGTTGAATTTGTTTCGGGATTGCCCAAAAATCCCATGGGAAAAGTCTTAAGAAAAGAATTGAGAGCGATGGCTGCCGCTCAGTTGGAAGCAGCAGCAGCAAAAGAATAGCACGGATTATTCCCGATGCAAACCATGGAAACCACGTACCCCTGGATATTGGATTGGCTCCCGAGTTCTACGGCTGAACTGGAAACGCCCGGCCTTGTTGCCGGGCGTTTCCAATTTCTTGTCATGTAACCAAAGCAGAATCGCGATGCTTATCAAGGATTATTAACGTTTAATTCTTGTACTTGGGGACTACGCGTTCAACAAAGCCCGGTTGCGAGTAAGCCGGGTTGGGATAGGTATAGAACCCCTTGCCTGTTTTTCTTCCCAGCTCACCGGCGTCAACCTTGGCCTGGAGCATGGCAATTATCTCCTTGCCGTAAGGATAATTCGGATCAGCGGCGACAGCTTCCTTGGTGACCGCCAGACAGGTATCGAGTCCCACATTGTCCATTATGCCAAAGGGGCCTCGCGGCATTTCCATGATTACCATCCAGGCGCGGTCAATGTCTTCGACGCTGGCGACCCCATTAACCGCCAATCGCTGTGCGGCAGCCAGCAGGGAGGTAAACATCTCGTTGTAAACGTAACGCGGCCATTCCCTGGCAATATATATGGGTGTTTGACCAACACGGCGTGAATGTTCAATCATAATTTCCGTCACTGCCGGGTCAGTTCCTGCGTGCGGCATAACATCAACTATGTTCAGTATAAAAACCGGCATGGCGAAATGCCATGCAAGGAACCGTGACGGATTTCCGCTGGCTTCGGCAAACAGTGATGGTAACAGCGTCGAGGTATTGGTGGTAAGGATGGCATCCTTCTTGAAGTATTTGCTGAACTCGCCCCAGACCTTTTTCTTAAGTTCGATGCTTTCCGGGATCGATTCATTGACCAGATCTGCATCGGCTGCGGCGGCTGCCATGTCGGTGGTAGTGGTTATGCGGGCTTTTGCAGCCTCCGCCATCTCTTCGGTGATATATCCGCCCCGGACAAGCCCGGCGGCTATTTTTCCGATATGGGTAACAGCTTTCTGCAGTATCTCCTCGTTAATGTCATAAAGAACTACGTCACAACCAAAGAGTGCGTTCTGCAGTCCTATGTGCCGTCCCATGGTTCCGGAACCAATAATAAGAACCTTTTTTATATCGCTGGCCTGCATTTTCGTACCTCCTTTAATAATTATCCGGCTGTTTCCTACTGTTTAGGATAACCCCCGATTCCCGACAATTCAAGTCATACCTAATAGAAGACCGGGTAAGTAACCCTTGCCAAGGAAGCCGGGGGAGGATTCATTCCAACCTCCGGCCGGCCTGGCCGGAGCCGTTTTGGGCCCAACTCACCCTTCTTATACTATTTCGAAGGGCTTCTGCAACTCCCCGATAAAAAACCATAGTCCCGCAAACGGGAAACAAACCTGAGGGATGATAATCCCCGATTTACGTGCTGCTTACTGCTGAAAAACTGCATGACCAGTGTAGGCCGGGAGAGCAATGAACCAAACGGACGCCATGGTATCCTTACCTGGAACCCGGAGCACGTGTTGAAAGGGGGTGAAGACGGATGGCAGTTAACAGCGAACCAACCAGCAGTGAACTCATCGTTAGAGTTGAAGATGGCACCACCATTTCAGGAGCTACCCGGTATAAGAACCTTTCTTACCGGAATATCAAAGCTGAAGCTACTGACAATGACGTTAAAGCTATAGCCGACCTGCTGGGCAATGCTCAAACCAAATCTGTAGTCGGCATTTTTCGCAGTAATGTGGTGACCCTCACCGGAGAACCCGAGTAGGCCTTTTTCGGCACTTAAACCAACAAAAAGGAAGGGGGGATGCTGAATGGCGAGAGTTCTGGAGATGCGCTTTAACAACGCTGCCGGTCGTTTGGTTACTATAAAGGTCCCAGATGTGCTTGATTCGTATTCCGGAGCCGATGCTTCGCTGCTGATGGATAACATCCTGGCCCGGAACATTTTCACCAGCAATGGCGGCGACTTGATCACCAAGGACAGCGCCCGCATCGTGGTAACGGATGTTATTGAACTGGAACTCAGCTAACCGGAAGGGGGCGTCACCAGGCGCCCCCATGTTGAAATCCAGAGTATCCAGAGAAAAGGCAGTTAAGCCAAGCCGGTCAGCGTGCGAGGGTCAAATAGTACATTTTTGCAGAAGGTGTTCCGGGCTACAATATGACGAGAGGTGGTGAGAGGTGGAAGCACTGTTACAGAGTATTGGCAATTACGGTTTCCCTATAATCGTTTCCGCCTACCTGTTGGTCCGCATTGAAGCCAAACTGGACCAATTGACAAAAAGCATAACCGAACTGCGTAGTGCTCTCCTGATGTCTACCTGGGAGAGTAAGGGGAAGGGATAAAGGCAGTCGAATAACTGAGATAACAAGGGACCGGGCAAACCCGGTCCCAATCAGAAGAGAGTTCGGCAGGGTGACAGTTCCTGCATCTCCAACACCCGTATAGGGTGGGGTGGCGGCGGCCATTTCCGCCCTCGATACTCTCCCCGTTACTATTATGGTTTTCTACAGCAAAGTGATACTGGCAGTTTTACCCAGTGCCAAGATCTGCCGGAGCCTATTAATGGCTGCTGTGTTGGGTGTGACTCCCCGTATCAGCCGGTGGCTAAGAGCAGTCTTGCTTAACCGGGGAAATCAATACTTTTCCCGATGTATAGAAGGTTGGTGTGTTGTCTTGACCCCTTCATTAAACCAGACCCAGAAGCTGAACCGCCTGCGTGAAAACAAGGCATACCAGGAATGCGGTGACAGTTGGAATAAGAAATGACATGGCGGTCCATTTCTTGCTGCCCGATTCCTTGTATACAGTAAGGAGAGTGGTAGTGCATGGCCAGTGCAGCAGGGTAAACAGCATCATGTTAACTGCAGTCAACCAGGTCCAACCATTATTGATCAGGATCTGCCTTAGCTCCTCCAGGCTTGTGAAATCCACCATCTGGCCGGTTGATAGATACATCATGAGCAGTATCGGGATTACGATTTCATTGGCGGGCAGTCCCAGAATGAAGGCTAACAGTATAAAACCATCCATGCCTATCATCTGTCCCAGCGGTTGTAACCAGGTGGCAACATGAACGATGATGCTGAAATCGCCAATATAAGTGTTGGCAAGTATCCAGGTCAGAGCTCCCGCCGGAGCCGCCATAATAATGGCGCGCCGCAGGACAAAGATGGTCCGGTCGATAATCGAACGGTAGATGACCGGGACGACCTGGGGCATACGATAAGGAGGAAGTTCCAGGACCATTGAGGAGGCCTCTCCTCTTAATATCGTGTGGGAAAGCAACCACGAAACGCCAAAAGTAATCAAAACACCGAGGACAACCATAGCAGTAACCACCCCGGCAGCAACTGCGGACTGCAGCCCGTAAGGCAGTATTCCTGCGATAAAGATGGTTCCAATAGCAATCAGAATAGGAAATCTGCCGTTGCAGGGGACGAAGTTATTGGTCAGCATGGCCATGATGCGTTCGCGGGGAGAATCAATTATCCGGCAGGAGACCACCCCGGCGGCATTACATCCGAAACCCATGCACATGGTTAGAGCCTGTTTGCCGCAGGCTCCGCATCTCTTAAAGACGTGGTCGAGATTAAATGCTACCCGGGGCAGGTAGCCGAGATCTTCAAGCAAGGTAAAAAGAGGGAAGAAGATGGCCATAGGGGGGAGCATTACTGATACCACGCAGGCTACTCCTTCAAAGAGACCCAAAACCATTACTCCATGGAACCAGCCCGGGACAGCGGTTACACTGAAAAACCGGGTCAGTTGTTCCTGCAGCCTGGAAAACAGCAAGGCCAGCAGATCGGATGGATAGTTGGCTCCGACGATGGTCAGCCAGAATACTGCGCCCAGAAGAACCATCATTACCGGATAGCCAAACCTGCGGGAGGTCAGAATATCGTCCAGTTTTTTATCCCAGCCGCGACTGCGCCTGCTGGAAATAACGGCTTTCCTGGCAATTTCTTCGGCATTGCTGTACAGGTCGTTAACAATGAGATCGGCAATCCGGTTGTCGTATCTTTGACGAATCTCCTCCGCCTTATCGGATGCTATGTCTAACCAGGAGTGAGTGTAACTAAGGCCCATTGTGCCCCCTCCTAATTGGAAAGAAGTTCAAAATAGGTATTTATTCCGGCCAGGATAGATGGATTGCCGTCGAGCAACCTTAAAGCCAGCCACCTCCGGTTGAGAGGTCCGTTCGCAACAGCCTCTAAAGCGGAACTCAATTCCTGAACGGCCTCCTCAACTTCCGGAGAATATCTAACTGGCGCCGGTTCGCCGGGGGTCGATTGAGTGGCGACTTGCCACAGGGCCTCCTTTAGATCCTCAATTCCCTCACCAATACGGGCAGCGGTTCCTACCACCGGGACTCGCAGTTCCTTTTCCAGGGTTTTTATGTCTACAATAATCCCTTTTTTACGGGCTTCATCCATCAGGTTTACACATATTACAACTCTGGGGGTGATCTCCAGTACCTGCAGTGCCAGGTTGAGATTCCTTTCCAGACAGGTAGCATCCAAGACCACCAGTGTGGCATCAGGATGCCCGAAGCAAATGAAGTCACGGGCGATCTGTTCCTCAATGGTATGGGCGAGAAGAGAGTAGGTTCCAGGCAGGTCTACCAGAAGAAAAGAAGTATGGCGATAAGAAAAAACCCCCTGAGCATTATCTACGGTTTTACCCGGCCAGTTTCCCGTGTGCTGCCTGAGGCCGGTAAGGATATTAAAAACCGTACTTTTTCCTACGTTGGGATTACCGGCCAGAGCTACCACCACCTGTTCCGGTCTGGCTCGGATACCGAAATGTTCGCGCAATACCCGTTTGTTTATTTGTGCGGTCATTGGCTTACCTCCCGCAGTTAATTCAATGGAGAGACTTTAATTCTTTTCAGATCCTCTGCTCGCAGGGCAATTATGCTTCCTCGAACCTGTAAGGCAACAGGGTCTCCCCAGGGGGCTTTGCGCACACAGCGAACCTGAGTGCCGGGTATCATGCCCAGGTCCAGAATCCTCCGCCGTAAAAGGCCGCCAACTTCCACGGAAGTAATGCAACCGGCAGATCCTGCAGGCAGGTCCGCCAGTGATAGACTCGCAGTCCCTATCTCCACCAGTTTCGTCTCCTTTCACTACCGACCCGGGTTGGGAATAGCTCACAGTCTTAGGGTCGGCTAACTTGGAAAAGTAAAAAATTATTGTTAGCAGATCACCAACAATTTAATAGTTGCTGGTATATTCTATGAATCCGACATAAATGTGTTACTGTGAGTCCGTTGAGGCTTTCAATCTCAATACTTCTGTTTCTCCGGAATGACCCCCCGGACGCCCCCGCGGGGGTCGTCCATATCTCCTTGGTATCGGGGAATGAGGTGGATATGGAGGTGCATAATGGTTTGTCCGGCGGCCGGACCGCAGTTGATACCGATGTTGTACCCGTCCGGGTTGAACCTATTGTCCAGCAGAAGCTTAGCCTCCCAGAGGAGACTGTTTATCGCCGCTCTTTCCTCTTTAGTGCTGTGAAAAAAATCGGTTACATGGCGGCGGGTGACAACCAGCAGATGCCCTGGATTGACCGGAAATCTGTCAAATCTGGCCCAGGCCAACCGGTTTTCAAGGATTACTTCCTCTTGTCGGCAGAAGGGGCATTCCCATAGACGTGTTTCATGCAATTGCGGCTCCTCCGCTTTTATGTTTTTGCACCCCGCCCAACAGGAATACGCTACAATACCCCCGAAGCAGCGAAGGTGAGGTTGAGTTATTGCCATCATAAAGCAACACCTTCAATTTATCAATCCTGATCGAGGTTGCAATGAGGCCCAGGGGGCCTTGTGTATGGAGGGTATATGTCGCCGGGATTACGGCTCAGGATGTTCCCGATTTAATCCCATAAAGCAGGATGCCGGACGGTCGGTGCTGCCGGCCGGCATCGCCTGAAGGGCGTTTACGTTTTTTTCCCTCGCAGGTAGTTTACGGTCCGGTTCATGTGGGTGTCGTTTGATCCTTTGACCAGAACGATGGCGCCGGGACTGATAACCGTTCGGAGCTGACGGTGCAGTTTTTTGCGCTCCGTGGTATGAAAGGCCCGCGTGGCAGGAAATCCGTGTTTTACAGCAGTTGTGCTGATCTGACGGGCCCGTTTGCCAAAAGTAAAAAGATAATCTATTTTCCTGGT
Source organism: Syntrophothermus sp. DTU052 (assembly GCA_001512495.1). Classification (GTDB taxonomy): domain Bacteria; phylum Bacillota; class Syntrophomonadia; order Syntrophomonadales; family DTU052; genus DTU052. The sequence continues at coordinate 3,260 of LFRU01000043.1, read as the reverse complement.
CACCAGATAGCGGCCGACCTCTTGATGTCCCTTTTTTGAATAACGGCCCAATTCAGACATGTTCCCCAGGACCAGGATCTTGGGATATCCATGGAGGTGCGACAGTACATCAACAGCGGCTTTTACTGAATGGGGGTTGGCATTAAAGGTGTCGTCTATGATCTGGATATCATTCTTGGTGCGGTAAACAATCAGACGGCGGTAAGGCCGGTGATAGCGTTTAAGGCCGGTTTTCATCTGCTCGACCGTAAAACCCAGGTGGTCGGAAACAGCAATAGCAAATAGGGCATTGTAGACGTTATGTATACCGTAAACCGGAATAAAGAAGTTATGCTCGGTGCCTTTAATCCGAGTGGAAAAAGCCATGCCACCGTTGACATAACGAATGCCATAAGCAGTATAATTTCCTATACCCTTTATGCCTACGGTTTTAACCAGCCCCCGAAACGGCTTCAGGCGGAGCCTGCGCGAATTACGATCATCGGCATTTAAGAAGAGGGTGCCGCTTCTTTTCATGTGCTGGGCCAACTGGGATTTGGCTTTAATAAGCCTGGTCACACTGCCGCCGACGTTTCCGATGTGGGCCGATCCAACCATAGTTATAACTGCTATGTTGGGCTGTATAATTCTACACTGCTTGCGCAGGTGTCCGTAATTGGACATGCCGAACTCGAGAACCGCCGCCCGGTGGTAGGAGCGGATATTACGGGCATGCCTCCTCATGGCTTTGCGGTTATTCTGATTGGCCTTGGACTTGTAAATCTTCCACTGCGTTCGCAGTATGGAGGCAATCATCTCCTTGGTGGTAGTCTTGCCAGAGCTCCCGGCTACTGCGATAACCGGTTTTTTAAGCACCAGTCGTTTCAAGAGTATTCCTCCCACATTTTGGATTCAAGATAATATATGCATAGCGATGCGAGGTTGCTTCAATTTTTTGCTATCACCATCGTGCGAATAAGACCCGGGGTGTTGACCCTTCGATATGGAACCGGGGCGGAAAGGGTTTTATGGGATTTGAAGGGGCGCCCTGAAATGAACCAATCCGGTAAAAATCCCCCGGGCTCTGCCGGGGGATCCAATATAAGGGGATCAGAGTATATCGGGCCTGTTATCTACTTGTTAGCGGCGCGCTTGGCCATTTCTTCTTCACGGAGGATGCGGCGCAGAGCTTTTCCGACCGGACTTCGGGGAACCGAATCCCGAAACTCAACTTCCCTGGGAACCTTGTAAGGAGCGAGTTTCTCACGGCACCAGGAAATGATCTCATCGGCTTCACAGGTTTCACCCGGCTTCAGCACCACGAATGCCTTCAGTGATTCCCCCCGGTAATCATCGGGAACACCGATACACATCGCGTCAAATACTTTCGGATGAGAGAAAATCACATTATCCACTTCTGCCGGGAAAACGTTGAAACCACTGGAAATTATCATGTCTTTGGAACGGTCAACAATGAAGAAGTGCCAATCCTCGTCGCGATAGGCCAGGTCACCCGTGTAGAGCCACCCGTCCTTCAACTGGTTGGCTGTTTCTTCTGGATTGTTCCAATAACCGGCCATAACCATTGGACCCTTGGTGACAATTTCCCCTACTTTGAAGGGTTCCCAATGGACATCCTCACCGGTAGCGGGGTCTACCAGTCGGACTACGGTGCTGGGATAAGGAACGCCGATACTGCCTACCTTCTTTTTGCCCAGGCAGGGCTGGGATATGTTCTGAGCGACGGTTTCACTCATTCCACAACCCTCTTGATAGAAGATGTCCATATCCAGCAATTTATCAATCAGCTCCGGCGGACAGGGAGCACCGCCGCAGCCCACAAATACGAACTTCTTACCCAGGTCCATCTCTTTGGCCCGGGGGTGATTGACAATGGCGTTAAGCATGGTGGGAACTGCCGCAAAATAACTGATGTCATCAAACTTCTCAATGGTGTCCATGACCTCTTCGATCTCAAACCGGGGTAGTATGATCTGGGTGGCTGCATTCTTTATTGACCAGCACATCTGGCATACTTCGCCGTAGATGTGGTAATAAGGCAGTACACAAAAAGATTTACGCCTCTCTACAGGTATTGGATTGATAACCGAGCTCCCCCAGTACATGTTCTCATATATACCAGCCACGATATTTGAGTGCGTCAGGGTGGCACCCTTGGGTACGCCGGTAGTTCCGCCGGTGAACTGGATTACGCACGGGTCTTCCGGCTTGATGGTGGGGCGCGGACGGCTGTGACTGACCGTAGCTTCCAGGAGCTGTCCAAAGTGATGCCAGCCTTTGTCCTTAATACCCAGGCTTTCGGCAGTAGCCTGTCCCTGACCGGGGATGTAATCACTCAGACGGGTGATTATTATGTGCGGTATGCTTACTCGCTGAGTCAGAGCATCCATTTTCTCGATCAAGGCGTCGAAAGTAATCATGGCTTTTAATTCGGTGGTTTTTGTCATGAATTCCAGTTCTTCTTCTGTGTACATGGGGTTCATATTAACGACTATTCCACCCATTGTTAATATGGACCAAAAGGATATGACAAACTGCGGACAGTTGGGCAGCAGGAGACCAATGCGATCACCTTGTTTGATGCCCAGACTCAAAATGGCATTGGCAAATCGATTGACGGTCCGGAAAAGCTCCCAGAAGGTACAGGTCCAGCCGTAAAACCATATGGCATCTTTATCGGGCCAACTGCTGGCAGTATTCCTTAAGACATCAGCGGCGGGAAAGGTTGGAATGCGGGCAATATAAGGGACTTCGGGATCATATTCTTTAAGCCAAGGTCTCTCTTTCAATAGTCTTTCATAATCGTAATCCATTGTCATTGCAAGACCTCCATTCTCTGCATGTCCTTTAACAAAACAACTGCTTGCCTATTGGCTATCATTCTGTTCGATTGGCTGGAATTAGAGATTGGAGTATATCTTGCTGCGAATGATTAGCTAATACTGGTTTGACGGAAGGCTTTGTTTAATAAGATCAGAAGAGTCCGTTCACTGGTTTGTTGTGGCGTCTACTCCATAAACCCTACTTTTTCCGCATTTCCCTCCTTTCTTCGCAGTATGGTTCGGGGTATTAACTTAACGATAAGTATATTTGGTTTTTGTATTCGACATCGTCCAACACATACCTGCTTATCTTCTCATAAAAATTTTAATATTTGAACAACTTAAGATCAAGTCCAATATTTTGTGTAAAATTCAACTGGTCATGGCAGCGACTATTTGAACTACAGATAAAAGATATTAGAACCTGGTTTTGGCCGG
>LFRU01000051.1 GCA_001512495.1 Syntrophothermus sp. DTU052 | reverse complement strand
CCAACCCGCTGTTGCGACCTGAAGATAGTGGATTCGCCGCCTGATACTTGAGAAGGGAACGGGGGGAGTCTCGTTCCCGGTCCCGGGGGGCGATTCGTGCGCCTCGGCTCTGGTCGGCTTCCTCCCCTAACAACCGTTATTTATAAAACAGGAAAAACTTATCCGAGTATCCCGCGGTGATTACTGGTAGAATGTATAAAAAACTCGGAGGTGAGGATTTGTCAGAACATCAATTTGATATCGGGATCATCGGATGTGGACCGGCCGGCCTGTCGGCGGCAGTCAATGCCAAGAACAAGAACCGCGACATTGTGGTTTTAGGCGCAGAAATATGCAGTCCCCCATTGCATAAAGCCCCGTTAATAAGCAACTATCTGGGGTTCCCCTCCATTACCGGTGAGGAACTCCGCCAGTCTTTTCTGGGACATGCTTCCATGCTGGGCATCGAAATCATAAAGAGTAAAGCCGATAACGTATTTCCTGACGACGACGGGTACCTGATCATTTCCCAGGGAAGGATGATCAGGGCTAAGACGGTAATAATCTGTACCGGCATTCCTTACCGAAATACTCTGCAGAACGAAAGCGATTTTCTGGGGAAAGGCCTGGGGTACTGTGCTACCTGTGACGGTCCCCTTTACCGCGGAAAGGATGTCGCCATCGTGGGCTACAGCGAAGAGGCCGAACCGGAGGCCAACTACTTGAGTGAAATATGCAGCCAGGTCTATTACCTTCCCCTCTATAAGAAGGAACCTGCTGTAGCGGCGAAGGTAAAAGTCGTCCGGGAACGTCCCCTGGCCGTGGAGGGCGATGAGGCGGTGAAAAGCCTTAAAACCAACAAGAGCCAACTGCCGGTCGACGGGATATTCATTGTCGGAGCCGAAACCTCTCCGGAACGTCTGGTCCCCGGTCTGGAACTAAACGAGAACTTTATCAAGGTTAACCGCAACATGGAGACCAACCTGCCGGGAATATTCGCCGCCGGAGACTGCACCGGACCCCCGTACCAGCTCTCCAAATCAACGGGTGAAGGCCAGATAGCGGCGCTGAACGCCACCAAAATGGTTCTGAAAATGAAATCATAGGGTGGAAGATTGCCACCCTCTTTCCGATGAATCACGGGGGAATCCCCCGTGATTCGCCGTTCCAGACCCTGATGTATGATGGTGGGTTTGATGTATATACTTTACCAGGGAATATGTTGAGGGGGGAATTCATTATGGACGGCAGGAGGCTCTTTACACTGCTGCTGCTTCTCATCCTCATCCGCAGCAAAAGCCAGCCCCTCCCAAATCCCGACCTTCCTCCCGCACCCATGAAGTTCGGCGATCACCTGCTGACCCTCATCAACCACCAGGTGACGGTTCACACCACCAGTTCCAGTTCATTCCAGGGAATCCTTACGGCAGTGAACCCGGATTTCCTCACCCTGTCCCAACGGGTCAACCCTCCGCAGGCCGCATTCATTCCCCTGCACATGATTGCGGCTGTTACAGTTTCGGTTCCGCAACTTTTTTCGCCGGAATAGCGTGTAACAAATGGAAATGGCACCGAATAGTATAAACCAGAACTGGCCTAAAACGGCGAGTATTCACTTAAAAGGAGGGATATCATGGCCGTCGGTTTGGGATGCGGTATCGGTAGGCGGAATTTCTTCGGGCTCCTCTGCAGCCTGCTAAACTTTCGGGTCAAGGTGTTAACTGAAGGCGACAAGGAATGGATTTGTGGCATACTGACTGATGTAAACTGCGACTTTATAACCATTTCCGGATGCGACATTTGTTACATTCCGATATGTGAAATCGTCGCCATTTGCCGGGACCTCAAAACAATCGATTAGTACCAACCAACTGCTTTCATACAGAAAAAACCGGTTACCCGGTTTTTTCTTAGCCGGTAATTGTTAAAAATGCATACATTAAGACCTGTGATAAGGCCCGGCCATTACCCATGGTTGGCCGTTTTATCACAGGTCTTTTCATGCAGACTACTGCTATTCATAGTTTCAACACCCTCACGCGGGTTAACGGAGGGCAGGGTGTGAAGACTTCTATTCACCTGCTCGCTGTTTTTCAATCCTTTTCAGGGCCTGCTGACTGAAAACGCTGATCAGCTCATTATCATCACGCGCCGTCATTTTTAGGATCTCTGATGCCCACTCACTTCCTATCACTTCCAGGGCTCGAATGGCCAGTATCTTTCTCTGCACCTTAACCGGGTACATCTTATAGGCTGAGTTGCTCTCCATCAAAAAGCCTTGAATAAAACCAGTGCGGATTGGTTTACCGTAAACATGAATGCTGAGGGCCGACTTCCTCCCAAAGACCATCATGCGATGGATTCCTTCATTGAGCGGCAGGACAAAAGTGGTCTGCCCGGGTTGAATAATTCCCTCCGACCGGACTTCGAGTTCGGCGTAATCGCACTGGCTTCCGTCATCCAGCCTCCGGTACTTTGTTTCCCGGATCTGATTTGCCAGACAACCCATTACGCCCCAAGAACCGTGGTCGTGAATATGATACGGGTAGTTCGGTTCCCAGATAAAAACCCGCACCGAGAACATCCGATTTGCATCCCGATAGATACTGATTTCATTTACATCTATGGGCAGGAATTCATCATCGGCCCATCTTTCCGTAACCCTTACCAGGTGATCCAGTATCAAATCGGGATTGGCCAGATACTCCGACAGAATCATCTGTCCTTCTATCACCATTTCTTCCGGGGCTCGTCCGGAATAAGCAAGTTCTCTAAAGGCTTCGCAAAAATCCTTGAAAGACTTTACTTGCAATAAGCTCCCCCCTCCAATTTTTCCGTGACGGTGCTGTTGTGAATCGTACGGCCGCTGGGATGCAGTGTGCAATACGGGTAAGTGTATCCTACAACTCTTTTCAATTATAACACTAATGATTCGCTTGTCTACCAGGATGCATCTTAATAGCAACAATTGTAAAGACAGTAACTGCACTGGAAGCGCTTTTCGCAGAAAAAAACAAAGCATTGAGCTTACCGATGTCGGGCGGTACACTTTTTAATCTGTTTTTCGGCGCCTAATCAGGGGAAAAATGCAGTCCATGTGCACAAATTGTTGTTTTGGGGTTGTATTTTGTGCCAATAATAGGTAAGATAGAGTTGGAGGGGAGTCGTATGAAAAGAGAACATCTGGTTTTCTTTGTCCTCTTGGTTGCTGCAGCCATGGTAATGGGATCGACCTTCGCTATTGTTTCCGCCTTATCAACCTACAAATCGCAGCAAACAGAAACCGCTGTCAATGCCCAATCGAAGGTAGAGATTGCTGACCGTGAAGCTGAAAAGAATACCGCTGCATCAAGCGAATCAAGATATATGAGTGGTAACCTTCCGGGAAGAGGAGGCAGCGCCTCGGATAGGCTTACGCCGGTAGAAACCCAGGAAGTAAAACGTATGCTTAAGGAGTTGGGCTACACTAAGACTACCTTTTCCCAATCCCTGAAATCCTTTCAGGAAGAAAACCAGCTTGCCAATACCGGCATCCTGGACAGTATAACCCTTGATTCCATCATCAACCTGCTCTCTCTGAACAAAGCCCGTTCATTTTATTGATCGTATGGCATCAAGGAAAGCACTCCCCTTTCACGTTCTCCTATAATACCTTGATAAGGCCTTTATAAACCTGACCGCGAGCCGTATCAACGGTAACCTGGGTCCCGTCTTTCAGCTTCTCCATGGCTCCTTCGACCCCTACTACCACGGGTACTCCCAGGCTCAGCCCCACAATGGCCGCATGAGAGGTCAAACCGCCCTCCTCAACCAGTACTGCGGCGGCCTTTTGAAACAACGGGACGAAATCAGCATTGGTAGCCCGGGCAACCAGGATATCTCCCTCGTCGAAATATGTATGTTCGTCCGGTTTCTCCACCAGGCGCACCGTTCCCGAAGCCGATCCTTCTCCAATACCGGTTCCGGAAAGCAGGACCTCAGCCACGATATGTACCTTAAGCAGGTTGGTGGTACCCGGCACTCCGGTGGGCACCCCGGCCGTTATGACCACCATCTCACCTTCCCGGATCAGGCCGGACTTTACGCCGGCATTGACCGACTCCTCGATCATATGGTCAGTACCCAGGCTTCTCTTCACCAAGAGGGGAATAACTCCCCATACCAGGTTCAGGCGCCGGGCCACCCTCTCATCCGGAGTCGCCGCAATGATCTTGGAACGCGGCCGATGTTTGGAAACCATCCTGGCTGTGGACCCCGACTGGGTTGCAGTAATAATGGTTGATATGCCCAGGTTCTCGGCGGTGGCACAGGTAGCATAACTTATGGCATCTGTCACCGTTGCGTTACTCGCCAAACCCCGATTGAGCAGCATCTTGTCGTAGGGTAGGACCTTTTCCGTGCGGCAGGCAATGCGGGCCATGGTCTCCACCGCCTCCAGAGGGTAGCGACCGGCCGCCGTCTCCCCGGAGAGCATGATAGCATCCGCTCCGTCAAAGATGGCATTGGCAACATCCGAGGCCTCAGCCCTGGTGGGGCGTGGGTTGTTTATCATTGATTCCAGCATCTGGGTGGCAATTATCACTACCTTGCCCAGTTCATTACACCGCCGGATTATGGCCTTCTGTACCAGGGGTACCTCTTCAGTGGGGATATCGACCCCCAGGTCCCCCCGAGCTACCATTACCCCGTCAGCCATCTTGATTATGTCATCCAGGCGCTCAACCCCGTCCCGGCTCTCTATCTTGGCAATTATATCTACCACCCCCTGGTGAGTCTCCACCAACTGCCTTACCTGGATTATATCCTCCGGTGAAGTGACAAAGGAGGCGGCAATTATATCAACACCATTCTCCAATCCAAAGCTTATATCCGCCGCGTCCTGGTCATTCATATACGGCATTTTGGTCCGTACTCCCGGGATATTGACGCCCTTGCGCTCCCCCAGCACTCCTCCGAAAACGACCCGGCAGATCACATCACGGTCTTCGACAATCTCCTCCACTATGAGCTGTATAAATCCATCGGAAAGCAGAATACGGTGCCCCGGTTTTACCTCATGGGGAAAGCCTTCAAAACTTACCTGAACCTGATTCTCGTCCCCGACAATCTCCCGGGTGGTGAGGATGAATCTCTGCCCGTTAACCAGTGTTACCCGGCCCTTCTTCAGACTGCCGGTACGTATCTCCGGACCCCGGGTATCAAGCATAAGTGCAATATGGCGTCCGGCGGCCCCGGCTATCTCCCGTACCATAAGAATGCGGGAGAGATGCTCCCTGCGCGTACCATGAGAGAAATTGAGCCGGGCGACATCCATCCCGCGTTCGATTAATCCTCGTATTACCTCTGGGTTATCAGTTGATGGACCGAGGGTACAGACGATCTTGGTCTTGCGCATATTCTCCTCCCCCTTATCTAAATTGAAAGAACTCGGGCCAGCTCATACAGCTCCCGGTTAAGTTCCTTCTTGCCTTCCACCACTGACTGCAGGCTAACGGCGGTCACCCTCCCATCCTGAATAGCGGCCATCTTGCCATAATCGCCGGCGGCGAACAATTCCACGGCTTTGGTGGCCAGCCGCGAAGCCAGGATGCGGTCGGCTGCGGTGGGTGTTCCTCCCCGCTGGGTATGGCCCAATACTGTGACCCTAGTCTCGTGCCGACTCATCTTCTCAATCTGCTTTCCCAATTCGATGGCGCTGCAGCAGCCCTCGGCTACCACAATTATGCTGTGCAGCTTGCCCCGGGCAATGCCGGCGTTGATCCGCTTCACCACATCTTCCAGGTCAAAGGGCAGCTCCGGAACCAGTATAGATTCGGCACCTCCGGCCAACCCGGATGCCAGGGCAATCTGCCCCGATTCGCGTCCCATCACTTCAATTATGAAAATGCGTTCGTGGGAGGTCGCAGTATCGCGGATGCGGTTGATGGCATCCAGCACAGTATTAACAGCCGTGTCAAAACCAATAGCCTCATCGGTTCCCGGTATATCGTTATCAATGCTGGCAGGTATGCCGATTACATTGACACCCAGCTTGGAAAGCTCGTATCCACCACACAGGGTGCCGTTCCCGCCAATAACAAAAAGAGCCTTGATCCCGAAGTAATTCATGGCTTCTTTGGCCCGCATGCGCATATTCACATCTCGAAATTCGCGGGTGCGGGAGGTCCGCAGTATGGTACCTCCACGGTGAATGATATCTCCCACCGAGTTGACGGTCAGGTTAATAAAATCGTGATATATCAGGCCGTAGAACCCGCGCTTAACCCCAAATACTGTTACCCCTTTATAGGCACAGTTCCTGACGATTGCCCTGATGGCTGCATTCATACCGGGCGCATCTCCACCGCTGGTCACAACCGCAACTCTTTTCATTGGTGCTCATCGTCTCCTCCAAATCGGGATGGCTCATTATCAATCTCATCCTCCACCCCCCCGGGGATCATCTCGAGTCGCTACGGCGTCAATCGGCATGGAAGGCTTTTCACCACAGAACCCGCTCATTGCCGCAGACCTCTCCAGCCATCACAGCGGCCGCCGGACCTGTTAAACTCTTCTCTAATCGGCGTTGGTTATCCGGCCGTGACCGGTCAGAACCTCCGCCTTGCCGCGGATCTTGATGGCCGAGGTATGCTCGGTAAACTGGGCCACCATTATCTCGCCCTTGTCAAGTTTCTCGCTGTGGTGAAACTTGGTATCTTTTCCCCGGGTTAAACCCATGATGGTAACCCCGTTTTCCAAAGCCTTTACGACGATATAATCTTCCCCACATTTGCGGACCTCATTCACCGGTAATCCCCCCTGCTCTTATTTAAGACATATAGACATTGCCCGCCCCATACACCTTTTCCAGTTCATCCCTCAACTGGTTACTGGCGGCTATCCAGTATTTCCGATCCAGTTCAATCGTCCGGTTATCACTTAGGTGGACATAAACCGGCACTTCACCCCGGTGTTTGGACAGCAGTGAAATCAAACGGTCGGGCTCCCCGTTACCTTTACTGCTGTTAAGGCGCACGTGCAGTTCCCGGCTCTCCGCGGATAACCTGGTCACGGTCCGGGCAACAATTTTCAATTCCTCTTCCCGGTTAATCAGCTTGCCCGTTACACAGGCCGCCGTCTCCGCCTTCATCCCGGCGGCACACTGGCGGTAGGCCGAGGCAAAAACCAAAACCTCCACCTTTCCGGTAAAGTCCTCCAGGAAAAAGCTGGCCCAGGTCTCACCTTTCCTACTCAGACGCCGGTTAATGCTGTTTATCATGCCTGCCAGCCTGACTGCGGTCCCATCTTCCAGTCGGGGCAGGTCGTCCACCGAGTGGGTGGCATAGAACGGTATTATCTCCCGGTATTCGTCCAAAGGGTTCCCGGAGACATAAAAGCCCAGGACCTCCTTTTCCCGAGCCAGACGCTCGGCTACCGGCCATTCTCCCCGTCTTTTCGGCTGCGGGATCTCGGGCATCTGCTCCTCGGATGAAAAAAGGGTCATCTGGCTGCTCTCCTCAGCAGCTTTTAAGCCGGCCGCCACCTCCAGGGTCTCATCCAGTACTGACAGGGCCTCGCGGCGGGTCAGCCCCAAGCTGTCAAAACACCCGGCACAGATCAGGTTTTCCAAAACCCGCTTGTTCACCTGGCGCAGGTCCACCCGGCGGCAGAAGTCGAACAAATCGGTAAAAGGACGCTCTTTTCGAACCTCAATTATCGAGTGATAGGCCGCTTCCCCCACGTTCTTTATGGCTCCCAGACCGAAGCGGATCCTTCCCTCGGTAATGGTGAAATTCTCCAGGCTCTCATTTATATCCGGGGGCAGGATCTCAATCCCCATGCGCCGGCACTCTTTAATATAAAATACCACCCGGTCCTGATTATCAATCACACTGGACAGGAAGGCGGTCATGTATTCAGCCGGGTAATGAGCCTTAAGATAGGCGGTCTGGTAGGAAATCATGGCATAGGCGGCACTGTGGCTCTTGTTAAATCCATAACCGGCAAAGTGCTCCATCAGGTCAAAAATGTAGGAAGCCTTTTCTCTGCTCAGTCCGCGTTTTATAGCGCCGCTGACAAACTTGTCCCGCTGACTCATTATCTCCTGCGGCTTCTTCTTGCCCATAGCCCGGCGCAAGCCGTCGGCCTCACCCATCGTAAACGCCGCCAGTTCACTGGCCACCTGCATAACCTGCTCCTGGTAAAGGATCACGCCGTAGGTCTCCTCCAAGACCGGTTCCAGCAGGGGATCAACATATGACAGCTCCTGCCGTCCGTGCTTGCGGTTGATAAAATCCTCCACCATCCCGCTTCCCAGCGGTCCGGGGCGGTAAAGGGCAATGACAGCTATTAAATCCTCGAACCGGTTTGGTTGCATCTCTATCAGCAGCCGGCGCAGGCCATCGCTTTCCAACTGGAACACCCCCAGCGTTTCTCCCCGGGACAGGAGCCTGTAAACTTCTGCATCATCCAGGGGCAGCTCGTCCAGGTTCAGCTTTATTCCGCGGGTTTTCTCCAGGATATTCAGAGTCCGCTGGATAACCGTCAGGGTGCGCAGACCCAAAATGTCCATTTTTAACAGGCCTATTTCCTCCACGGTTTCCTTGGCAAACTGGGTAACCACATGGCCGTCGGCCGTCCGCTGCAGCGGCAGCAGGTTCATCAATTCTTCGCTTCCGATAACCACCCCGGCCGCATGAACCGAGGCATGGCGGGGCATGCCCTCCAGGGCCCGCGCGGTATCCACCAGGCGTCGGACCTGGTAATCATTCTGGTAGGCATCGATCAGTTCTGGAGAAATCTCCAGGCTGCGGGCCAGGGTCACTCCCAGTTCATTGGGTATCATCCTCGCCACCCTGTCAACCTCGGCATAGGGATAATCCAAAGCCCTTCCCACATCCCGGATGGCGGCTCGGGCCGCCATGGTCCCAAAGGTTATGATCTGGGCCACTCTATCATGCCCGTAACGCCTGACAATATATTCGATCACCTCATCGCGGCGCTCAAAGCAGAAATCGATATCAATGTCCGGCATTGAAACCCGCTCCGGGTTCAGGAAACGCTCAAAAAGCAGCCCATAGCGCAGGGGATCGATAGTGGTGATGGACAGCAGATAGGATACCAGGCTGCCGGCGGCGGAACCGCGGCCGGGACCTACCGCGATGCCGCGTCCCCGTGCCCAGTTGACCAGGTCCTGCACGATCAGGAAATATCCCGCAAACCCCATGCGGTTGATTACTTCCAGTTCATAGTCCAGCCGCTCAGTTACCCGGTGGTCATAATCAGGATACTTCTGCGGCAGACGCTGGTACACAAGCCTTTTCAGGCAGCTCTCCGGGGTTTCTCCGGAAGGTATCTCAAAACTGGGCAGGTAGAACTCATTGAAGCTGAACTCCAGGTTGCATCTCTCAGCGATCTTCAGGGTATTGGTTATGGCCTCCGGCACCTCACGGAAAAGCTCCTCCATCTCCCGGGCCGACTTAAAGTAGTACTCGGCAGATGAAAAGCGCATGCGGTTCTCATCATTGATGGTCTTGCCGGTCTGAATACAGAGAAGGACATCCTGATAGAAGGCATCGCTCTTCTCCAGGTAGTGGATATCATTGGTGGCTACCAGGGGCAGGTTCATTTTGCGGGCGATACGAACCAGTTCCCGGTTGATGACCTGCTGCTCCGGCATTCCGTGGTCCTGCATCTCCAGGTAAAAATTATCCGCTCCCATAAGTTCCCGGTAATAAGCGGCGGTCGCTTCCGCTTCCGTTATCCGCCCCGACAAGATCAATTCCGGTATTTCTCCGGAAACGCAGCCGGAGAGGGCTATCAGCCCGCTGCGGTATTTCTCCAACAGCTCCCTGTCGATCCGCGGTTTATAATAAAACCCCTCCAGGGAGGCACGACTGCAGAGCTGCAGCAGGTTCCGGTATCCCTCCTCATCCCGGGCCAGCAGAACCAGATGATACTGCGAATCGTCCAGTTTGGGAACCCGATCGAGACGACTCCGCCGGGCCACATAGGCCTCAAAGCCAATGATCGGCTTTAAGTCACATTTCTTTGCTTCCTTATAAAAATCAACTGCCGCGTAGAGGACACCGTGGTCAGTTATGGCCAGAGCCGGCATCCCCTCCTGCACCGCTTTCTGCACCAGACCTTTTACCCGGGCGGCACCGTCCAGGAGGCTGTATTCTGAGTGAGTATGCAGGTGAACAAAAGGACTCATCTCTACTCCTATCTCATGAAAACTGAACATGGGATCCCGCCGGTGATCTCCTTGAGCTCTTCATAAGTTATGGGAAGAACAGAGCTGGAGCTGCCGGCGGCGGCGTAAACCACATCAAACCTTTTCAGACTTTCGTCGAGATAGATGGGAATCGGAGTCTTCAGGTCAAACGGGCAGACCCCTCCCACCGGGTGGCTGGTAACCTCCAGGGTCTCTTCCGGGGTAGCCATGCGCACCCTGCTCCCGGCCAATTCCCTGATAAGCTTGGCATCCAGGCGCACATCACCTGCGGCTACAATCATCAAAAAACCGGTCTTGCTCTTGTAAACCAGGGATTTGGCAATCTGTCCAACTTCAACCCCCAGGGCTCGTGCGGCCAGTTCGCTGGTGCTGGTGTCGTCCTCAAGTTCTATCACCCTCAGAGCAGGGTTATACTGTTCCAGGTAGCTCTGTACTCTTTCTACAGACACTGTCATCTCTCCTTTTATCCTCCCGGCATGGCGTCCTCAGTCTCCGATGCAGCCATGCCTGCTGCGTCCTCTATCCCTTCCATTCTTTCAAAAATCTTAACAGGTCGGGCAGGTAACCCTGCCAGTCCACCTTAATAGGCAGGTTATGTTGGTTGATCATGCGTTCCTTCACCAGGAAAGTCTTCATCCCCGCCTGCGCCGCGGTCAAGTCCTCACCCACATCGTTTCCTACCATCAGGCAGTCCCCGGGGTCCACTCCTATCGCTTCTGCGATCTCCAGATAATACTCGGTATGCGGTTTGGTAAAGTGCATAATCTCATAAGTTGTAACCATATGGTAGTCAAAACTCCCTACCCCTGCCCAGTCCAAACGCTTGCGTATAGCCAAATCGGGAAAGACCGGCTGCGTAGCTATGACCACTTTGCAGCCGCGCGCGAACACCTCTTCCACCACCCGGCGCGTCTCCGGAAAGGGACGGGCCAAGCCCTTAAGCTGGTCAAATCCCTGTTCATAGAACTCATCAAAAAAAGGGCGGTACAAATCCGGATCGTAAGACGTATTCTCGAAGAAATGCCGTTCAAAAACCTCCTGGTTGGTAAACTGCGGGTCCTTATTCTCGATCATGGCCGTGGTTGACTTCCACAGACTCTCCACCAGGTTGTTGGACTTCAGATTTCGCTCGTGAGCCATTTGCACCATCTTGGCAAAATAATGCTGGAGAAAGACGTACATATCGATATCCAGCAGGGTTCCATCCAGGTCAAACAGCACCGCTTTAAACAAACAAAATCCCTCCCGTAGAGCACTGGCTCTCCATTATATTTTCTATTCATCATACCAGGGGTACGCCGTGATGGCGATCCTCCAACCCTGGATTCACCTGCACAGCTAATCATTCACATGCGGCCTATGCTGAAAGGCATTGAGGCCGGTTTTAAGCGGATCCATGCCGGCGACAAAATAAGCCAGACGTATGGCTTCAGCAAGTTCCTGGTCGGTAGCTCCTAATTCTCTGGCCTGGGCTGCCAGGACCTTGACGCCTTCGGCAGCGCCTTTCAGCGTATCCAAGGCCAGTACTATCAACACCTTGGTCTTGGCATCCAGAGCCCCGGGAGCCATGGCCATCTCAATAACCTTCTTCACCTGCTCGAAGAACACCCCGTCGATAGTACCGTACTCGTTCACAAATCCAGGAATATGTGTCATTGTATCACTTCCTTCAAGTTTTTTGTAGGATACCTGACCCCAGGCCGGTTACCGGACGACATGAGACGGCCGCATCCGGATCAGGCCGGCGGCCAACTCTCCCATCCTACTCGGAATCAACGGCCGGGTTTATATGTATTATAGCCGTAATCCTGGATATCCTTTCCACCCGGGGACCGTGCGGTAACGTCAAACCGGATGTATCGCCCCGTTGGCGGGTTCCATGACTCCTTTACCCCCGCCGGAACCGGTATCATTCCCTCGCGAGCCGTCTCCCTTACCGGGGATCGGGCGTGATTTACCTTGACCGGCTGGGCACAATTTCCTCTTATGGCGGCAGTGAAATGGGAGACTATTATAATGGGGAGCCTGTCACCGGTATGGGCATTCAGGTATTGACCTTGATAAGCGGTTGGCAATCATCAACCGGTTCCACCATGAAATCAAAAGAAAGGGGCGGCCTCTTTTAATGTTTAGCAGCAAACAGTTGACGATTGCTTTCTTTCTGAGTCTGCTGTCGATCCTGTTAATCGCAACCCCGGCGAGTTCACAGACGTTTGATGACCGAGAAGCTGTAGTCTGTACTTGCTTTCCGGACCTGCCCACCCTTACCCTGAAGGACCCGCCCGAAACCGGACCGCTGGTGATAGCCCTCCAGGAACAGCTCTGGAGGCTGGGGTTAAACCCCGGTACGGTCGACGGCACTTATGGGCCGGCCACCCGAGATGCAGTCAAAATATTTCAGGTTTTAAGAGGGCTGGAACCGACCGGCCGGGTAACGGGGGAGGTATGGCAGGAGATCTATCGGGCTCTGGGCGACGAAGGCCTCGAAGATGTGGACCCTGAAGCCGAAGTCAGCCTCCTGATTGATCGCGGGACCCGCACCCTTACCGTGCTCATCGGCGGGAGGTTCCATAAACAGTACCGGGTAGCGGTGGGTAAACCGGAAACCCCTACCCCTCTGGGCGACTGGCGTATTGTTCACCGCAGCACCAACTGGGGCTCCGGTTTCGGCACCCGCTGGATGGGTCTCAACGTGCCCTGGGGAATTTACGGGGTGCACGGCACCAACAAGCCGTACTCTATCGGTTCTTATGCTTCGCATGGCTGTATTCGCATGTTCAACAACAGCGTGGAGGAGGTTTATCCCCTGACCAGGGTCGGCACCCCGGTAAAGATCATCGATACCCGCCAACCATCCTTGCCCCAGCTTTCAGGTAAGGAAATGAAAGAAGGCATGTCAGGGCAGGAGGTCGTCTACCTGCAGTGGCACCTTAAAGCCCTGGGCATTCCGATTTCCTGCGACGGCCGTTTTGGTCCCATGACCGCCTGGGCCGTTAAATACCTCCAGGCATTCCGCCACCTCCCGGTCACCGGAGAAGTTGACGAAGCTACCTGTCAGGTACTGAACGAGTTTCGTGAGCATCGCCTTAAGGCAGCAGTTCCCTAGGTCCAACTGAATATCGTTAAGACCGGGTTGTGATCCGATGCCGCAGCGGAAAATACCCGGGATTCTACTGCATCCCAACTGCCGGTATACAATATGTAGTCGATGCGCTTGGTGGGGTTGGCACTGGGAAACGTAAACTGACCCTCGGGAGGAGAGGCATCCCGGAGTACAGCGGTCAGTTTCTGCATTTCCGGCGAATCGGGCCCGCAGTTAAAATCGCCGGTCAGTATAACCCGACGCCCCTCCCCAATAACCGGCAGGACCACATCATTTATGTGGCGCATCCTCTCGCGCCGGCTCAAACCCAGGTGAGTAGTGTAGAAGTTAAGCCGAATTCCGCCCGTTTCAATGACTGCTCGCAGCAACACCCGGGGCTCCCACAGGCTCTTAAGGGGAAAGGACTCCCAGAAGACAATGGGATAGCGGCTCAGAATGGCATTGCCATACTGGGCTGTTCCCCGACTGATAGCCGGTGCGAATATGTATTCCATATCCATAATCCCTGCCAGATAGCGGGCCTGATCCATGTTTCCGCTGCGTCTCCAACCCCTGTCTACCTCCTGCATTCCGATCAGGTCTGCTCCCAGTTCACTCAGGACCTGTCCGACCCGATCCAGGTCAACCCTGTCGTCCAGGCCCAAACCATGCCTGATATTGTAAGTAAGAACCCGCAGATCCGGCATTGTTGCCAACCTCCTCGTTTTTCCGCCCGGTATTCAGGATAACATGCCTGCAGAAGTGTAAAGCTCATATTTATATTCCCAATAACCGATATTCCCGTCTCTCCCGCCAAGACGAAGCCCGGCGAAATCCTCACCATTTTGCTGGTAAATACCAGAATTAAACGAGATATTTTGTGCAGGTATTTATTGGAAATTATAGAATTAAACAGGTAAATTATGGCTGCGGCCAGCAAGGGGGTTTGGGTCATTGCTCTTATCGTTTTTTGGGAAAGAAGGGAATAACAACCTCGACATCTCGGTCTTTATGGAATACCCTCCAGATATCGTATCGGAATTCTTTCAGCAAAGCTTCGTTAATATAAGCCTCAGTGTGTACCAGGAACTGAAAGATCAGTTTGCCGATCCGGATAACCTTAATGAAAACATACCCAAGTGGGTGCTCTTTATCGATAAACTACTGGACATGGAAGATTCCCTTTACAGCCTCGAAGAAAACCGGAATCTGGATTTTGTGGGGCCGGCTTACTATATTAAGACCAATACGCGGTTCTTCTTTTACAAAACATGCTTTGAGCACGAAGGTATAACCGCCCAGGATATTGCCGAGATGGTGGAATTGAACTCCACCCCGGCCATAAATGACCTTATTGCCAAACACTACGCCACCTTGAAGTGCAAGCCTGCATCAAGGAAATCGCGCGAAGAATTGCTGAACGACCTGCAGATATCCATCTCAGCCCTAGAAGAGATTGAACATATCTCCCGGCAGATAATGTTCCAGCGGCGGCTGATTGAAATCAGGGAATCGTTCTTAAACGCACCATACGCAGCCCTCATCGAACCTGATAAACCGGACGATAAGCCTGAGAAACCGGTCCCGAAACACTCCTTCCTGGGCGGTATTCTTAATCCAAGAAGCAGGACTGCCTTCGAAGCGGCCTGCCAGCAATACAACCATGATCTGAAAGTCTATTATATTAGGTACCGCGAGTACGAGAAGGCCTGTGACCGCTACAAGAACGCTCTCAGGGATTGGGAATCCGAAAAAAATTATCTGATTAACCGAAGCATCGAAGATATTAAAAAGGCCAAGCTGAAGATAAAGAAAGGCAACCGGATCATCAAAATCTATAACGAAGTTTTAAGCAGCCTGGACATTCATCCCCAGTACCAGAGTATTGTCCCCCTGGCCCGTTTTTATTACTTCCTGGAGACCGGACGCGCCTTAAGCATACAGGAGTGCATGAATCTATACGAACAGGAGCTCAAGTTGGAGGAACTCAAGGAAAGCCAGGAGCGGCTGGAGCGCAACATCATGGCAACGGTCTATTATCTCCACTCCGAAGCGGCAGCGACTACAGAGTATCCCCCCTACGACAACCCGGAGGAGCTGATTGAGATGATATACAAGCGCTGGCAGGCGGAGAAACGGGTTGAGATTTGAACTGCTATCGGAGCATCGCATCAGGAGCTTATCCTCAGGCAGACAACCTGTCCGCAGCCTTCAGCCTTCGTACACGAAGCCGGTACCGCTCATATAGCCAAGCAAGGCACCGGCTTCGGTGATGACCCCACTCCATCACTAATGGTGCGCCGCCTGCTGCCCCCCGCACCACCTCCTCACTGGATATGTTATGAGCGAGCGAGTAAATTCTTTACTAAGATTCATTTTTTTCCGGTGTTCTATTTGACAACGAATTGCTGAGGGTTTATCATAGGGTTTTGGGTGCTTTTTTATCATTAACAAAAGGTGAGGTTGTAAGGTGAGGAACATCGGGATAATCGCCCATATCGATGCAGGCAAGACAACTACTACAGAACGTATCCTGTATTATACGGGCAGGACATACAAGGTCGGAGAAACCCATGATGGCGAGAGTGTCATGGACTACCTTCCCTATGAAAAGGAACGGGGTATTACGATAGCTTCTGCGGCTACCAGCTGTACCTGGAAGGGGGTAACCATCAATATTGTCGATACTCCCGGCCATGTGGACTTCACGGCTGAAGTTGAGAGGAGCCTGCGAGTCCTGGACGGTGCAGTTGTCATTTTCTGCGGCAAGGGCGGGGTTGAACCCCAGTCCGAAACCGTATGGAGACAGGCTGACAAGTATCAGGTACCGCGGATCGCCTTCATCAACAAAATGGATGCCGTTGGAGCCGATCACCGGCAGGTGTTGGAACAGATCAGAACCAGACTGGGCGCGAATCCGGTACTCATAACCATTCCCGTCATGGGAGAGCATGGAATGTCGGGGGTAATTGATGTTATTAATGAGAGATACCTGACCTTCTGTGAGAAACCCGGGTTGGAGATAAAACCAAACCCGATCCCGGCCGCATATCAGGAAGAGTTCGCCGGCTGCCGCCGACAGTTGGTCGAGACCTTGGCTGAGAATGACGAAGCAGTTCTTGAATTATACGTGGAAAGCCGGCCTATCACTGCCAGTATTATTACCGCTGCGCTGCGCCGGCAGACCATATCCGGCAGCCTGGTTCCGGTATTGTGCGGCAGTTCTTACCGCAATATCGGGGTACAGCCGCTTCTGGATGCCGTTGTAGACTTCCTGCCTTCTCCCTGGGATATGGGTGAGGTTAAGGCAAGCCTGTACGGCAGTGGTGAGCCGGTGGAGATCAAACCGGATGAAAATGATGAGTTTGCCGCCCTGGTATTCAAGGTGGTATCGGATCGGCATGTGGGCCGACTGGCTTTTATCCGGGTATATTCGGGACAGCTGTCGGCAGGGAGTTACGTTTATCATGTTAACCGGGAACGCCGGGAGCACGTGGGACGACTCCTGCGGATGCATGCCAACCACCGCCAGGAAATCCCGGTGATAAAAGCAGGAGACATTGCCGCCGTAATCGGGCTCAAAAACGTCCGCACCGGGGATACCCTGGCCTCAGAAGCAAGGCCGGTTACGTTGGAGGATATCGACTTTCCTGAACCGGTAATCACCATTGCCATTGAGCCCAAAAACCGAGCGGATCAGGTACGGGTGGCAGAAGCCCTGGCCAAGCTGTCGGCAGAGGATCCCACCTTCACGGCGACAGTAAACGAAGAAACCGGCCAGACCCTGATATCCGGGATGGGTGAACTGCACCTGGAAATCGTTGCCGAACGCCTGCGGAGGGAATTCAAAGTCGAAGCCTGTCTGGGAAGGCCGCAGGTGGCATACAAGGAAACCATTTCCCGCGCAGCCCACGGCGAGGGCCGCTACGTGAAGCAGACCGGGGGGCACGGTCAGTACGGACATGTCAAACTTCAGGTGGAGCCGGCCGAGGAAACGAGCATCGAATTCAAGGTCGCCGGCGGTGTTATCCCCAGGGAGTATTTCTCCGCCATTGAAGCGGGAATCCTGGAGGCTCTGCTTGAAGGCCCGGTTAAAGGATACCCGGTGGTCAACGTAAAGGTTACGGTGCTGGATGGTTCATTTCACGAGGTTGACTCCTCGGAGATGGCCTTCAAAATGGCTGGAGCCCTGGCGGTTAAGAACGCCCTGACCAAAGCGGCACCGAAGCTCCTGGAGCCTATCATGAAGATTGAGATCTCTGCACCGGACGAGTTTACCGGGGGCATAATAAACAACCTCAGCAGCAAACGGGGTCGTCTGGATTCTATGGACACCACTTACAATACCCAGGTAATCAGAGGTTTTGCCCCCCTGGCAGAACTCTTTGGGTACTCGACCTCCATACGCTCAATTACTCAGGGGCGGGCCGGTTTCAATATGGAGTTCTCTCACTATGAAGAAATCAGCCTCGAGCCCGATAAACTGGCCATATGAAGGATATGACGCATCACTATGTAACGCCACGGGGGCCAAGAGGCCCCCGTGGCGTTATATTAAATACAATGAAACATAAAATTATGCGCCCGTCTTGGGTTTCCACCACGTCGGCGTCCACGTTACTGCCAACGGGCGAGGTTCTTTCTTAAGATCTCCTCGGCTTCCTGTACCATGCTGTCCAGGAGTTCCTGACAGGTCATGGTATTCTTGATGAGCCCGATTGACTGCCCTACCATGAGAGCGGCACTGTTGACGTCTCCATTCTGCCAGGCAGCCTCGGAACGCTTACCGGTAAGCAGGGGCATTAATTCGTCCAGGCCGCCGCCCCTTGCTTCCACCTCCAGGATTTGGGACACCAGATCATTCTTTAATGCCCGTCCCTGCAGGCCGATGCTCTTGCAGATCAGGGTGGTGTCCATCTCCTGGCGCCGGATCATTTCTTCCCTGATATTCGGGTGTACCTGGCACTCAACCGTAGCAATGAAGCGGGTAGCCATCATCACGCCTTCCGCCCCCAGAGCCAGGGCGGCCGCCAGTCCCCGGCCATCAGCGATGCCTCCGGTGGCTATCACCGGGATTTTCACCGACTCCGCAATCCGCGGGGTCAGCACCATGGTGGTAACGTCATCATTAAGAGGATGTCCCCCTTCCTCTATACCTGCAGCCAGGACCGCGTCGTATCCCAACTTCTCAATATTGAGGGCATGGCGTACCGCTCCCACCTTATGCATGATCTTAACCCCGGCCTCATGCACCATAGGTATATACTTTCTGGCCGGGGCTCCGGAAACCTCAATAGCAGCCACCTTCTCTTCACAACAAACCTGGAACCACTCATCATATATTTCCGGGGTAATACGGAACGAGGGCAGCATGGTGATGTTAACGCCAAAAGGCTTATCGGTCAGTTCCCTGGTCTTTCTGATGGCTGCGCGGAGTTCCTCGCCGGAATTATAGTTGCCGGCCGTAATATTGCCCAGTCCCCCGGCATTGGATATAGCCGCGCACAGTTCCGGCTTTGCCAGCCACATCATCCCTCCACAGATAATGGGGTACTTGATGCCAAAAAGTTCTGTTATTCTGGTTTTCATCACTCTCAACTGGTTTCCCCGGCCATGCCTGGTACAGTCCGCCGTTCTCGACTAGGGAACGGGCACCTCACATGATTCAGCAAGCTGCCGGAAACGCAGTTATTGCACCTGCCTTTCGTAAACTAATTAATAGTATTTACAATTCGTGGGTTGACTTTTGAAATCCAGCCGCCTTTTAACCTGGGAATGCGCTCTCGCGCTTACCTCTTTGAAATGGCACTAGCTAGTTTATCCTAAACTGATCTTATCAAAGCGCATAATATTTGTATACGTACTTTCCCGCTTCATTAATCTGTTCCTTCTCACTTAATCAAGGCTTGAATATTTTCTATTTCCAGTCTAGCATTATAAAAGGAAGTAATATGTATTCAGGAATAACCTGGTAAAGCGATGGGGGGCCGGCTGTTATAAAGACGAAGTTTAGAATGATAGCATTACTGGTATTCAGCCTGCTGTTCGTTGCAACAGGCAGTCTGTCTTCCCTGGCCGAAGCGGCCGGGCTCCCGCTTGCGTTTGGAGCAACCTGGGAATACAGCGAGTTCACCGAGGCATTCCGCAGGTACCTGCAATCGAGAAACCCATTATTTGCTTACCTGTTTGTCGCCGCGGCTCTGGTGCTGGTAGTGCTGCTGGTTAAAGAGGTGTTCCGGACTCGTCGGGAATCCGGCATCGAGCTAGAATCCATTTCCTCCGCTGGGAATATACCTGATGATAACGACAATAAACCGGTGCAGAGAAGGGCTTGGGCGAGGGTTGAATCATCCCTCGATTGCTATTTCATCATCTCCCGCGCAGCGGCAGAGGGCACAGGAACCAGTCCATCCGGCGCCAAAACAGCCAAGCGGAAGGGATTGATCGTGGATATAAGCGGGGGAGGATGCAAAATTGCAACCCCACATGAGCTGCAGGTGGGAGATGAACTGGAGATCTTTCTGGATCTGGCACCACGACAACGCCTGGCTCTCAAATGCCAGGTGGTCCGGATCGAAAAGGACGATGATAGCGACCAGACATTTGCCGGAATAATGTTCAAAGATATTTCGGAAGCAGTCAGAGACCAGATAATTGCCTGGACATTCAAGCACCATCGGAGCATTCTGGAAGGGCAGCGCCGCCTGGCAGAAGGCCGTTGCCTTCGTTGCGGTAAGCCGCTTTCGGAGGTGATGCGCCAGGAATCCGTATTCTGTTCCAAGTGTGATCGTGTGCAGAAAAATGCTTATCGCAGATACAGCTTTTCATAAACCCCAACTTTGAAAGAAAGGAGGACCCCTGAGTTTTCCGGCATCAGGTTGACCGGTCTTGGAGAGTCGAGGCCGGGGCGTAAGCACCGGATTCAATAACGCTTCTCGGGTGGACGTAGTACAGTGTTTTTCGCGGCTCCGCCCACCGCTTTCTTGCCGGTCAATCAAGATTTTGCCCGTTCTATGTTGATGGAACGCCCGCTTGTACCCGGGGAACCAGGAACCAGGTATGTCACAAGTTTTTCGCTTTTGTCATCCAATCAGAGTCCGCTATGCTGAGATTGACGGGCAGATGATCGTCTTTAACAGCCATTATTTAACCTATCTGGATATAGGAATCACCGAGTACTTTCGTAATCTGGGATTGAGTTTTGGTGCTCCTGGTGAAAAACCGATATTCGACTTTGCCCTCGTCAAAACCACCCTTGAATTTAAGGGTTCCGGATCTTTTGATGACATATTAAATATTTATGTCAGGGTCTCTAAACTGGGAAATTCCAGTTTCGTGACCAACTTTATGATCAGGAAGGAAGGGGAAACCGAGCCGATTGTCCTGGCGGAAAGCATCTATGCCGGTTATGACATGACCACCAAGCGGAGCGTACCTATTCCTGATCAGGTAAGAAAGTTGATCGAAACCTTTGAGTCGACTGCTCCAGTATTAGCCTGAGAGCTTCCAGTCAATGAGGGGGAGCTGTAAAGGTCCGGTCCGACTCGGATCGACCCGGCCCTTTGCTGCTCCCCCGGTGCTTCCCCCAATCATTCCCCGGTTTCCTTTCAGACTAGCCAGTTCCCACCAATCCGTCCGCGGATTTACTTCCATAAGTGCCCTCGAAGTGCCTTCGGCTGCTCCCGTTCCAGGTGTAATGCCTCTTATTGTTTCCGGCACCCATGGGACCGGAGGCCTGTTGTTCTCCACCAGTATCCGTCACCCGGATTGTTGGAACTGCTCCTTATAAAGTAACAATCCGATCCTTGTTTTACATACTATGGAGCAGAATTATTTGTGAAAGGAGTTAATAATTTGAGAGGACCAAGTGAACCTGAACTGGCTCGGGCATTTATCAAGATCCAGGAATACACCAAACGTTATTCCCCTATGGAAGGCCTACAGAAGGGAACCATATTCCCCGAGCTGTATATGCCTTATGAAAAACATGAGAGAAGAGAACGGGGCCCGCAGGTTAAAAGGGAGCGGGAGCAGGATCCATGGCGTTTTCGCGGAAGGGGTGGAAGGAATGGATAACGACAGGAAGGCTATGCTGATGAACATTATGGCCGAAGAGTTCACGGCGATAGAGTTCAACCTCTATCTCAACACCCACCCCGATGACCGTAAAGCCTTGAATGACTTCAACGAAACCGTTAAAAAACTGAACGATCTGAAAGCACAGTACGAAAAGCGATACGGTCCGCTCACCAATTTCGGCTTCGTCACCAGTGAATATCCATGGCAGTGGATTGACGAGCCCTGGCCATGGGAAATCAACTTCGCCTAGGGAGAGGAGGAATACCTGTGTGGATCTACGAGAAGAAACTTGAATACCCGGCGAAAATCTGCGGAACCAACCCCAAGCTGGCCAAAGCCGTTATCACCCAGTATGGCGGGCCGGATGGAGAACTGGCCGCCTCGCTCCGTTACCTTACCCAGCGGTACACCATGCCCACCGGAAGGTCAAAAGCAGTCCTCAACGATATCGGTACGGAAGAACTGGCCCACATGGAGATTGTGGCCACCCTGGTCTACAACCTCATTAAGGATGCCTCCATCGAACAGATTAAAGCGGCCGGCATGGAGGGCTACTATGCCGACCACGACAAGGCCTTGTACTTCGTTAATGGCGACGGTGTGCCCTGGGTTGCTGCCTATATCCAATCAAAAGGGGATCCTATTACCGACCTGCACGAGAACATGGCTGCCGAGCAAAAAGCCCGTTCCACTTACGAATACCTGATCAACCTTTCCGATGATCCCGGTGTTACCGAAACCTTACGCTGGCTGCGGGCAAGAGAAATCGTGCATTATCAGAGGTTTGGAGAGACCCTGCAGCACCTCTATGATTATTACAACAGCAAGAGGGTTTTCTATTAATCCTCTAAATCATTTATGGTTTTAATACCCATCAGCTGCCGATTGCTCAGCAACCATTTGGGGGTGCCAAACTACAGAGACCAACAACGGCGGCCTACCGCTATTATGCGCGGCTGCCGTTTCCTCTCTGGAGGCCGACGTCGGGACGAGTGGGATAAGCCGGCTCTTCAGGCTCTAACCGACATAATCTGACTGCTTAACCGTTCCGAATTGGAGAGGAATTGTTCGTCAATCTCCTTAATCATATGATAAGTCTGAGTCTGGTCCTCAATCACCGTGAAGATCTCCTCCGCCCCGGCTACGTTTTCTTCGCTGAAGGCTGCAACTTTTCTGGAATCCATAACCACGCTCTCCTGCAGTTCCACCAGGGAACGCACGGTCTTCATGATCTGCAGCGATTGATCCCTGACAAGCTGCGCCTGGTTTTCGATCCGGGCCAGCGCCTCTTCGCTCTCTCCTATTATCCTCACCTGATTCCCCAGATCAACCTGTACCTGCTGCATCCCGGAAACAACCCGCCCGATTATCTCCTGAACCCTGGGCACGGTGCCCCCGATTTCCTGAGTTGCACTGGCCGCTTCCTGCGATAAGATGCGGGTCTCTTCCGCCAGCACCCCAAATGCGCGTCCGGACAGTGCGGCTCTGCCGGACTCAATGGCGGCATTAAACGCCAGCAGACTGGTTTGGCTCGCTATGTCGGCAATTACTCTCACCACCTCGCTTATCCGGTCGGAGTCCTCCTGCAGTCGTGCCACTACTTCCGACACCCGCTCCACCGACAGCGAGGTCTCCCGGGCCTTTGACTTCTGCAGCACAGCGTTGGCCAAACCCTCCTGCGTAATGTTAACCGTTTTCTGCATTTCGTGATGCATCAGATCAGCTTCGCGAGCCACACCCTGAATCGCTTCCGCAATCCCCGCAATCTCCTGGCTGACAATCTCCAGACCCATGGTCTGAGCACGCGCACTCCCGGTCAGCACATGGGCCTCTCCGGCAATTTCATCCCAGGTCTCCATGGCGCGGTCGGCGGTATCAATTGTACGCCGGGCGGTGTTTTTAACGGAATCGGCTATATTTGATATTTCATTAACGGTTTGGCTTATTTGGTTCACCATATCATTAAATCTGCTGCCCAACTGGCTCAGATTCCCCAGTGAGCCTGTAAGTTCGCGGTTCAAATCCCCGGCGGCAATCGCCTGCGCATGATCGATCAGCACCACCGCCGGTTCGATTATTCTTTTTACGTTCATGGAAGCCAGAACCCAGGCAATAACCCCGCCTGCCAGCCCTCCCCATAAGACCCCGACAAGAATACCCTCCATAGTTCTCTGCCCGGCTGCCAGCGCTGTCAACGGGCCAAACACCACCGCCGCCATGACGACGGCAAAAACCACGGTCTTGTGGCGATAGGTCTTCCCAATCTCCATTAAATCCCGGCCTCTCCACTCGCAAACTCCGATTTCTGTTTTTTCCGCCAGAACATACCTGGCCATGGTGTTTTTTATGCCGGATACCAGATGACCAAAACTGAGGCTCTGAATGGTTCTGACCAGGGAAAGCTGCTGTTCCAGGCTCTTCACAATCCGGTTCATGCCGGTCAAAGTCCGGTCCGCATGCCGCTCGACTTCGTGCAGGCTGTTGGCAATGGAGTCAGCCTGTTCGCCCGCGGTTCGGGTGTAGTCGATGATCATCTGAATACGAGAAGAGATTGAAGTCAACGCCTGCCAGGTTGCGTTAATCACCTCGTAGTTCTGTTGGATGTCCCTATTCAACAGATACTGCCTGGTCTTTTTCAGTTCCGCCTCTACCGCCGCAATGTTTTCATGCATGCCGGTTATCAGTCCCTTAATCTGTTCAGCCGACACCAGGGATTGCTCCGCCAGATTGCGAATCTCAGTCGCCACCGTCATAAAACCGAGTTTGCCAACCCTGCTGGCCTCAATGGAGGCATTGAGCCCCAGGAGATTGGTAAAGCGGACAGTCTCTTCTATCAAACCCAGGGCTTTAAGCATAGTCTGAGACTCATGCTGCAGCTCCCGAACCACCTTCTCGACCTCATCCAGAGTGTCATTGCCGGTGTAGCTGCCCGCTTCCGTAACCTGCAACAGATCAAATAGCTGCCGGGATTCGGCTTCGGTTCGGGCCAGTATTTCCTGGATCTCTGCCATTTGAAGAATGATATTTCGTATTATTTCTTTCTGTTTTTGGTTCTCCTCAGTCAGCGATACACCCATGCTCATTGTTTCTCGAATCTGTTCCTCCGCCGACTTTGAGTTCTCTTCCAGAACCGCAGTTGACGCCCCCAATTGTTCAATGCCGGCAGCACAATCCATGATGTTTGTCATCAAGAGGTTGATTTGACCGCCCATATGAACCAGAGTTTCCTTCACCTGTTCAAGCATGTTAAAGTCATGCTCTGCCAGGGACCGGTTAAGCACACCCTGACTGATGGATTCCAAAAAATCGGTCATAACCCCGATAGGCCTTATACAATTGCGCAGGTTGCGCCTTACCGCAAAGACAGTTATTAAGCCCCCGCCCACCAGGTAGGCGGCGCTACCTGAGACAATCAGACGGATATCCGATAGTCCCAGCAGCCAGCAGAAAGCCAGACCAAAGAGGCTGCTGATAGCTGCTCCCAACCCAATGGTCGACACTACATAGTCTCTCTCCAAACGATTCAAGATCGTTCCCCCTATTATCCGGCTTACCAAACTGTCGAAAATCCGTTATTGATTGAAACAAGAGAAATGCAGCGAAGGCTTGCTAAGGCAGGAATTATTTTTTGTAATACTTCTTCCATCATGTTAATATTCCTGCATAATTTTGTCGTTACCCCAAAATTTAACATACTTTTTTTCAGAGCTTAACCGTTTTTTATGTAGTTTTACGTCGTTTAGGAAGATTCACATGGCTGGGGGACGTTTTTACGCAAGAATGAACCTGGTTTGAGCATACTAGTTACAGGAAAGGAGTGAGTTGCATGGCTAAACGATTGAGTCTGTTACTGGCCGCACTTCTGCTGGCTGCAGTGCTCACCGGGTGTGCGCAGGAGAAGGAAAATGTTCCCCAGCGGCCCGAGCAAAAAACACAGACGGTCAAGCTCTATTTTGCCAGTGAGGATAACGAAAGACTGGTAACCGAAGAGCGGCAGATTGCACTTAAAGCCGGGGAAGACAAGTACACCACCGTCCTGCAGGCTCTGATCAAGGGTCCCGAAAATGACAATTACCGGGTCAATATTTCGCCGAACACCAGGGTTTACGGAACCATCAAACAGGACAACAAGCTGATCGTTGATGTCAATGATGACTTTACACGTTTCGATGGCAGCATGGCTGAAATCCTGGGGATAGCCGCTTTTGTCAATACCCTGACTCAGTTTGCCGAGATCGATGAGGTCAAAATCCTGGTAGAAGGCGAAGAGCTGAAAGGGCCCAGCGGCATGCCCCGGGGGTGGATGAAGACCTTCCCCATGCAGCCTGAAACTGCGGTCGAACAAAGCCGACCGTCAGCGGCCGCTCCGGCCAAGCCCGGTCCGTCCCAGGTAAAAAGGAATGTCACCCTCTATTTTGCCAACCAGGATGCCACCAAGGTGGTCCCGGAAACCAGAACCATATCGGTGCCAAGTAATATCACTACAGCCGGGTATATCAAAATGATTGTCAGCGAACTGATCAAGGGTCCCCGCAACAGCGATCTCCGCCGTACCATACCCGCCGAGGCCACTGTCCGCTCAGTTGCGGTGAAGGACACCACAGCTTATGTCGACTTTTCTTCGGAAATGCACTCCAAGCATTCAGGCGGTGCGGCTGGAGAATCAATGACCATCAACTCCATCATAAACACCCTGACGGAACTTGATAATATCAATCAGGTTCAGATCACGGTGGAAGGCAAACCCCTATCTATTGAACACGTGGTCATGGATAAGCCTCAGGGCAGAAACGCCCATATGATCCACCATTAACGCCTGCCCTCCAAACTGGAGGCCCAGAGAGAACCACATCAACCAGAAGGAGGATTCGATGAAGAACCTGTCGATTAAAGAATTAAACTACATCAACGACATCCTGTCATGGGAACTGCTGGCGGCCAAGAAATCCTTTCAGTATGCCAGCCAGGAACGGCAGTCCCCGCACCATCAGGTTTTTTATGATGCAGCCGCGGTGCACCAGCGGAACTACATGGCCGTGTTGGACTATCTGAACCAGGTCAACAGCGCACAAGGAGGCACACACTGATGAACACCCAGCAGATCGTTACCACCAAGAGCGGGGTTCAAAAGATCGGCAAACCGGTCTCCCCGGAGCTGCCCCGGGTCAAGGACCCCAACATGAATCTAAGGGACAGGCTGAATGACATCCTGCTGATGGAGAAACAAAACCTTTCCAACTACCAGACGGGGATAAATGAGATGATCAACGATGACCTGCGCCAGCTGCTGATTGATAACCGTAATCGACTTCAAGGTATTCAAGTCAGGTTCTTTGAAGAGCTCTTTAACCTCGGCGAATACCAGGCCGATCTGGCGTCTCCAGCCCAAATTGCTGATTCTGCGGATGTATTCACGGGCTATAAGACACAGCTTCCCCTGAAACAGTAGCCTGCGTCATATGCCGGCAAGCCTGCATCACGCAGGCTTGCTTACCCTTGCCTAAACTCATCTGCGGTGTTAGAATATAGAGCGTCGGGATGTAGCGCAGTTTGGTAGCGCGTCTGGTTCGGGACCAGAAGGTCGCAGGTTCAAATCCTGTCATCCCGACCATTTCATTTCTTGAGAGGTTTGAAATCTAGACCTTAAAGCTGATTTGAAAACAATAATCCCCCTGTCTCCCTCCTGGCATATTGATCGTCCGGCTCCCGGGCGAAGCATATTAAGCATCATAGGTATTGCCACGGTCTCCATCGGATCTCCTCTCCCCCCACAGGTGAAAAACTTACGGTACCTGCAATGTCAGCAGGAGCTGCAAGGCACTTTTGCAGATGTAGTAAGGTGACTTTCTTGATTGCTGATCGCTTTTCTATAAAGATAAAATTTTAGGATTCATGCAATGATTTTGTGTAATTTGCTGTTTAGAAACATAACAAAGCAGTGATAAAGTACACAGAAACATAGTCAAATTTTTAATAATGACTATGTTTGTCTGGAGGTGATTATATTTTTGATGTCGTTTCGCGATAACAGGTTAGAAAAACTGCGCCTGCCAATGCCTTCTCGGTGTGATCTTGGCCTTGGTCTGCAGGGACACATGACCTTGATATGCTTGACGTTTGCGGCGTTATTGATTATTGTGACAGTATAGTATAATTTTGGTATCGTCTTGAGCAACATTTATTGTAAGCATTATGTCCTTTCGCAGATACTAACCTCACCCGCTATCGCTCCCAGAGGTTTACCATTTCCCTGACAACTAATATGAAACTCACGCTGTGTCATCTCCGAAAAACAACACCGCTTTACAATGTCGAGCAAGCCTTATTGAGTCGTATTAACCCCGTTTTTTTGTTAATCAACAAACACCAAAAAGGAGGGTCATAAATGAGTAAACCCATTGTTGCCGGTAACCGGATGATTCAGGTTAGAGACGGTGTTATCGGTCCACGCGAACCTCGAACCAAAAACGTTAAAATCAAGTCGGTAAACGACTACCCCGGGGTCTCCAAAGCCCATCTGGAGGTTGCACAGCTGTACGCGGATAAGAGGCTCGGTGGCGGCGTCCCCATATGTGACAATCCATTGCTCTAATCCAGCACATCTTTACCGAAGAGGAAGCCATGGTGATGAGGCATTTTAAGCCTGGCACTCCCCAGACCGCCCAATCGCTGGCTGAGGCTGAACACCTGCCGATTGAGGAGATTAACAGGATTCTGTACAGCATAGCCGAAGAAAAACATGTCATCCTCCGCTTGGGCGAAGGAGAAGCTGCTGTTTATATGGTGATTCCCATTCTGCCCGGAGCTTTCGAGTTTGTTCTAGCCCGCCAGTCCTTGGATAGCCTCACCGAGTGGCATCGCCACTTCTGTGAGCTATTCGAGAAGCTTTATGAGACCGGCTATATCCTTGATCACGAACCTAAGAAACCGCCAACCATAAAATATGTTCCAATGGGCCAAATTATCAGGACCCATCCCATGGCATATCCTTCTGATAAGCTGGAAGAAGTCTATTCCCGGTACAAGTCCTTTGGCTTAACCCTGTGCCAGTGCCGCATTACTGAAAAAGTCGTGGAGCGGGGCTGCGGAAAACCGATGGAGGTATGCATAACTCTTGGACCGGTTGCCGAAATGTCAATCAGAGGGGGAAGGTCGCGGCGCATTACCATGAAAGATGCCCTGGAAATCAAGGCAGAGGCCGAGGCCAGTGGATTGGTTACCTGGATAGACGCCAGTGATCCTGCAGTCGGAGGAACATCCTGTTCCTGTTGTGGCGACTGCTGCCATTTTATGAGAAGGGTATCCGAGTTTAATGCGCCGGCCAGCATCGCGCCCGCGCACTTTGTACCCAGGGTTGATCTGGACAGATGCAATTACTGCGGTAAATGTGCCCTGGCCTGCCCGATGGGTGCTGTTACGGTTGACGTTATCAATAATACATATACGCGCAATGCTCATCGCTGCATTGGCTGTGCTCAATGTGTTGTGGCCTGCAAGCCCAAGGCTATTGAGATGGTAGTGGTTCCTGATTGTGAGGAGTTTCTACAAAACAGGGTCGGCGTTTTCTTCTAGTTAAGGTCGGTACACCGGTCTGGTATGATCGGTTCACATTGGCGTTCTTGAGTTCTTTCATAGGGCGCAGCTCGCAGTTGTTCCGTGGCTTGTGCCTCCGAGATGTGTCGTTGTAACCTTGACCTGAATTTGCGGGATGATATAATAGCAAAATCCATTAATTTACTATCAAATCCTTTGCCAGGGGGCGATTTTTCATGGTTTCAAAAAAATACGCAGTACAATGTTTGCGTGAACATTTGGAAGAATTGCGTAATGAATACCATGTAAGTCGCATAGGTGTTTTTGGCTCGTTTGCCAGGGGCGAAGCCAAAGAGACAAGCGATATTGATATACTGGTTGAATTCGATAAGGCTGTTGGTTTATTCCATTTTATTGACCTTCAG
>LFRU01000029.1 GCA_001512495.1 Syntrophothermus sp. DTU052 | reverse complement strand
CTTAAGGTCGTATTCTCTGTTTCAAAGAACGTAATTTTGCAATTATGCAAAACTCTCAATTAAAAGGCCATGGGATGGAATGGATTATTTTGGATAACGATAACGAAGATCCTCTCGTTTTTGAAGTTGACAAAGAAGAGCCTGCAGCATTTTGCGACTTTTTTACAGAAAACGACCGTGATGGACGTGAGTCATATTTGCGAAAATATTATCAACCTGATGATGTTGTACTTCAAACTAAAGATTCTATCTGTAGGGAGATTCTAAGGATAATGAAGATTTTACTGCCACTTTACAATACTATGGTATGGAGACCTCCACTTAAAAGTAGATAATAGTATCTTTTAACGATTAACCAATCTTTCAACGATTACCTGTTGGCGATGCACACCCCTGCTAAATTTCAACGATTATCCCTGCCAACCCCACCGGAAAACGGTAAGATTATATTTCGTTAGCACAAAAAAACCCGCCAGAAATCGAGAAAGCCGCTCTGCAAAATGCATGAACGGCTTAAAAACAGGCCTTTCAGGCAATATAAAAACCACCTACAGATAAAATTCTTTTTATCAATAGATGGTAGATAATCTGGTGGAGGCGGGGGGAGTCGAACCCCCGTCCGAAAGAACGACGGAAACAGTATCTCCGAGCGCAGTTCGTGTTTTGGATTTCGCTATCCGGACGCCCACGAACAGGCTTCCTTCAAGCTATCCCTGTTAGTTTCCCCTTAAAGCCCCCAGAGAGAAGGGCTGGAAGGGTACCCTAACTAGATGACGCCCTGCACCAGGCCGTTAGGAAACCTGGCCGGACGAGCGGCATTAAGCCGCTAGTGCGTAATTATCGTTTGCAGTTACTTTTTTTGTACCGTTTTAACGAGGTGGCACCAACTCGGCTCGCTGCTCTTTCCACCTATTCCCCCGTCGAAACCATTACGCCCCCTTATTTATAGGTTCTTTCCTTAATTGCGCGATCAATGTCTCGCTGGGCATCCCGCGCAGCAATATCCTGCCGCTTGTCGTGCAGCTTCTTGCCCCGGGCCACGCCTATTATCATTTTGGCCAAACCATTCTTAAAGTAGACTCGCAGTGGAATCAGGGTGTAACCTCGCTGCTGCGTAAGACCGTAAAGCCGGTTAATTTCTCGGCGCTGCAACAGCAGTTTTTTCGGCCGTTTCGGCTCGTGATTGAAACGGTTACCCTGTTCGTACGGGCTTATATGAAAGTTGAGGATCCAGGCTTCCCCGTCTTTAATCTCGCCGTAAGCATCCTGAAGGTTGGCCTTACCGGCCCGCAGGGACTTAACCTCGGTCCCCTGCAGAACCAGCCCTGCCTCCAGGGTATCATCAATATGATACTCATGGCGGGCCTTGCGGTTCTCAACTACTACTTTGACGTTCCTATCCTTCATCAGGTTCACCCCGAAAAATAAACCCTCGCCCCAATGGTTAATATCCACCTGCAGCCAGGGTTTGATACCTGCTATCTTTGACTGTCACTATTATTATATAACGCGGCGTACAGCCGGTCAATAACCGCCGCCTCCATCAGCTTTAGTGCCTCCGGCGCGGCCGTGCTCCATTCCTGGACTGCTGTTCGGTCAGCTCGAAGTCCAGTTTGGCCTCCTCCTCGTTTACCTTTACCAGTTCCACCTCAACCTCATCGCCAATCCGGTACACTTTCCGCGTGTGTTTGCCCGTCAGAATTAGCCGCTGGTCATCGAACACGTAGTAATCATCCACCAGCGATGATATGTGGACCAGTCCCTCCACCGTGTTCTCCAGCTCGACGAAGAAACCAAAGGCGGTTATAGATGAAATCACGGCGGGAAATACTTCCCCCAGGAACTGCTTCATGTACTGAGCCGCCTTGATATCCACCGATTCACGTTCGGCTTCCTCAGCCTGTATCTCGCACAGGGTACACTGCTCACCCGCCGGCGGCATTAGGCTCTCCCACTCGGTCTTCTTTTTCTTGGATAAGGAGCCCTTCTCCAGGAGGTGAGTAAGGACCCTGTGAACCAGCAGGTCCGGGTATCGACGAATAGGAGCCGTGAAATGCAGGTAATAGGGGGATGCCAGGCCGTAGTGTCCCAAGGGAACCGGTGAGTACCGGGCGTGTTTCAGGGAGCGAAGAATCATAGTGGATACTATCCGCTGCTCCGGCCTGCCCTTGACATCGTTTAAGACCTGCTGCAGCACCTGCGGGGTTATCTTTTTATTATTGATTTTACGGTTAAACAGGGCCAGGATGCGTACAACATTGAGCAGGTCTTCATCATCCGGTTTCTCATGCACCCGGTATAAAACAGGGAGCTGCATCTCATGGCAGTGCCGAGCCACCACCTCATTGGCACAGATCATGAACTCCTCGATTATGGACTCCGCCACGTCCTGAAACCGTTTCTCGATAGCCACCGGGATCCCCTGCTCGTCTACGATAACCTTGGTCTCCGGAAACTCAAAATCGAGGGCTCCCCGGTCAAATCTGCGCTGGCGGAGGCTGGCCGCCAGTTCGTGCATGGTCGTAAACATCTCAATGTAATCGCGATAACGCTCCAAGAGTCCCGGTTCCTGTTCCTTCAGGATCTGATTAACATGGTCATAGGTCATGCGCTCGTCGACCCGAATAACCGACTTGCATATCTCGTAGTCGATTACGTTCCCCTGAGAATCCATATCCATGATAACGCTCAACGCCAGGCGGTCTTCTCCGGCGTTGAGGCTGCAGATTCCGTTGGAAAGCTGGGCCGGCAGCATGGGCAGCACCCGGTCAACCAGGTAGACGCTGGTTCCGCGCCGGTAAGCCTCTTTGTCAATGGCGGTTCCTTCCCTGACATAGTGAGATACATCCGCAATATGGACCCCCAAGCGATACCCGTTCTCCAAACGGGTGATACTAACAGCGTCGTCCAGGTCCTTGGCATCATCCCCGTCAATGGTCACCATTTTCAGGTCCCGCAGGTCGCGGCGCCCTGCAATTTCATGGGCCTGCACCGTGGAGGGCATGGCCAGGGCCTCTTTTTCCACCTTCTTGGGAAAATCTTCAGCAAGTCCGTATTTCTTGACAACACACCGGATATCTACTCTCGGGTCTCCCTTGCTGCCCAGGACCTCTGTGATCCTGCCTTCGGCCAGTCTATCCCGTTCCGGCCAGGAGGTTATCCTGACTACAACCTTCTGCCCTTCGTCAACTTTAACCTTGGTACTCCTGCGAGCGTTGATGGGGTAAAGCAGCCTGGGATCATCCGGGATGACCTGGGATATGTTCTTTCTCTTC
Organism: Syntrophothermus sp. DTU052; assembly: GCA_001512495.1. Taxonomy (GTDB): domain Bacteria; phylum Bacillota; class Syntrophomonadia; order Syntrophomonadales; family DTU052; genus DTU052. Next base: position 32,153 of record LFRU01000029.1, on the reverse strand, counting down.
CTGTAGGTGCCTACCACCTCATGATTGGCACGTTTGATCGCACGTATAACTTCACCTTCCGGCCTCAGCCCCGAGTGATGCCGCTGGTTTATCCTCGCCATCACCCGGTCCCGGTGCATGGCCCCGTTCAGGTCTCGCTCGTATATGAACACTTCCGGCTGATTGGGGTCATCAGGCAACAGGAAAGCAAACCCCTTGGCATTGACCTGCAGGGACCCTCGTACAAGGTTCATCATCTCCGGAACCCCGTACTTGTGTTTACGGGTTACTACGATATCCCCGTCCTTCTCCATACGCCCCAGCAAGGCCGCAAATTCGGCTTCATCCTCTACTTCCAAGGCCGACAGCAATTCCTGATAATTAAGGGGTCGATAGGAGCCCTGTTTCATATAATTCAGGATACTTTCTCGGTTCAGTATCATTCATTCACCTTCCTAAATAAACAGCTCGCACAATAGACTTACCGGTCACCGGTAGCTTTGTAATGGAATGCAGTAAAGGTCTGTCTCTCTCATAATATATAAGATTTTTCCCGCCGCCCTGAAAATATAAACCAATAATCGTTTGCACAAAGAGGGCAAACATGTTCTTGTAATAAGGATACCTGTCAGCCGCCGAGCAAGCCGGAAACGAAACTGTCAATCGCAGCGCCCAACAGCTCCAGTTCCTCCCCCATGGTCGCTACATGGGAAGACCTCTCCAGGTAAAGGTTCTGCAGTCTCTCCGGCGGTAACCGCTGGGACATTATCTTGTAACTCCGGGCGTCCACCAGTTCATCTCTGCCTCCCTGAACCGCAAGAACGGGAACGTCTATCATCTCCAGTTGTTTAATGACGTCCTTAACCAGAGCCTGCATGCTGACAAAGGCCTTCAAGGGTATGCAGTCATAAGCAAATCGGCCCCTGCTCTGCATCTGGCGATCCTCATCACCTATCGCTTTGGGTATATAGTTGCGGAAGACCTTAAGCACCCGGGCCCAGTTGCTCCTCCAATCCTGCAACACCAACGGGGGGTTTATGCAAACCAAACCGCGTATACCTTTTACCCGCAGGCCCAATTCCAGGGCCAGCAGAGCTCCCATGGACAGCCCGATCACCACCAGCGGATATGGCTCTTGCCGCAGTCTTTCCGCCCATGCCTCCACTTCTTGATACCAATCCGGCCACCCTGTTTGGTTCAAATGCTTCGGGGTTCTTCCATGACCGGGCAGCAAGGGCGCATAAACCGAATACCCCCGCTGGTGGAGATACTCTCCCAGTAGTCTCATCTCCGACGGTGAAGCGGTCAGTCCATGGATGAGAAGACAGTTGATATGGCCTCCGACCAGCTCAAAGGGCTTGGCCTCTGGACTCACTTCATGCATTTATGCTCACACTCCATGACTTCCTTTGGTTCACACAACTATCAATTCGATAGCGCTTACTCAGATTCTACTACATAAGCAAAAACTAATCACGAGAACCCTGAAAACAAAACAGACACACTCTCTCCCCCACCCCCCGCGCGAGGTACAGACCACACCTCCCCGCACGTGTGTTATTCTCACTACCCCTGCAGGGAGGGAGGTAGTGAATTCCAACGCAGCGACCGTTGGGGACAAGCGGCGCAACACCCTGCGAAGGCGAGGCCGGAGAGCAGGCGAGTGACACGACGTCACGAGGCCGCCTTCCGGCATGGATGCCGGGTTTGGCGGCGTACTGCTCGGAGGCTGAGCTTGAGCAGTCGGTGTTGCCCGCGAAGGAATCGGAAGCAAGTGGAATTCAACACCTCCCCCTCCCCCGCGCGAGCTAAAACCTTCCGAGACCTCATACAAAAAGGCCCTGCATTCATTAAGAACGCAGGACCTTTCATATTATTTTGCTATTCTACACTGCTAGATTTCTTCCGGAATTCTCATTCCGAAGAAGGAACGGTAAACAAAGAACAGTGCAATGGCCAGGAATAGCAGTCCAACGATAGGAGCTATATCCCGGAAAGCCGGGGCGATAGCAATTTCCATAGCCAACAGGCCAAACAAGGTGGTGAACTTGATGATCGGGTTCAACGCAACCGAAGAGGTATCCTTGAACGGGTCACCAACGGTATCACCAACAACGGTAGCCTCATGAAGCGGAGTGCCCTTTTCTGCCAAATCTACCTCAACAACCTTCTTGGCGTTGTCCCATGCGCCACCAGCATTAGCCATGAACACAGCCTGGAACAGACCAACTATGGCGATTGCAATCAGGTAAGCCACAAAGAAGGAAACCGCATTATTGTTACCGCCAGCTGGTGCTGACAGGCATGCCAATGCCAGAGCAAAGGAAAACAGTGCTAAGAAGATGTTGAACATCCCGTTTTGAGCATACTGTGTACAGATCTTAACAACCTCTTTGGAATTCTCCGTGTTAGCTTTAACGCTGGCTGCCTCACCAAGGTCGATGTTGTTCTTAATGAACTGAACTGCTCTATGGGCACCAGTTGTAACCGCCTGGGTTGAAGCACCGGTAAACCAGTAGATTACTGCACCACCGGCGATGAAGCCCAGCAGGGTGTAGGGGTTAAGCAGGTTGAGGATTGCTTCCGGTTGTACCTCCAAAACCTTCTGGATAACCAATATCAACGAGAATATCATAGTGGTTGCACCAACCACCGCGGTACCAATCAGCACCGGCTTGGCAGTCGCTTTAAAGGTATTACCCGCGCCGTCTTGAGCTTCCAGATAGTACTTCGCTTTATCGAAATCGGGCTTAAATTTGAAATCCTTTTCGATTTCCTTGTCGACATCTTTGATTTCTTCGATCAGAGAAAGCTCATAGATGGACTGGGCATTGTCGGTAACCGGACCGTAACTGTCAACCGCAATGGTTACAGGTCCCATACCCAGCATTCCAAAGGCCACCAGACCAAATGCAAAGATGGATGGATAAATCATGATGACATCCAACCCAAATGTACTTGCATAGTAAGCACCAAACATAAGGCCGATAAATATCAGGCCGATCCAGAATGCACTGAAGTTACCTGCAACCAGACCTGACAGAATGTTGAGTGACGGCCCACCTTCGCGGGATGCCTTCACAACCTCTGCGACGTGAGTCGAGTTCGGACTGGTAAATATCTTGGTAGCTTCAGGTATCAGGGCTGCACCCAGTGTCCCCAAACTGATAATGGTTGCCAGCACTGCCCAGATGGACTGTAGTTCAGCAGGAGCCGAGGACGATGGTCCTAACATCAGGTAGCTGGCGGCGAATGTTCCGGCAATCGAAAGTATGGAGGTAATCCATACCAGACTGGTCAAAGGCTGCTCAAAATCAAAGTCATCCGATTGGCCGAATCTAGCCTGGCTGACAGCCCGGTTGATGAAGAAAGCCAGGAAAGAAGCAACAACCATCAAAACACGCATTACGAATACCCAGGTGAGCAAATTGGTTTGCATTGCAATCTGGTCCGCGGCCGGGAAAGCATTTCCTACCGCCAGTACGATAAAGGTAACAACTGCAACACCAGTAACACCATAAGTCTCGAAACCATCAGCGGTCGGTCCTATACTGTCACCTGCGTTGTCACCGGTACAGTCGGCAATGACACCAGGATTTCTCGGGTCGTCTTCTTTAATACCAAAGACGATTTTCATCAGGTCAGACCCGATATCGGCGATCTTGGTGAAAATGCCACCGGCAATACGCAGGGCCATGGCACCAAGGGATTCACCGATTGCGAATCCAATAAAGCTTGCTCCTGCCAATTCACGAGGAACAAACATTAAGATGATCAGCATCATGATGAGCTCAACACATACGAGGACCATCCCGATGCTCATTCCAGCATCCAGAGCAATGTTCAAAATCTTGAGAGGTTTTCTTTCCAAAGCGGAAAATGCCACCCTGCTGTTGGCCAGGGTATTCATGCGGATTCCATACCAGGCAACACTGTAGGAACCCAGGATACCTATTATTGTCCACATCAGGATAAACAATACCGAACCTAACGGCATCTCCGAAAGAAAACCAAAGTAGAAGGCAATACATACACCGATAAATACGAACAGTATCGTCAGGAGTTTCCCCTGTTGAATTAGGTACGTCTTACACGTTTCATAGATGGTTTCTGCCACATCAAGCATAGATTGATGGGCTACGTTCTGTTTAACCTTTACGAACTGGTACACACCAAACAGCATGCCCAGCACACACACCCCGATACCGTAATATAGTAGTGTGTTCTGGTCTTGCGTTAATACCGGTAATACCAGATCTGCCTCACCGGCCAACGCAACTGCCGGCGTCAGTAGCAACACAGACAGACCAGCAATCCCACTGAGCATCGCCCTGACCAAAGTCCGGTACTGCCGTCCAATATACCAGGCCATAAAGGTCAAGATGAAAAGAACCAAGCCGACTGATGCCACATTGGTGTAGTTCATTATACTTAGTTCCATGGTACTTGTATCATCCTCTCCCATATTAATGTGCTTATGACAGCATGTTTTACCTCAATCTATAACACGGCGAGAAGCAATGTAAGCGTCATAAACAGGACTGCCAGGACGGTGGATAGTTTCTCAAACAGCTCATTAGCGGCTTTATTCTTACCGAATATTGCCTCTGCTCCCCCAGCTATGCTACCTGATAAACCAGCACTTTTGCCCGACTGCAGCAACACGGTCGATATCAATCCTAAGGCAACCAAGATGTCCAGGATTGTGACCAGAGTTTTAACCAAAGCCTCACCTCCCGCACGGGATCTCCCTAAAGACCACATAAAATTTTAACACAGCCCGCGCATACAGTAAACCATAACCTTTCCACCTACCTGGACCGCGCAAAGACTTTTTTCCCTCGAAATACCGCTAAGACATCGAGCTCTTCTTCGATTCGAAGCAGTTGGTTATACTTGGCTACCCGGTCGGTTCGAGCTGGGGCTCCGGTCTTAATCTGACCCGTATTGGTGGCCACAGCAATATCTGCAATGGTGGTATCCTCCGTTTCCCCCGAACGGTGAGATACCACACAGGTATAACCGGCACGTTTCGCCATCTCAATGGTATCCAGCGTCTCCGTCAGTGATCCGATCTGATTGACTTTAATCAGAACACTGTTGGCGGCTCCGGATTTAATACCCTGTTCCAATCTCTGCGTATTCGTTACAAAGAGATCGTCACCGACCAATTGGATCTTCTCGCCCAATTTCCTGGTTAAGAGCTTCCATCCTTCCCAGTCATCCTCAGACAGCCCATCCTCAATAGAGATGATGGGATACTTGCTGACCCATCCTTCCCAATAGGTGACCAGTTCCTCGGAAGTAAGCTTTTCTTTATCACCTCCCATCCAGTAGAATCCATCGCGGAAGAGTTCAGTGGCCGCGATGTCCAGGGCCAGGAATATGTCCTGTCCCGGTTTGAAACCAACCGCTTCAATGGCTTCCAGTATTACTTCGACCGCAGCTTCATTAGAAGGCAGATTGGGAGCAAATCCTCCCTCATCTCCCACCGAAGTTGCCAAACCCTTTTTGTTCAGGACTTTTTTCAGTCCCTGGTAAACCTCGACCCCCATACGCAGGGCTTCCCTGAAGTTCTCGGCCCCGGCAGGGACAATCATAAATTCCTGGATATCCACGTTATTATCAGCGTGTTGCCCGCCATTCAATATGTTCATCATGGGAACCGGCAGTTCCCGGGCGTTGACACCCCCAATATACTGGTAAAGAGGCAGAGCGAGAAAATTGGCGGCGGCTTTGGCTACTGCCAGGGACACTCCCAGAATGGCGTTTGCTCCCAGTCGAGACTTGTTGGGTGTGCCGTCCAGGTCGATCATCAGCCGGTCAATCCCCGCCTGATCAATGCTGTCCATCCCTACAACCTCAGGGGCAATTATGGTGTTAACGTTGTCAACCGCATCCAATACCCCTTTCCCCATATACCTCTGCCGGTCACCGTCACGCAGTTCCACTGCCTCGTAGGCTCCGGTAGAAGCACCGGAGGGCACCGCGGCTCTTCCTATGGTTCCATCTTCGAGCACAACATCGACTTCAATCGTTGGGTTGCCCCGAGAATCAAGGATTTCGCGGGCGTAGACATCGGCTATAAGGCTCATACGATACATCCCTTCCATCATTTGTTTTCTACACGCTACCGGTACGGTCTCCAGTAAACGTCCCCACTTTTGCTACCCACTAGGTCTACAGGGGACTACGTCTTGGTCGCAGCTTTTACCCCATATCAATCAACAATCAGGTTTACCCCGGTCATCTCGTCGGGAATCGGTAAACCCAAAATGCTCAGCATGGTGGGTGCAATATCCCGGAGACTGCCCCCTTCCCGCAGACGTCTTCCCCGGAAGGCATCGCCCACCAAAATGAACGGCACCTTATTGGTGGTATGGGCTGTACATGGCTGGCAGCTCTCCTCATCTACCATCGTCTCAGCGTTACCGTGGTCTGCAGTTACAATAGCTACCCCCCCCGCGTACAGGACCGCATCCACCACCTGCCCCATACACTCGTCCACCGCCTTGACAGCAGCAATGGTTGCTTTCAGGTTGCCGGTATGACCAACCATGTCGGGATTTGCATAGTTCATGATCACTACGTCATATATCCCTTTTTTGATCTCTTCTATAACCCGTTCCGTCACCTTGTAAGCACTCATTTCCGGCTGCAGATCATAGGTGGCTACCTGGGGCGACGGAATTAGGATTCGATCTTCGTTTATGTAAGGCTGTTCCCGCCCACCGTTGAAAAAGAAGGTTACATGCGCATACTTCTCAGTTTCTGCTATCCTCAGTTGACGCAAACCCTGCTGGGAGAGATACTCACCGAGAGTATTTTTCAGGCTCTGCGGCAGGAAGGCTACCGGGGCTTTGATATTCACATCATACTGGGTGAAACACACATAATAGATCTCGGGACGGCGAACCCGATGAAAACCCTTGAAGTCACGGTCTACCAAGGCTCTGGTAATCTGCCGCGCCCGGTCGGCACGGAAATTAAAGAATATGACCCCATCGCCATCCTGAACCAGGCCGAGCGGCGTTCCCGATTCGTCAACCACCACCGCCGGTTCCACAAACTCATCGGTTATATTCTCCCGGTAGGAGTTTTCTATGGCCTCCCGGGCACTGCGAACCAGTTTGCCGCGGCCTAAGACCATGGCTTCAAAAGCCAGCCGGTTTCGCTCCCACCGCTTATCACGGTCCATGGCATAGTAGCGCCCCATCACCGTGGCAACCTTTCCGGTACCCAGCCGGAGCATGGTATCCTCCAGGACTTCTATGTACTCCAGGGCACTGGCCGGGGGAACATCACGCCCATCAAGAAAGGCATGGAGGTAGACCCTGGTCAAGCCCTGGCGGTGCGCCATTTCCAGAAGCGCAATAATGTGTTCCAGGTGGCTGTGAACCCCGCCATCCGAAACCAAACCCATCAGATGCAGCGCACCCTGGTGCGCCCCGGCATATTCCATGGCCTTTTTCAGCTCCCGGTTTTCAAAAAAACTCCCTTCATGGATTTCCCGGGATATACGAGTGATTTCCTGATATACTACCCGGCCTGCTCCGATGTTGAGATGGCCCACCTCTGAATTCCCCATTTGGTCCTGGGGAAGGCCCACCTCCAACCCAGAAGCTTCCAAAACTGTGTAAGGGTAGTCTCGCTTTAAGGCCTTAAATACCGGGGGATCAGCCAGGGCAATGGCATTCTTGTCGCATAATTCCTTATCTCCCCATCCGTCAAGAATTACCAGAGTTAAAGGTCTTGGTACCATAAATTTTACTCCTATCTAATCAGGGAAATCATGTCGATCTAAAATTGATAATGTCTGCAAATACCTTGGGATCCAGGCTGGCCCCCCCGACCAGAGCCCCGTCTATGTCGTCCTGGGACATAAATTCGCCAATATTGGCCGGTTTTACACTGCCACCATAAAGGATACGCAGCTGGTCGGAGACTTGTGATCCCCACTCCTTTTTAGCGATATCACGAACAAAATGGATCATCTCCTGGGCGTCAGAAGCGGTAGCATTTACACCGGTGCCTATAGCCCAGACCGGCTCGTATGCTATCACCACCCCCGGATGGGGGATAACCCCCTGCAATCCCTGCCGGACCTGCTCTCCGACTACCTCTTTGGCATTCCCGTTTTCCCGTTCCTCCAGGGTCTCACCCACACAGAGAATTGGAAAGAGCCCCGTTTCCAGAGCCAATCTAAGCTTGTCGTTAATCATCCGATCGGATTCCCCCATAATCTGCCGGCGTTCCGAGTGTCCGATCAATACATATTCACACCCCAGATCCAACAGCATAAGGGGAGAGATCTCCCCGGTGAATGCCCCTTCCCGGGCCCAAAACATATTCTGCGCACCATACCGTATCCGGCTGCGGGACCGGGCCTCCCTGAAAGCAAAAAGGCAGGTAAACGGGGGAATAACAGCTACTTCAACACTGTCGTCCCACGGCAATTCGTTCAGCTCTCTTATGTATTCAGAGGCTTCCCGGATGTTCTTATGCATCTTCCAGTTTCCTGCAATAAGCGGCCGACGCATATTCTCACCCCACCATGTGTTGCCTGAAGTCGCAGCTTTCAAGACCCGGCAGTTGCTTCCCTTCCAGGAATTCAAGGGTAGCACCACCCCCGGTGGAAACATGGGTGATCCCGTTCTGCAGCCCCAGATTGTACACCACCGCCAGAGAATCGCCGCCGCCAACGACACTAATCGCCGCAGCGGATGCAATCGCCCGGGCCACCCCGTTGGTTCCAGAGCTGAAGGCCTCAAACTCGTAAACTCCCAGGGGCCCGTTCCAGAACACCGTCCGGGCTTGGTCGATATAATGCTGGTACATCTTGACTGTTTCCGGTCCGATATCGAGTATCATCCAGCCCTCGGGGACCTGATCCACCGGTACGGTCTGGTGTCCGGCGTTTTCCGCAAAATGGTCGGCGACCACCACATCTACCGGCAGCAGCAGTTTGGTGCTGCACTCCCTGGAATAATCTATTATCTCCCAGGCCTTGCCCAATAGGGACTCCTCATATACAGATTTGCCGATATTATACCCCTGAGCTTTGAGGAAAGTATTCGCCATTGCGCCTCCGATTATTAATACGTCCATGTTTTTCACCAGGTTCTTCAAGAGGCTCAGCTTATCGGCTACCTTGGCTCCCCCAACAATGGCTACCTTGGGTTTCTCGGCTCCGTTTATTACCTTGCTCAACATGGTAACTTCCTTTTCCAGCAGAAATCCGGGGACCGAAGGCAGAAGGGTGGGGACACCGGATATGGACGCATGAGCACGGTGGGCTGCTCCGAAGGCATCATTTACGTAAATATCGGCCAGTTCAGCCAATTGCCGGCTGAACTCAGGGTCATTAGCCTCTTCTCCAGGATGAAAGCGGACATTTTCCAGGACTATAATATCTCCCGGTTTCATGGCCTCAATCGCCTCTTTAACCCTAGGGCCTATGCAATCATCCACCTTAAGTACCGGTTTTTTCAAGAGGAGACTAAGGTGCTCGGCCACCTTATCCATCCGGAACTCGTCCACCGGTTTTCCTTTCGGCCTTCCCAGATGACTGACTGCTATTACCCGGGCCCCCTGATCCGCCAGGTAACGCAGAGTGGGTAACGATTCTCTTATGCGGGTATCATCGATAATGCTGCCTTTTTTATCGATAGGAACATTAAAGTCAACCCGCACCAGGACGCGTTTGTCGTGAACATCCACCTCTCTCAAGCTCTGCACGCGAAATGCACCTCCATTATATCCCCTGAGCCGCCATATAGCAGACAGCATCTACAACTCGGTAGGAGTAAGCCCATTCATTATCGTACCAAGCTATTACCTTCACCATATTATCGCCCATGGCCATAGTTAGAGGTCCATCGACCACTGCCGAGTTAGGATTACCATTGAAATCCTTGCTTACCAAGGGCAGATCCGAAAACTCGAGAATACCGGCCAGAGTGCTTTGACTTGCTATCCTGAAGCTCTCGTTCACCGCTTCCGCTGTAGCGGGTTTTTCCAACTCCGCCACCAGGTCAACTATTGATACGTTGGGAGTGGGCACCCGGATAGCCATCCCATTAAGCTTCCCGGAAAGCTCCGGCAGGACCAGCCCCAAAGCCCTGGCGGCTCCAGTGCTGGTGGGTATCATGGATAATGCTCCCGCACGGGCCCGGCGCAGGTCCCGGTGATCGAGATCCAGTATCCGCTGGTCATTGGTATAGGAATGGATAGTAGTCATAAGCCCTTTAACAATACCAAAATTATCGTTGAGCACCTTGGCCACCGGCGCCAGGCAGTTGGTAGTACAGGACGCGTTGGATACTATATGGTGATTATCCTTGTCGTACTTGTCGTGGTTAACCCCCATGACCATGGTAAAATCAACCTCACTGCCCGGAGCAGTGAGCAGCACCTTTTTAACCCCACCGCGAATATGAGCTTTTGCCTGCGGCCCCTTGGTAAACCTCCCGGTGGCTTCGATTACTATTTGCACCCCTTCATCATCCCAGGCTATCATGGACGGATCCCGTTCAGAAAAGAACCGGATTCGATGTTCACCTACCTGGATAAAGCCTTCCCCGGCTTCTACCGGTTGGTTAAAGGTGCCGTGTACCGAATCATACTTGAGTAGGTGGGCCGCGGTTTTGGCATTCCCGATGTCGTTGACGGCTACCAGGTCAATATCATTACGTTCCTGTATGACCCTGGCAACCAGCCGTCCAATCCTTCCAAAACCGTTGATTCCAACCTTCAACACCATCATTGCCTCCCTTCCAAAATGGCCCGGGCTGCACCCTCATCTGTGATCAGGGTTCCGCGCCCTCGGTTTCTTAAAACCGCTTCAATGGCCCGGGCTTTATTGCTTCCTCCAGCAACTGCTACGACTATGGGGATGTTTTTAAGATCCGACAATTCCAAGCCTATTCCGGTGACACTGTAGACAATATCTCCGCTGGCATCAAAATAGTAGCGGAAGGCTTCACCCACTGCCTTTTTTTCTTCCAGTGTTTTTACGGCGCTCTCTACCAGTCCGCGACGACTGGCCATTTCCAGGGCTGACCCTATCCCGTGAATCAGGAGGTCACATTGCTTGAGTTGGGCTACAATCTCCGCAATCTGGTGATTCGCCAGGAGTATTTTCATGGTCTCTTCTTCCAGGTTGTCGGGAACATGCAGGAGCCGGTAATGCCCGCCGATCGATTCGGCGATATGCGCGGCAATAGTATTGGCCTGCTCCTCAACCTTCTCCCCGAGACCTCCGCGCGCAGGGAGTACCAGTACATCAGGTCTGGCCGTTCCCGAGGGAATGGCATTGCCCATCTCCGCCAGAGTTGTGCCGCCACTAACCGCCACAACCCTGACCTTTGGTAGAACATCCCGGAAATAACGGGCTGCAACCCTACCCAGATCCTTTTTGGAGTAAGGGTCGTAATATGAATCACCCGGCACCACCAGTACCATGTCCAGGTTGAGCCTCTCCTGCAGGCGAAGCGCCAGCGAGTTCAGCCCATCCAGGTAGGGAATCACCTCGTCAACCATATGGACCAGTTCCAGGCCGTAATCAGTCAAGACGATTCCACCCGGTGTTACCTCCAAAACACCCTGTTCCTTGAACGCCGCAATCAAAGAGCGGGCTGATCGTTCTGAGCAGCCCAGCCGCATGGCGATCTGTCTACGCCCGATTGGCTGGTTGTAAAGTATCTCTCTTAATGCCCGATAACGGAGCCGGGCCTCTGCCAGGGCCTGAGGAATCAGCCTCTCCAGGTTGGCCATCAGCCTATCCAATACCTCTTCACCCCCAGAAGACGACCCACCAGGACAAATTAGTCCCACAAGCGATAAAAATGACTCACAATTTTTATTTATTATAACACAATTGATTAAATAGTTGGCTACTGCAGGTTTTTCTATTTTTGCGAACGACACCGGCTGAGAGGCGAATAACATACAAAAATACAAAAAAGGAAGGGTTGATCCTTCCTTTTTCACATTATACTAAATTCAAAGCACAATCCCAAGGTTAACGCTTGGAGTATTGGGGAGCTTTGCGGGCCTTATGCAGGCCGTATTTCTTTCTTTCCTTCATCCGCGGATCCCGGGTTATAAAACCTGCCCGGCGTAGTTGCTTTCTCAATTCCGGGTTAGATTTCACCAGGGCCCGGGCAATTCCCAACCTTACAGCACCCGCCTGGCCGGATACGCCTCCGCCATGAACCCGTGCTACCACATCGAATCTGCCGGCCGTCTCTGTCAACACCAGGGGCTGCATGACAATAAGCCGCAGCGTACGGTTGGGGAAGTAAGTTTCAAACGTCTTACCGTTAATGGTTATGTTGCCATCTCCGGGTAAAAGCCTTACCCGAGCAACGGCTGTCTTTCTTCGTCCAGTTCCATAATATTGCACCTTTGTAGCCACCGCTCTACCCCCCTATCCTCTCAGTTCCCACTTGACCGGTTGCTGGGCCTGGTGAGGATGGTCGGCTCCCCTGTAGACCTTGAGCTTTTTGAACATCTTGCTCCCGAGACTGTTATGGGGAAGCATACCCTTGACCGCTATCTCCAGTACCTTTTCCGGCTTCTTCGTCATCATAGTCTGGTAGTCCACCTGTTTCAGGCCTCCCGGATAACCGGTATGATAGGTATATTTCTTGTCGGTAAGTTTTTTCCCGGTGAGCCTGATCTTCTCCGCATTAACAACTATAACGTAATCCCCGGAATCCACATGAGGAGTAAACGTTGGTTTGTGTTTGCCTCGCAAAATTGCCGCAACTTCCGCGGCCAATCTACCCAGTATTTGATCGGTAGCATCAATAACATACCATTTTCTTTCCATTTCCTGGGGTTTAGCCATGTACGTTTTCAAGCAGTTCCCTCCTACGTTCAAACACGCCTGACACGGGGCGGGGTCAGGCGATTTTCCGTCATTTATTTATGTTACAAGTTCAAAGTTCGCTTGTCAATAGTTCGGTGGTGTCAGGGGGACGGTTCTCATGACACCAAAAAAGGTGTCATGAGAACCGTCCCCCTGACACTTTATTAGTAGTCGACGTTTACCAGGTATAGACCGCGGGCGGGGGCTGTGGGTCCGGCCAGGGTCCGGTTGCCGGTTCGCATCACTTCCTCCAGTTGTTCGAAGGACATGGCCCCTCTCCCGATCTCTAGCAACGTCCCCACCAGGTTCCTGACCATCTTGTAAAGGAAACCATCACCGGTAATCTCGAATTTAAGCCACGGGGTTTTTTCCTCGGCGGTAAACTCGCAAACCGTTCTCACCGTATCCTGCACCGCACTGCCCGCGGCCATAAACCCCCTGAAATCATGTGTCCCGGCGGTATAGCGGATGCCTTCCTTTATAAGATTCAGGTCAAGTCTCCCGGTATACTGGTAAGCATGTCTTCGGTACAGGGTGTACCCCGCCGTTGTCCGGTAGACCAAATAGCGATAAGTTTTCCACCGCGCCTGATAACGGGGATGAAAATCCGGGGCTGCTTCCTCGCTGCTGACGATCCTTATATCAGACGGCAAAAAGGTGTTGATGGCGGGGCCGTACCTATCAGGAGGTATAGCCGCCTGGGTATCAAAAGCCACCACCTGGCCCAGGGCATGGACCCCGGCATCGGTCCTTCCCGAGCCGGTTACCCGTACCTCTTCGCCGGTAACTTGAGAAATGGCTTCCTCCAGCACCCGGTCCACCGTCCTCTTTCCCGGCTGTCTTTGAAAGCCGAAAAAATCAGTACCGTCATATTCCACTACCAACTTGATACGCATCTTCCGACTCCTTGCAGACCGGCTGCCACCGGCTTCGTCCGCGGGCCGACATATTGAATTATTGAAGCCCGGTCTTTAGGTCCTTAAAACAAATATAAACGGCACCAGTGCGGCTGTTGCTGCCATCACCAAGTAATCCGTGCGCGACATGGTTATTTCATGCAGCTGCGTACGCCCCTCTCCACCGGTATAGCACCGAGACTCCATAGCCAGGGCCAGGTCGTCCGCCCGGCGGAAGGCCTGCGCGAAAAGGGGAACCATGATGGCTACCAGGTTGCGCGCACTTTTGAGCCAACTTCCCTGGAAATCAGCCCCACGTGAAACCTGCGCCAGGATTATCTTGCTACCTTCTTCGAAAAAAACCGGAATAAACCGCAGGGCGATAGTCATTATCATGGCCAGTTCATGGGCGGGAAACCCTACCCGGGTTAGGGGTCCCAAAACCATTTCCAGTCCATCGGTCAACTGCAGGGGTGAGGTGGTAAGCGTAAGCAGCTGGGCCAGGACAAACACCATGATCAAGCGATAGCTCATCAGCGCTCCCATCTCGATTCCGGTATCGGTTATGGAAAAGACCCACCAGCGCCAGATCACCTCTCCGGGAATCAAAAATACCTGGAAGGCGGCGGTGATCCCCACCAACACCATCAGTGGCCGCATCCCGCGAAAGTAAATCGTCAACGGCACCCTGGTGAGCGCGATAAAAATCCCGGTGAACAGCGCCGTAATTAAGACCCCCGGAAGGGTATTGACCGCGAAGATTGCGGCCATCATAATCACGACGAAAAACAGTTTGGTTCGTGGATCCAGAGAGTGCACCAGCGAAATGCCGGGTATGTACTGTCCAAAGGTAAAAGAGTTCATCATAAACCCCTTATTGCCCGATCGATTTCACCCGCCGCCTCTTCCGGTCCCAACGCTGCCGTATCCAGGTACGGAAAGACATCTTTAAGCTCATGCAGCACCATATTAATCGGCGGGAGATGAAGTCCGAGTTCTATCAGTTCCTGTCCACTGCGCATGATCTCCCTGGGTGTTCCCGTTTTTCGAATCTCCCCCTTTTCCAAGACCACCACCCGGTCACAGGTACTCATGATGTCCTGCAAACGGTGGGATACCATGACTACTCCCATTCCCAGGTCCTCACGCAGTTTCCTTATCAGCTTAAGGAGGCCTTTTCTGCCTTCCGGGTCCAGCCCGGCGGTCGGTTCATCCAGAACAAGGTATTCCGGTTTTATAGCCAGCACGCCAGCAATAGCCACCCGCCGCTTCTGACCTCCGCTCAGGTTCTGGGGTCGACGCCGGCTTAGATCCTCAAATCCCAGATCCAGGACCTCCATGGCCCACCGGACCCGGTTATCCAGTTCGGAACCGGCAACCCCCAGATTTTTGGGTCCAAAGGCAATATCCTCATACACGCTGTTGGCAAAAAGCTGATCTTCCGGGGATTGAAAAACCAGGCCAACCTTCTGTCTGAGCCTGGTGATTTCCCGGCCTTTAAGTACGGCGGGATCCTGATCATCAATCAAAACCTTACCCTCACTCGGGTGTCGAATGCCGTTCATCAACTGCAAAAGGGTGGTCTTGCCGGAGCCGGTGGGCCCGATTATCCCCAGTATCTCGTTTTTTCTTACCTCCAGGTTTATGTTCTTTAAGGCCTCAGTTTCCCAGGGAAGTCCCCGGGCGTATCGGAATCCCACCTTCAAAAAACGAATCGACATATGCTCACCCGGGTTAAAAAGGTAGAATAAACAACCTTCATAAGATAATCCCTTTAATCCTTGAATGGGAATTGCTTAATCGTATCCACCACCTGCCGGCTGTCGAGTGCCATAGGGAAATGGCTGTAACCTCTTTTCCTCAGCTCGTGGCACAGCAGAGCAATCTCCGGTGCCTCCAGTCCCCAGTCGGCCAGATCATCGATCCTGGTCAGGACCTCAAGTGGTGAACCCGTCACCAGCACTCTGCCCCGATCCAGGACCACTACCCGGTCCGCAGCCGCGGCTTCTTCAACAAAATGGGTGACCATAATGATGGCGGTTCCCTGTTCAAGGTTGAGTTTGGTCAGGGTACGCACCACCTCTTCCCGCCCTCGAGGATCGAGCATCGAGGTGGGTTCGTCCAGTACCATGTAGCTCGGCCCGAGGGCGAGTACGCCGGCAATGGCTACTCTCTGCTTCTGCCCGCCCGACAGCATGTGGGGCGGATACTTGAGGTACTCCTCCATACCGACTACCGAAAGGGCCCATCTAACCCGTTCCCTGATTTCTGCAGCCGGCAGTCCCAGGTTTTCCGGACCAAAGGCCACATCCTCTTCAACAATACCGGCAACCAGCTGGTTGTCCGGGTTGGAGAACAGCAGCCCCACCTGCTGCCTGATCCGGAGCCGGTGGCTGCTGTCGCGGGTATTGTAACCATCAACTATCACATCACCGGCTGCAGGTACCAATAACCCGTTCAACAGCCTGGTAAACGTGGATTTCCCCGAGCCGTTTCTACCCAGCAAGGCCAGGAATTCTCCTGGCCTGATCTCCAAGTTTATATCGTGTAAAACGGGTGATTCCAGCCCGGGGTAGCTGAAACTTACCCCTGCAACCTCTATCATCCTTATTTTACCAGTTCAATTATCGCCATGGGTGCACCGTCACCCCGGCGGAATCCGGACTTGATAATCCGGGTATAACCCCCCGGCCGGTCATCATATCTTGCGGCCAGTTCATCAAACACCTTGCGGACTACAGCCTCATCGGTCAAATAGGCCAGAGCCTGCCTCCGGGAGTGCAGATCCCCCTTCTTGCCCAAAGTAATAAGCCTGTCCGCTAATCGTTTGATCTCTTTGGCTCGAGTTTCGGTGGTTGTTATCTTTTCATGGGCCAGCAATGAGGTAACCGAATTCCTGAGCAAGGATCTCCGGTGGTCACCTCTTACTCCCAGTTTCCTGTATCCCAACTTTATTTCCTCCTTCCCTGCTAGTCTTCCGGCTGCTTAAACGATAGTCCTAGTTCTCTTAACTTCGACTCTATTTCATCAAGCGATTTCTGTCCCAGGTTCCGGATTTTGCTCATCTCCTCGCGGGTCCTCTCCACCAAATCTCCTACAGTATTGATGTTAGCCCGTTTTAAGCCGTTGGAGGCTCTTACTGACAATTCCAATTCCTCGATGGGCATATCCGGGATCTTGTCCTTTTTCTCTTCCTCTTTCTCAACCAATATCTCTATTTCGGGATGGCTGTCGTCCATCTCCGAGAACAGTTTTAGGTAATTGAGCAGGATCTTGGATGCCAGGCTGATGCCTTCTTCCGGCGTAATAGTACCATTAGTCCACACCTCAAGCATCAGTCGGTCGTAGTCGGTAATACGTCCTACCCGAGCATTCTCCACCGTGAAGTTGACTTTCCTTATCGGAGTAAAGATGGAGTCAATGGGAATAACCCCGATAATCTCGTCAGATTTCTTCTTTTGGTCGGCACTTACATACCCGCGACCCCTTTCAATGGTCAACTCCATATTCAGCTCACCGTCTTCATTCAAAGTGGCAATAAGTAGATCGGGATTCAGAATCTCAACCTCGGCATCCCGCTCAATGTCGCCTGCTCGAACTTCTTTTTTGCCCTTCTGTTCAAGCCGCAGGATTTTGGGTTCCTCTCCTTCATATTTGAGAACCACCTGTTTAAGGTTCAGGATCACCTCGGTGATATCTTCTAAAACCCCGTTCAGCGTGGAAAACTCATGCAGAATGCCGTCAATTTTGATGGAACTGATAGCAGCACCGGGCAGTGATGATAAAAGCACCCGGCGTAGTGAATTCCCCAGGGTAATCCCATAACCCCTTTCCAGGGGCTCAACTACAAACTTTGCATAGTGAGCATCCGTATCCCTTTCAATGCACTCTATCCTTGGCTTTTCAATTTCAAGCATCTTTCACCCTCCTTCGGCTGGAATATAACACAGCCTGAACCTATCGGGAGTAAAGTTCAACGATTAGGTGTTCAGCTATAGTTGCCTCGATGTTTTCCCGTTTTGGATAGGCCTGCACCCGGCCCCTCATGTTTTCAACATCAAGCTCCAACCACTCCGGAGGAGTTTTGTACGCTGCTTGTGCCTGTATATCTTTGAATTTTGGGGATTCTTTACTGCGGGCTCTTACTTCTATCTCCTGTCCCGGTTTAACCAGGAAAGAAGGAATGTTAACCTTTTTCCCATTCACAGTAAAATGCCCATGGCTAATCAGCTGCCTCGCTTCTTTGCGGGAGGCGGCCAGTCCCAAACGGTATACAACATTGTCCAGCCGTCTCTCCAATAGAATTAAAAGGTTTTCCCCGGTGATGCCGGACTGGCGTTCCGCTTTTTCAAAGTAATTGCGAAACTGCTTCTCCATCACCCCGTAAATCCTTTTGGCTTTTTGTTTTTCACGTAACTGCAGCCCATACTCGGTTGGCTTTTTCGGCCTACCCTGTCCATGCTGTCCAGGCCCGTAGGGCTTACGGTCTACCGCGCATTTAGGAGAATAACACCTGTCGCCTTTCAAAAAAAGTTTTTCCCCTTCTCTTCTGCACTGACGGCAAACCGAGCCTGTATATCTTCCCACTGATTAAAAACCCCCTTTAAACCCTTCTTCTTTTAGGTGGTCTGCATCCATTGTGCGGTATAGGTGTAACATCTTTAATTACGCTCACTTCAAGGCCGGCCGCCTGCAGGGAGCGGATAGCGGCCTCCCGGCCGGAACCGGGCCCTTTAACATAGCACTCGACTTCTTTCATGCCGTGTTCCATCGCCGCACGAGCTGCCTGCTCCGCCGCCTGTTGAGCCGCAAATGGAGTGCTTTTACGCGAGCCCTTGAAACCGACGGTTCCCGCACTGGCCCAGGAAATCGCATTACCTTCCCGGTCAGTAATGGTAATTACCGTATTGTTGAATGTAGACTTGATATGAGCAATGCCGTAGTCGACATTTTTTCTTTCCCGTCTCTTGACCCTGCTTGTAGCTCCTCGACGCGCCATTTATCACTCGCTCCTCCTTTACTTCTTCCTCTTGGCTGCCACGATGCGGCGCGGACCTTTGCGGGTCCTGGCATTGGTTTTTGTGCGCTGCCCGCGTACCGGAAGCCCGCGGCGGTGCCTTAGTCCCCGATAACAGCCGATATCCATAAGCCGTTTAATACTCATGCTGACTTCGCGGCGCAGGTCTCCTTCCACCTTATAGCTCTTATTGATTACTTCTCTTAGCTTGGCAACCTCTTCCTCGGTTAAATCTTTCACCCGGGTATCGGGATTTATACCCGTCTGTGCCACTATCTTACGGGCTGAAGGCCTCCCAATCCCGTAAATATAGGTAAGAGCTACCTCTATTCTCTTATCACGGGGCAAGTCAACACCAGCTATTCTTGCCAAATAATTTCACCTCCACCTAACCTTGTCTTTGCTTGTGCCTGGGATTTTCACAAATTACCATGACTTTACCCTTGCGCTTTATGACTTTGCATTTCTCGCACCTGGGTTTAACAGATGGTCTTACTTTCATTTACAGGTCCTCCTTTTATTTGAACCGGTATACGATTCGGCCTCGGTTTAAGTCGTACGGCGAGAGCTCTACCGTAACCCTATCTCCCGGAAGAATTCTGATGAAGTGCATCCGCATTTTACCGGAGATATGAGCTAACACCTTATGCCCGTTATCAAGTTGAACGGTAAACATGGCGTTTGGAAGCGGCTCAATCACCTTACCTTCAACCTCAATGACATCTTCTTTCGTCACCAAGGGACCCCCCTTCCCTGTTTTCCTCCTGGCACTCGGACCACAAACATCGTAACAGTTTCCGTAAGCGGTGGTTTTCCAGGACTTCTCCTCGTTCCAGAGTCTCAGCTACTTCGGGTAATCCCCTATTGGTAATTTGAAGATGCTTGATGTTTTTGATTTTGGGATTATCCACTTTTCTTAGGTCACCATCCGCCAACAGGACAAACCTGTCATTAATAACTTCAATAATAACAAATGGCTTTCCCTTATCCCGACCAGCTTTGGAGATAACAATCCTGCCGACTAATTCATCCATCCATGTAAGCACCTCCATTACTTGCGGGTAAGAATCTCCGGCCCATTACCGGTAATGGCTATGGTATGCTCAAAATGAGCCGAATAACTGCCATCTTTAGTAATTACGGTCCATTTATCAGGTCCAACCAAGACTTCATATCCCCCGGCATTGACCATGGGTTCAATGGCAATGGTCATGCCTTCCGCCAGCAGCGGCCCCCGATCCGGCCGCCCAAAATTGGGCACCGGGGGGTCCTCATGCATCTGGCGGCCGATCCCATGTCCCACATACTGTCTCACCACGGAAAAACCGGCTTTTTCAACATGGTTCTGTATGGCACTGGAGACCACACCCAGCCTGACCCCGGGCTGCGCCGCTTTGATACCCAGGTAGAGCGATTCCTCGGTAACCTTTATTAAACGCATAATCTCAGGATCGACCTCGCCTACCGGTACTGTAATTGCAGCATCACCGTGCCAACCGTCGATTATGGCCCCCAGGTCAATACTGATTATGTCCCCTTCTTCCAAGCGGCGCTCACCTGGTATCCCGTGCACGACCTCCCGGTTAACCGAAGCACAAATTGATGCCGGAAAACCATTGTATCCCTTAAAAGAGGGTTTGGCACCTTGCCGGGCCAGGTAGTCTTCAGCAAAACGGTCAAGGGCGGCAGTGGTTATGCCGGGCTTAACCAGCCCGGCTAACCTCTCCAGGGTGTCAGCAACAACGAGGCCCGCTTGTCGCATGATTTCAATTTCTTTTTTACTTTTAATTACTATCATAAGACCCCAAAGCTTTTTTTACATCTTCCCAGACTGCAGACCGGCTCCGGTTGCCGTCGATATTAACGACGACGCCTTTTCCGGCATAGAAGTCAAGTACCGGGTTGGTCTGCTCGGCATATACCTTAAGCCGCTGGAGCGCCGTATCCTCCTGGTCATCGGCTCTTTGGAACAGCGGCTCACCGCACCTGTCGCAAACTCCTTCCGTTTTGGGAGGATTAAACTTAATATGATAGACAGTATTGCATTTCTTGCATGACCGCCGTCCCACTATGCGCTCGACAATTACCTCATCGGGAACAGCGATGTTCACAACAACTTCGATCCTTTTGCCAAGGCCGTCCATAATCCCGTCCAGGGCCTCCGCCTGTACTGCGGTACGCGGGAAGCCGTCCAAAAGAAATCCGCGGTCACAATCCGGCTGGCTCAGCCTTTCTTTTACGATTCCAATGGTGACCTCATCGGGAACCAGCTTGCCCGCATTCATGTATTCCTGAGCTCTTTTCCCCAGTTCCGTTCCCTGCCGCACCGCATCCCGGAACATATCTCCGGTACTGATGTGGGGAATCTTGAAGGTTTGGACAATGGTTTCTGCCTGGGTTCCCTTTCCCGCACCGGGAGGTCCTACTAGAATGACGTTCATACTGTTTCATCTCCTGTCTTACTTAACAAACCCTTCGTAACTCCTGAGCAACAAGTGAGCCTCTATCTGTTTCATGGTGTCTAGTGCCACCCCAACTACTATTAACAGTGCAGTCCCGCCAAACCAGATGTTGGTCAGACCGGTCAGTGCTATTACGACGTTCGGCAGTATCGCTACGAAGGCGTAAAACACACCTCCTGCCAGCGTGAGTCTGCCCAATATCCTGTCAATGTACTCTGCAGTCGGCCTCCCCGGACGAATCCCTGGTATAAAACCACCATATTTCTTAATATTGTCCGCCACATCCAGCGGATTAAAGATAACTGACGTATAAAAGAAGGTAAAGAAAACGATCAATAGTGCATAGAGCGTGTTATACAAAGGACTTCCAAAATGGAAATATGCATTCATCCAGTTGCTAACGGCTGAGTTCTGAAACCAGGAAGCGATGGTACCCGGAAACATCATGATGGACATAGCAAAAATAATCGGAATAACTCCGGCGGTGTTCACTTTAAGCGGTAAAAATGTGCTCTGTCCACCGTATACTTTCCGGCCCACAACCCTTTTGGCATACTGTACCGGCAGTCTGCGCTGGCCTTCGTTCAAGGCCACCACAGCGGCGATCATTACCAGGGCGATTACCACAAACAGCAATACGCTGGCATAACTGGCGGTTCCAGCCCGCAGATACTCGAACACGCCGGTCACGCCACTGGGGATCCGGGCCACTATTCCGGCAAAGATTATCAGCGAGATACCATTGCCGATCCCTCTCTCCGTTATCAGTTCCCCGATCCACATCAACAAGGCCGTCCCCGCGGTAAGGCATATGGCAATGATCATATACGATACAAATCCCGGGTTTTGGACTACCGCCCCGCTGGGTCCCGAATAACGCCCCAGGGCTATGGCGATCCCGATGGCCTGAATGAATCCCAGAATAACCGTACCGTAACGGGTGTACTGCGCAATCTTCTTACGGCCTTCTTCCCCTTCTTTATTGAGCTGCTCCAGCCTGGGAATTACAACCGTTAACAGCTGCATGATAATGGACGCGTTGATATAAGGGGTTATGCTCATGGCAAAGATACTAAATCGTTTGAACGCCCCCCCGGAGATTACATCGAAAAACCCAAGAAACTGGTTCTTCAGCAATTCACTCAGGGCATCCGGGTTTATTCCCGGAACCGGTATATGAACCCCCAGTCTAAACACCGCAAACATCAAAAGGGTAAACAAGACCTTTTGCTTCAGATCCCCGATTTTAAACGCTTGCTGTAATGAACCAAGCAATTATATCACCTCTATCCGGCCACCCCTGGCGGCAATTTTGCTTTCCGCCGTCCGGCTGACCTTGTGGGCCTTTACCACCAACCTCTTGGTCAGTTCCCCGTCACCTAAAACCTTGACTCCATCCTGGACTGATTTTATTAAACCACTCTCTATCAGCAGAGCGGGGGTAACAACCGTGTCGTCGTCAAACCTTTCCAGGTCCTTGACGTTAACAATGCTGTAGTTCTTCTTAAATATATTGGTGAATCCTCGCTTGGGTATCCTTCTCTGTAAAGGCATCTGCCCGCCTTCAAACCCGGGTCTTACTCCACCCCCGGAGCGGGCTTTCTGCCCTTTGTGACCTCTGGTTGATGTCTTGCCATGACCTGAGCCGGTACCCCGCCCAACCCGTTTCCGTCTGTGGACCGTGCCGGCAGGAGATTGCAAATCATGAAGTTTCATCCTTGACCTCCTTAAGCTAAACCTCTTCCACCGTAACCAGGTGCCGCACTCTGCTGATCATTCCCCGGATCTGCGGAGTATCCTCCTTGATCACGGTTTGGTTCAGTTTTTTGAGTCCCAAACTCCTTATAGTAGCTCTCTGGGATTTTACTTGTCCAATTGTGCTTCTATCCCAGGTTATCTTGAGCATTTTACCCAAAGCAACTACCTCCTAGCCTATGATTTCTTGAATGGTTTTGCCTCGCAGCCGGGCTACGTTTTCGGCCCGTTTCAAAGATTTCAGACCTTCCATGGTAGCCCGTACCATGTTGTTGGCATTGGAGGACCCCAAAGACTTGGTCAGAACGTCTTTGATTCCGGCAGCTTCCAGTACGGCTCTGACCGGACCCCCGGCAATAACACCGGTACCGGGTGCGGCTGCCTTCAGTAAAACCTTACCGGCGCCGAATACTCCAATGATATCATGGGTGATGGTGGTTCCCCTCATGGGGACCTCAATCATGTTCTTCTTGGCGTCCTCAACGCCCTTCCTAATAGCCTCCGGCACCTCACCCGCTTTACCAAGCCCGGCACCGACCCGGCCTTCGCCGTCGCCAACCACGACTACGGCACTGAAGCTGAAGCGACGCCCACCCTTTACCACTTTGGCTACTCGCCTTACGGTTACTACCTTTTCAACAAGTTCCGGTGCGTTTTGTTCCTTTTCGATCATGGTTCCCTCCTTGTAGCTAAAACTTTAGCCCGACCTCTCTGGCCGCACCGGCCAGAGCCGCTATTTTCCCGTGATACTTGTAACCGTTGCGGTCAAAGACTACCTGAGTAATACCTTTAGCCAGAGCTTTGTTGGCCACCGCTGCTCCTACTGCTTTGGCCGCATCCATTTTGTTTCCGTCCCTGATTTTCTCCCGCACTTCCGGTTCCAGGGTGGACGCTGCTACCAGCGTATTATGATTAACATCATCGATCACCTGGGCATAAATATGATTCAGGCTGCGAAAGACGCATAGCCTCGGTTTTTCAGGAGTTCCCCACACCTTGCGGCGTATTCTTTTATGCTTACCTATCCGCAGTCGATTACGGCTCGGCTTTTTAATCAATTCCGTGCCACTCCTTTCTCCCTTTACTTCTTACCGGCCTTGCCAGCCTTGCGCCTGATCTTCTCATCTTCATATTTAATGCCTTTGCCCTTATAGGGTTCCGGCTTGCGGACTTCTCTGATGGTAGCTGCTATGTTGCCCACCTTTTCCTTGTCAATCCCTCTGATGACTATCCGGTTGGCGGCCGGGGTTTCAAATTGAATACCCTCAGGTGGTTCAAACTCCACCGGGTGTGAATAACCCACACTCAAAACCAGCTTTTTCCCCTGGACGGTGGCCCGATATCCGGTACCGACTAATTCTAGCCTCTTTTCAAAACCTTTTTCAACACCCTCGACCATGTTGGCGATCAGGGCTCGGGTCAAACCGTGCAGTGAACGGTGCTTTCTTACATCGCTGGCTCTGGTGACTATCAGCTGGCCGTTTTCCTGAGACACGCTGACACCAGCTGGAATCTGTCGTTGTAGAACGCCCCTGGGGCCCTTAACGGTAATACTCCCTTCATCCAGGGTTACCTCGACACCAGAGGGAAGGTCTATGGGCCGCTTTCCTATGCGTGACACCTTGCTTAGCCTCCTCCGTTACCAGATATAACAAACGACCTCTCCACCTACTCCTTCTTTGCGCGCCCTTTTGTCCGTCATCAGACCGCGGGAGGTGGAAATGACTGCTGTTCCGAATCCACCCAGAACCCTGGGTATATTATCCTTATTGACATACACCCGGAGTCCCGGTTTGCTTATTCTCTTAATACCCGTAATGACTTTTTCACGGTTGGGACCATACTTCAGATAGACACGAATTATGCCCTGTCTCCCGTCTTCGATGAATTCGAAATCCTTGATATAGCCCTCGTCCTTCAGTATGGCAGCAATCGCCAACTTCATCTTCGATCCCGGGATCTCCACCGTGGGATGTGAGACCATGTTTGCATTTCTTATCCGGGTCAGAAAATCGGCGATTGGGTCTGTCGTGACCATAGTTCAACCTCCTTCTATTACCACTACCAACTGGCCTTGGTTATGCCTGGTATTTCACCCCGGTGGGCCATCTGCCGGAAACAGATACGGCAGATCCCAAACTTGCGCATGTAGGCCCTGGGTCTCCCACAAACACGGCATCGATTATACTCACGAACCTTAAACTTGGGGGTTCTCTTCTGTTTGGCTATCATCGATTTTTTCGCCATGCCTTCCCTCCTTACTGCTCCCTAAAGGGCATACCCATTAATTTCAGAAGTTCTCTCGCTTCTTCATCAGTCTTGGCGGTGGTTACAATAACCACCTCCAACCCCCGAATCTTATCAATCTTATCATAGTCAATCTCGGGAAATATCAACTGCTCCTTTATCCCCAGGGTGTAGTTTCCCCGACCGTCAAAGGCCTTGGGCGACACTCCCCGGAAATCCCGCACCCGGGGTAGGGCGACGTTAATCAACTTATCCAGGAAATCATACATGCGGTCCCCACGCAGGGTTACTTTACAGCCGATGGACATTCCTTCCCTTAATTTGAATCCGGCGATGGAAGCCTTGGCCTTGGTGATTACCGGTTTTTGCCCGGAGATGGCTGTGAGATCCGCTACCGCCCCATCAAGGCTCTTGGGGTTCTGGATGGCTTCGCCTACCCCCATGTTAAGAACCACCTTTTCTATTTTTGGTACCTGCATGGCATTGCGGTACGCGAATTTCTCCATAAGTTTTGGTACCATTTCATTCAAGTATTGCTCTTTAATTCGTACCACGCTCAAGCCTCCTCAGCCTTATTCCAAAATCTCGCCGCACTTCTTGCAGCATCTAACCCTATCACCGTTATCCAGTATCTTGATCCCGATTCTGGTCGGTCGGTCGCACTTGTTGCATACCAGCATCACATTGGAGGCATCCAGTGCTGCTTCAATGCGGAGGATTCCTCCCTGCGGCAATGCGCGGGTAGGCCTTTGGTGTTTCCTTACTCTATTGACTCCCTCTATTACCACTTTCCCTTTATCGGGAGTAACCTTGAGGATTTTACCCTTGCTTCCGGCATCCTTGCCGGCTAAAACTAAAACGGTATCTCCCTTTTTTAAACGAACTTTCTGGCCCAAGTGTAATCACCTCCGCTTTATAAAACCTCGGGGGCCAGTGAAACTATCTTCATAAAATTCCGATCCCTCAGTTCCCTCGCTACCGGTCCAAATATTCGAGTACCCTTGGGGTTGTTGTTATCATCGATTATCACCGCTGCATTTTCACTGAACCGGATATAGGAACCGTCGGGGCGGCGTATCTCTTTGCGGGTGCGGACTATTACCGCCTTGACTACATCACCCTTCTTGACTACGCCTCCAACACCGGCCTCCTTCACTGAAGCCACAATAACATCGCCAACACTGGCATATCTTCTGAGGGAGCCCCCCAGTACCTTTATGCACATTATCTTTTTTGCACCTGTATTGTCGCCGACACGCAGCATCGTTTGAGGCTGGATCACTGCGGCAACCTCCTTTCAGCCACTATTGTAAGGTCTTGGCTTTCTCCAGCACCTCGACTACTCTCCACCTTTTGTGTTTACTCAAGGGGCGGGTTTCCATGATTTTCACCAGGTCCCCAATATTGCACTGGTTGTTCTCATCGTGAGCTTTGTACTTTTTGCTCCGCCTGATGGTCTTCCTGTATAGACTGTGCTGCACCACGGAGTCGATGCGCACCGTAACGGTTTTATCCATCTTATTGCTGACTACTTTACCAATTTTTACCCTTCGCTGTCCCCTGTTCTCAGCCACCATCCAACCTCCTCTAGACACTACGTCCCTGTAATTGTCGCTGCCTCAAGACCGTCTTGGCCCGGGCAATGTTTTTACGGACTTCCCCGATCCTCATGGGATTATCCAATTGCCCGGTGGCTAATTGAAACCTAAGATTGAACAGCTCATCTTTATAGTCTCGAACTTTCTTCTGCAGTTCCTCATCGGTCAGTTCCGCCATCTTCTTAGCCTTCACCAGCCTCACCACCCATTTCATCTCTTTTGATAAACCTGCACCTGACCGGCAGTTTATGTGCTGCCAACCTCATGGCTTCCTTGGCCACCTCTTCACTTACTCCAGCCAGTTCAAACATGACCCGGCCCGGCTTGACCGGGGCCACCCAGTACTCCGGTGCGCCTTTCCCTTTTCCCATACGGGTCTCAGCCGGCTTTGCGGTTAACGGGCGGTCCGGGAAGATTTTGATCCAGACTTTGCCTCCCCGCTTTACATAGCGGGTAATCGCAATTCTAGCCGCCTCAATCTGGCGGTTGGTAATCCAACCGGGATCCAGAGCCTGCAGGCCATATTCTCCGTAAGTCACGGTATTGCCCTTGGTGGCTTCCCCTTTTATAAACGGCCTATGCTGCCTTCTATACTTAACTCGCTTCGGAATCAACATTATTCTTGTTCCTCCCCTCCAGCCTTAACGGGGGTCATGCGTTTGGGCTGAGCCATAACCTCGCCCCGGTTGATCCACACTTTAACGCCAATTTTGCCGTAAGTGGTGTTGGCCTCCGCGAAACCAAAATCGATATCAGCCCGGAGGGTATGAAGGGGGACCCTGCCCTCAGCCAGCCATTCAGTCCGCGCGATCTCAGCCCCACCGAGGCGCCCGGACACCGCAATCCTCATGCCCTTGGCCCCGGCGCGTATGGTTCGCCCCAATGCCTGACGCATCGCCCGCCGAAAGGCAATCCTTCTCTCTAAAGAGGTCGCTACATTCTCGGCTACGATCTGGGCATCCAATTCCGGACGTTTAATCTCAACAATATTGATACTCACATTTTTGCCGGTAAGCTTTGCCAGATCAGCCTTCAGTTTTTCTACCTCAGTACCTCCACGTCCAATGAGGATCCCGGGTTTGGCGGTATTAATTGAAACCTTAACCCGGTTGCCGGTTCTTTCAATCTCCACGGAAGATATCCCGGCGGCGTAAAACTTTTCCTTGACATACTTGCGTATTCTGTAGTCCTCATGGAGGAGTTCCGTAAAATCACGGTCTGCATACCAGCGCGAATCCCATCCTCTGGTAATCCCTAATCGAAATCCTTTGGGGTGAACCTTCTGCCCCACTAAATCACGCCCTTTCTTTGACCACTACGGTTATGTGACTGGTGCGACGCTTCATTATGTCAGCCCGACCGTAGGCCCTGGGTTTAATCCTTTTCAGGCTTGGCCCCTCATTAACATATATTTCTGCTATATAAAGGTCTTCGGAATCCATATCAAAATTGTGTTCGGCATTGGCTACCGCGGAATTCATCACCTTGGCAATCAGCGGTGCCGCCTTCTTGTTGGTATACTTGAGGATCGCTCGAGCCTCACGCACATCCTTGCCCCGGATCAGATCCACAACCTGCCGGGCTTTGAGCGGTGATACTCGAACAAATCTGGCTGTCGCTCGTGCCTGCACACCATTACCTCCCCTCATCCTCTTCTACTGGTCCTTTCCGACTTGCCCGCATGTCCCCGGTAGGTTCTGGTGGGAGCAAACTCTCCCAGCTTGTGTCCGACCATGTCCTCGGTTATATATACCGGGATGTGCTTGCGTCCATCATGAACTGCCAGTGTGTGTCCAATCATTTGAGGCATAATGGTGGAACGCCGCGACCAGGTTTTGACAACACGTTTTTCACCTGTATCGTTCATGAGTTCTACCTTTTTCAGCAGCTTTTCATCGCAATAGGGGCCTTTTTTAAGAGATCTGCCCATTCCAGCTTGTAACCTCCCTTTCAGAGCTACTTGCGTTTCTTGACAATCATATTATCCGACGGTTTCTTCTTCCTGGTCTTGCCGCCGATGGCAATCTTGCCCCAGGGAGAAACCGGGTATTTTCTGCCGACTGGAGCCCGGCCTTCCCCTCCACCGTGGGGATGATCCACCGGGTTCATTACTGATCCCCGAACTGCAGGCCTGATACCTTTCCAGCGGTTCCGCCCGGCCTTACCGATACTTACGTTTTCGTGATCCAGATTGCCCACCTGACCAATCGTGGCCCGGCATTTAACATGAACCAGCCTCACCTCGCCGGAAGGGAGCCGGATATGAGCATAGTTGCCTTCTTTGGCCATGAGCTGGGCGACTCCCCCGGCTGAACGCACTATCTGGCCGCCCTTCCCCGGTTTGAGTTCGATGTTGTGTATCATGGTACCTACCGGAATATTGGCCAACGGGAGAGCATTCCCTACCTTGATATCGGCTTCCGGTCCCGACATGACCTGACTTCCGACCTTTAAGCCGTTAGGAGCCAGTATATAACTCTTTTCCCCATCTACGTAATGAATCAGAGCTATATTGGCGGAGCGGTTGGGATCGTATTCAATGGCGGCTACCTTGGCCGGGATCCCATCCTTGGTACGTTTGAAGTCTATAATCCGGTAACGGCGCTTGTGCCCACCTCCCCGATGGCGTACGGTTATACGCCCGTTCACATTTCGCCCCGCGCTTTTGGTAAGAGGCGCCAGCAGGCTTTTTTCCGGCTCCTTTTTGGTTATTTCTTCATAACTAAGGACCGTCATCTGCCGTTTGCCCGGTGATGTTGGTTTATATTTTTTAATGCCCACTTTCGATTCCTCCTTAGGTACCTATTGGGCTACATTCCTTCGAAGAGCGTAATCTTATGGCCGGGCTTCAGGAAGACCACAGCCTTTTTACGACTGGGCCTACGGCCTTCAAAGCGCCCCATTCTCTTCTTCTTGCCCTGCAGGTTCATAGTGGTTACCCGGTCAACCTTAACATTAAAAATCTCTTCAATAGCCTTTTTAATCTCAACCTTATTGGCGCGTTTGTCAACCAGAAAGGTATACTTGTTTTCCGCCAGCAGGCTCATGGTTTTTTCGGTTATCACCGGCCTGATTATGATATCGCGAGCTTCTTTGGACATCAACCGTAAACCTCCTCCATCTTGGCTACGGCGTCTTTAGTTATCACAAGCTTGTCGTAAGCCAAAAGATCATAGACATTGATAAAATCGGCTCTAACCGGTTTGACTCCCGGGATGTTCCGAGCTGACTTGGTAACATTGATATCTCCGTCAGCGGTAACAACCAGGGCCTTTTCAAACACATTCAAGGCATTCAGGACTTCTATTATACGTTTGGTTTTTGGTTCCTCGAAGCTTAAGGCCTCCAAAACCACAATCTCTCCGTTGTTGAGCTTGTCGGATAGCACTGATTTTAGGGCCAATCTCCGAACTTTTTTGGGTATTCTGATAGAATAATCGCGTGGATGGGGCCCAAATACCGTCCCTCCACCCCGCCAGATCGGGGAGCGCCGGCTTCCGACCCGTGCGCGGCCGGTGCCTTTTTGGCGCCAGGGCTTTCTTCCACCACCTCTGACCATTCCCCGAGTCTTGGTGGAGGCGGTCCCTACCCGCCGGTTGGCCAGTTGAGCCTTGACAACCTGGTGAACTACAGCCTCGTTGGGTTCAATCCCAAAAACGCTGTCACTTAATTCCATTTCACCGACCTGGGCTCCTGCCATATTGTATACTGCTACCTTGGGCATGATAGTAAACCTCCTTCACCCTATGCCTTCACCGAGTTTCTTATAGTAAGAAGCCCCCTGCGAGGTCCCGGTACCGCACCCTTGACCAGGATGACATTCTTCTCCGGGTAAACCTTTACTATCTTCAGTCGCTGCACCGTCACTCTTTCTCCACCCAGACGGCCCGGCATCTTCCTGCCCTTAAAAACTCGTGCCGGTCCTTTGGCCCCCAGCGAACCGGGACGGCGGTGGTATTTGGAACCGTGTGCCATAGGACCACGGTGGAAGTTATGGCGCTTAATACCTCCTGCGAAGCCCTTACCTTTGGAGATCCCGGTAACATCAATCAAGTCGCCCTCTTGAAACACATCGGCCTTGATTTCCTGTCCGATCTCATATTGATTGGCATCTTCAACCTTAAACTCTCTCAGCCATCTGGTAGGCTTAAGTTGGGCCTTGGTAAATTGTCCCCGGTCCGGACGGTTGACCTTCCGTTCCTTAATCCCCGCAAAACCCACCTGAATTGCACTGTATCCGTCTGTCTCCGGAGTCTTTTTCCTTACTACTACACAGGGGCCGGCTTCGATTGCAGTAACTGCTACTGCCTGGCCGTCCTCAGTAAAGATCTGAGTCATGCCTATCTTCCTGGCCAGCAGCCCCTTTTTGACTGCTCTTGACACCTTTCTCCCTCCTAAATCAGCTTCCTAATCCCTGGTTTAGAGCTTAATCTCTATATCTACACCGGAAGGCAGGTCCAGGTGCATAAGGGCATCTATGGTTTTGGGATTGGGATCTAATATATCGATTAACCGTTTGTGGGTTCTCATTTCAAACTGTTCCCGAGAATCCTTATTCACATGTGGTGACCTGAGAATGGTATAAACACTTCTCTCGGTGGGAAGCGGCACCGGTCCTGAGACCTTCGAACCATTCTTTTTCGCGGTATCCACTATCTTTTGGGCTGACTGGTCCAGCAGTTTGTGATCAAACGCCTTCAGCCTAATTCTGACTTTTTGCTGACCTTTCACCTGATGGTCCCTCCTTAAGTGCTGTCGTGTACACGGCCCCGGGCGTACTAAGGAGAAAAGGCCTACTTCCCCTTCTTCTCAGCCTTAACTTTGACTGATAGGTAATTAACCCAGAAACCTTAGGTCTTTCCTAGAGCTGTACTGACTTCGTTCCAGCCTCGCCGGCCCAAGCTGTTACCTCGCCGTGACCCGTATCACCCGAGCCGGAACTCCTGACAGTACGCCCTTCATTCCCCGGGTTTATTCGTTGATGCTGGTAACCACCCCGGCGCCCACGGTCCTTCCACCTTCACGGATCGCAAACCTTAAACCCTCTTCTATGGCTATCGGGGTTATCAGTTCGATCGTCATCTGGATGTTGTCACCGGGCATTACCATCTCTACCCCTTCCGGCAGGTTGATTACACCGGTCACGTCCGTGGTACGGAAATAAAACTGGGGCCGGTATCCCGGAAAGAACGGAGTGTGCCTCCCGCCTTCCTCCTTGGTCAGCACGTATACCTCGGCGTTAAACTTGGTGTGCGGCTTGATGGAACCCGGCTTGGCCAGTACCATCCCCCGCTCAACTTCACGACGGTCCACTCCTCTGAGCAG
>LFRU01000013.1:14721-19792 GCA_001512495.1 Syntrophothermus sp. DTU052 | reverse complement strand
AGGAATCACTATACCTGATTCCAGATTTGAGATGCTTTTGTAGGAGCATTAGATAGATGTGCTGCAATTAGATGTTCGTTATATGTGTAAATGCTGCTGCATATGGAGAACGATATGCACCCAAAAACGTGATTGGTTAATCCCCCCTCTCTCGACCAATTCAATAGTAGCTATAAAATTAATGGCAGGGGCAGAGCAAGAGGCAACCCTACTTTTCTTATACCAGGTCTTCCTGCTTGCTCCTGCCAGCCTATCCCTTAATTTGACAAAAAGTTTTTTCTTCCGGGCAGAGCCAAGTCGACACTAAAAGGCTTTTGGTGCCGACTCCTTGAGGCTTTAGATGGATTCCACGATAAACGCCACTCCCGGGCCACCGCTGGCACACAGCGATGCACAGCCATACCGAACCCCACGGCGCTTCATCTCATTAATCATGGTGATAATCAGCCGGGCGCCGGTTGCTCCTACGGGATGTCCAATTGCTATACCGGAACCAACTGCATTTACCCGGTCCAGGTCAATCTTCAACTCACGATTGACGCCCAAGAACTGGGCTGCGAAAGCCTCGTTGATCTCCCAGTAATCGATCTGATTCTGCTCCATACCTGCGAATTTCAGAGCGCGTTGTACGGCCGGGACCACTCCCATACCCATGATACGCGGCTCAACCGCTCCCGAGGCTGAAGACACCACGCGAGCAATAGGCTTGATGCCCAATTCCTTGGCTTTGTCTGCAGACATCATAATGATAGCAGAGCCGCCGTCGTTGAGACCGGAAGCATTACCGGCAGTCACGGTGCCGTCTTTCTTGAAGGCCGGTCTTAACTTGGCCAGGCTCTCCAGAGTAGTATCAGACCGCGGATGCTCATCAGTATCAAAAATTCGGGTTCCTTTTCTCGAGTGGACCTCAACCGGTACTATCTCATCCTTAAACCAACCCTCTTGAATGGCGCGGCAGGCTCTCTGGTGGCTGAGCAGTGCGTATTCATCCTGCTCCTCCCGGCTGATGTTATACATTTCGGCAATGTTCTCTGCGGTAACGCCCATGTGGTAACCTACAAACTCACAAATCAGACCGCCTTTCATAAGACCGTCAACGATCTGCTCGCCATGACCCAAACGGTAACCCTTCCTTGCGCCAAATAGATAATAGGGGGTATTGGTCATGCTTTCAATTCCTACAGCAGCCCCGATGTCAATCTTCCCCAACATTATCTCCTGTGACACGACCTCCGCTGCCCGCATGGAGGATGGACACTGCTGGTGAACGGTGCAGGCGTATGAGTCAACCCGGCACCCGGATCTTAATGCCACATGGCGGGCACTGTTGCCCGGTGATGATGACTGGTTACAGTGACCTGCCACCACCTCATCGATCAGATCCGCGGTTATACCCGCTTTTTCCAAAGCGCCTTTGAGAGCAAACACCCCCAGATCAATCGGGTCGTACTCCGCGAGTGACCCCATAAAGTCTCCAACCGGAGTTCTCGCTCCACTAACGATTACAACTTCTCTCATCTCTTAATACTCCTCTCCTTATTTTTAATTTGGTGAGTACTATGTCCTCTGTCATGATTTTATCTTAAAAAACGACCCGGCAACTGTCATAGTCAATCGGCTTCACTCAGCAATTTGCATTTCTCAATCACCGTCTCGGCAATCCTTGATTCATCCACCGGATAGAAATCAACCATGTTCCCGCTGACAACTATCCACTCACGAGCCTTTTGGCGTAACTCATCTGAATCAACACAAGCCACCGGGCAGCCTCCGAGAATAATACCCACATCCCACAAATGATCTTCCTCATCCCTGATTAACCCGCACCTTCCAGGACACTGCTGTTGAAGCTCCCTGTATATTCGAGAACGGTTTATCAGGGGGTTACAGCCGCCGCAGAACTTGACCCCTATTTTCGGTTCTACCACGTCACATCACAGTTTTCGCGGATCCCGCAAAGTGTTTCCGCCAGTTCCTTGCGGTGCTGCAGGTTGACCAGGCGCGAGATCATAATTCTCTGAGCCTGTGGCGACCCCGCACCATGCATGGACTCTGTCAGATAAGCGACTGCACCCGCTCCCAGGGTAAGGTTTTCAATATACCGCAGCATCCGCTGGCGATGCTCCGCGGGTATGTCAGCCCTAGCGGCGGTATACTTGGCCACCAATGGACCGATCTCGGGGTGGTTAAAGTCCTGTTCCGAAGGCATGGTCACCATATAGCCGCCGGCAATATCCTGAACCAGTCGGGAGAGCTCGTATGGAAAACGGGTAACGTTCTGTTTACAGATGTTGGCCAGCAGGAGATCAATCAGATAGTTGCCGGCCGGTGTCTTACGGCCTTCGGCTGAGCAGGCAATGCCGCATGCATACAGGGTCTCATTCAGATGGCACATTTCAATAATCTTGTCCCTGATGTGGGAAGCTCTGGCGGCGCCGTTATACTCCGCAATAGCCTGGGCGGCTCCGATGAGGGTATCACCAACACCTACCTTGCATCCTCCGTAGCTCTGACGGTGGTACCCGGCGAAACGCTCCACCAGCATGGTGGTAAAATCGGTTTCACCATCCATAAATACGCGCTCCCAGGGCACAAAGACATCATTGAATATGGTCATGACCTCCTGGCCGCCAAAGTAGATATTACCTCGATCAATGGTCCCGGGTTCCATCTTTCTGGTGTCACAGGACTGGCGGCCGTATACATAAATCATTCCGGGAGTGTCAACGGGAATGGCAAAGCTTACCGCCCAGTCTTTTTCGCCTTCCTTCAAGGTGTTATTAGGCATCACCAGAATCTCATGCGAGTTGATCATGCCTGTCTGGTGCAGCTTGCATCCCCGCACCACTATTCCATTGTGGCGTCTTTCCACGACTCGCAGGTAAGCATCGGGATCGTCCTGATCTCCAGGTGATTTGCTGCGGTCTCCTCGAGCATCAGTCATGCATCCGTCAACCGTTAAATCATTATCCTGTACATACTTCATATACTCCTGAAAACGCTCATGATACCGGGTTCCGTGTTTGGCATCTATCTCAAAGGTAGTGCTGAACACCGCATTAAAGGCATCCATGCCCACACACCTCTGAAAACAACACCCGGTTTTCTGTCCTAATAATCTCAGCATCTTGACCTTTTTTATCAGGTCCTCAGTACTCTGGTGAAGATGTGTAAATCGGTTTATCTTCCTTCCGGTAAGACTTGAGGTCGCAGTCATCAAATCCTCGTACTCCGGATCCTGCGCCAGCTTGTAGGTCATGGCCATAGCATTTATTGAAGGTCTTATCAGCGGGTGATCCACATAATCGTTAACCAATTCCCCAAACAGATACAGCCTGATATCCATTTTTCGAAGGTCGCCAATGTACTCCTGGGGCGTTTTTAAGGTCATATTAAGTCACCTCTCTACAAAGGAAGTTTCAGGAACCTCACATTAAAACCATCAAAACAGCATAATGGGTCTTTGTGATTTATTAATGCAATAATCATGCCATTCTTCACTCTTGTTGAGAATAATCACAAAAATTACACAATAACAATGGTTTCGATTGCCAGATTATCGGGTATTGGCAGAGCAGGAAAGCTTTTTTATCGAGAGGCAACTATGAGGAAAAAACGGCACATACGAGTTGGGAATACTCTTGAAGTCGCCCAGACGATACATAATTGAATCATTTCGGAAGGATGCTTGTGGGAATTTGAATTAAAACAGCTACGAACCGCGGTTTAACTGATTCCCAGTATGATTCGTAGCTGAATCATACTGGGAATAGTTTTGTTAATTCCGCAACCAATACAGTTCAAGCATAGCCGTTTTCGCCTTTGGATGATATGAGGTCCTGCAGGAACTTAATAGACCGGCCCAACTTTCCTGCTCAACTGAACCTGTACCCTTGTTTCTTATATCTCTTGTGCTACCCGGTCCAGTTTTTCAGCCGTCTTGGTAAGATCCTGAATGCTGGCCGCGATCTCCTCGCTCGCTGCCGCCTGTTCCTCACTGGCACGCAAAGTCTGCTCACTGACCCGTCGTGCATGTTCCAGCTGCTCCTTGATCTGATCGGTAAGCTGCTGTATTGATACCACTGTGTCGCGAGATTGGTCCGAGAGTTTGCGAATCTCTTCTGCTACCACACCAAAACCCCGCCCGGCATCGCCGGCCCGGGCGGCTTCAATAGCCGCATTGAGTCCCAGCATCTTGGTCTCGGCTGCAATCTGGGTAACAAAACCCAGGACTTCTTCGATTTTTTCCGATATCTGATAGATCTCGGCAATGCTGTTATTGAGCGTGCCCTCATTGGTGGCAATCTCTGAAGCGGAAGCCGCCAGCTGCTGTATCACTGCGGCGATCTCGTTTACATTTTTGTCCATCTTGTCCGACATGTTGCGCAGGCGCTGCGCATGTCGTTTGGGTATGGTTATGCCGAAGCTCCCCACCACTTTGTCCTTCTCGTCCGGATCAAAAAGCGGCTGACCCATAGTTAAAAAGGGAATTCCGTATTGCTTGGCATCCAACTCCATGGCACCCGGCTTCCCGGTTTTCAGGATTTCCTGAGCAAATGGCTCCGGAGGATCGCCGACCTTAAACTGATCCGTGCTGAATTTTTTCGATCCCTGCATGCCCACATTCTTCTGAGTATCCGTCAGCCACACCAAGGCCCCTTCGGGAAACATCTCGGCAATTATGGGAGCAAAGTCGGGAAAAGCGGGGAATATGGGGTTCACTCTCGGCTGTATAACCCTGAAGGTTCCCACAATCTTGTCATCCTCGAAAACAGGAGCTGTAGTCACCAACACCCGTCCACCCTGGCCATCATCCAGTATCCTGGTAGTGAGCCGCTTGGTTTTAATGGCCTCCTCCGCAGCCCCTCCGGCACTAAACTTTTTCCCCACCTCAAACGCCGGCATGTCAAATACGTCCGACGCCAGCTTCCAGGTGTAGGCTTCAAGATCGGTAGTACCGAAAATGGCACCTCCGGGAATGAGGTTAACCAGCATGGGCGCAATTTCCTTGAAATGCTCCACCGCCGCACTTGTAATCAATTTTTTACCCCCTCACGCTTTACTTCAGGAC
>LFRU01000013.1:11717-14612 GCA_001512495.1 Syntrophothermus sp. DTU052 | reverse complement strand
CAAAAATATACAAGGGGATAACTTCACTATTCGACTGCCTATTACATAAAACCGGTTTCGGTGTTACAATGATTGATAATGATACATCTGTGTATCACACGGTCGATTAATTGCAAACCTGACCGGTATGGCAGCTTAAGGGAGGGCATCCGGATGCAAAAGACTTGTGTCAGTGAAGACCCCTGGATATCAATAGTCAACGACCTGATACGTGATGGTACGACGATAATTGTTAAGAGTTCACTAAAAGTGCGGGATTTCATGCGCCCAGATCCCTGGACGCTGACGGTTAATGATACCCTCCAGGACAGTCTGGATATTATAATCAATCGCAGGATTGACGGCGTTCCCATCCTGGATGATGAAGGTATCCTGGTGGGACTGGTGACCAAAACCCTGGTCTTAAGAGAGCTGTTCAAAGGCCGTTCCCTGGACTATCCCGTAAAAAAAATGATGAGAACCAATCCAGTGGTGACCGCTCCTGACGAGGACGTTTCCACCCTTATAACTGTCAGTGTCGGTAACCTGCCGGTGGTAGACAGGGGCCGGGTGGTAGGCATAGTGACCCTGTCCGATACCATTCGCGCCTATTTCAGTTCGGTTTTGAAATTGAAAGAGGAACTCAACACCATAATCGACTCCATGCATAACGGTCTTATCTCCGTCAATGAAGACGGCAATATCGTATTATTCAACACCGCCGCCGAAAACCTGTTTCAAATAACCCGGGGACAGGCGGTAGGAAAACCTGTTATGTCAATCGTACCTGAAAGCAGGTTGAATGAAGTGTTGCTGACCGGCCGGAAAGACTCGGGCAAACTCACTTTCAATGGCCGCGTGCTTATCTCCAACAGAACCCCTTTAATCTCAAACAATAAGGTTATCGGCGCAGTTGCGGTTATGCAGGATATATCCGAACTGGAAATGATATCAGAGGAACTGAGTTTTACCAAACAGATGAAAGATGAGCTGGATGCCATTATTGACTCCTCTTACGACGGCATATACGTTACTGATGGCGAGGGAAAAACCTTACGGGTCAATGAGGCCTACTGTAGGATTACCGGGATACCGAGTGAAAAGCTGATCGGCAGACACGTCAGTGAGCTGGTGGCGGAAGGGGTATTAAGCCAGTCGGCTATCAAGGCAGTTCTGGAATGCAGGGAGCGGGTGACCGTATCTCAGGAACTGAATAACGGTTCCAGCCTGCTGGTCACCGGTAATCCCATCTTCGATGATTCCGGCAACATCGTGCGCGTCGTCGCCAACGCGCGAGATTTCACGGAACTTGATACTTTGCGGCTGCAGCTGCAGCAGGCTGAGAACCTTTCGAAGCACTTTCAGGTCGAACTTAGCAGGTACAAACTTGGTGATGAGTACGTGATCCATAGCCAGAAGATGAAAGACCTGGTGGAACTCAGCATGCGTCTGGGACAGGTTGACACCACCGTTCTAATTCAGGGAGAATCCGGGGTAGGCAAAGAGGTCATCGCCAAGACTATTCACCGTTACAGCCTGAGAAGCGACAAACCCCTGATCAGCATTAACTGTGCCGCTATACCGGAAAGCCTGTTGGAATCGGAACTGTTCGGTTATGTCCCCGGGGCCTTTACCGGAGCAAAAAGAGACGGTAAAGCCGGAATTTTCGAGATCGCTCACCAGGGAACCCTTTTTCTTGATGAGATCGGAGATCTGCCTTTTCACCTGCAGAGCAAACTCTTGCGGGTAATCCAGCAGCGAGAAATAACTCGGATCGGGAGTACCACCCCCATTAAGATCGATGTCCGCCTGATTGCCGCCACCAACCGCGATTTGTGGGAAATGGTTCTGCGCAAAGAGTTCCGACGCGACCTGTTTTACCGGTTAAACGTGGTCCCCATTTATGTTCCTCCTCTCCGGGTCAGAAAAGAGGAAATCCCCTTTCTGGCCGCGTTTTACCTGAAGAAGTTTAATAACAAATACGGATTCAACAAGCGGCTGCATGAGAAAGCCGTTAAAGCTCTGATCAACTATGATTGGCCGGGTAACGTCAGAGAACTGGAAAACCTGATCGAGAGGCTGGTAGTAACCTGCGCCGGTGACGTAATTACCGATGTTGGACTGCCGGTGCCGGAACCTCAGGATGTTATCACTCTCAACCTCGATCCTAATTCATCCTTAAAAAACGCAGTCGAGGATTTGGAGTGCCATCTAATACAGGAGGCCCTAAACCGCTGTGGTTCTACCAGGAAGGCGGCGGCCGAACTGGGGGTCAGTCAGCCGACTATTGTCCGTAAGGCTGCCAAGTATGGAATAAAGCTCAGGGATGAACAATAAGAAGAAGTTATCGGCAGGCACACCCGAAATTTAAGCCGGGCGTATTGGGAGCGCCCGGCTTTTAATTAATGTCCTAACAATTAACAAAAGGATGATTCCTTTAGGGTTTAACCATTATCTTTACTGCATCCCCTTTAGGGTCATCGAGCCTTTCAAAGGCGTTTTGCAGCCCTTCAAGACCTACTATATCATCAACAAATCTTTCCGTCTTAAGAGCTTTGCGGGCAATGTAATCGATGGACATGTCAAACTCATCAGGGGAATAGCCGTAGGAACCCTTAATCATGATCTCCCGCATATTTACTCTCATAGTATATATGGGAACCAGATCATAGTTCACTCCAACCAAAACCACGGTTCCACCGTAGCCGGTTGCGCCAATAGCAGATTGAACCGCCGGAGCCGGTCCCGCACACTCAAAGGTCTTGTCAAACCCGCCATCGGTTCTCGCCAGGAGCTTCTTCTGGAGTTTGGGATCGCCGGCATCGAACACCTCGTCTACATCCCCATAAGCCAGTGCCTTCTCCCTGCGGAGCGGATTAATCTCCGACAGAGCTACATAAGCCGCCCCGGAAATCC
>LFRU01000013.1:0-11563 GCA_001512495.1 Syntrophothermus sp. DTU052 | reverse complement strand
TCCCCAACCTTAAACACATCCTTTGCCGGGCCTGGATCAGCTATGATCCCGCCAAACTCGTGCCCCATGATCAGTCCTACCGGGGCTCCATTATGCCACATGTGGATATCAGAACCGCAGATACCGGTTCTTTCTACCTTTATTAACAGTTTGGAGTCAGTTGCTTGTGGTTGTTCGGCTTCGATCAGCTTCAGTTGACATTTACCCTCGATGGCAACAGCCTTCATATGAACAGCCTCCTATCTGCTGGAATTTGATGAGCTGCTACCATACCGGATGAAACGCTGTAACCGTCCCAAAGAGCGTTATAAACATAACCGATATGGTAACAGCTCGGTTAAGTATGCCGGTCGGAAAAACTATCGCCCAGCCTTGATTTTGAGTTAGGCCAGCATTATATTTGCTCTCACTCAGGTACTAACCTATATGGGCGTGCATCCCGCCATCGATGGGTATGGAATGACCGGTAATATGGTCGGAAGCTTTTGAGCAAAGGAAAACTACAGCTCCCTTCATATCATCCGGACCGCCCACCTTGCGCAGTGGAGTTTTATCATAGAAGACCTGTTCGCCGCCAAGGTTTTCCCAGTGTCTCTCAGTCATATGGGTCGGGAACGGGCCGGGGAGGATAGCGTTGACATAGATGTTGTAACGACCCCACTTGACCGCCAGATCTTTGGTGAGGTTTATAACCGCAGCTTTACTGGCGTTGTAAGCAACAGTATCCTGCTCCTCGGGGAAAGTCCCGCCCAAACCGGCAATGGAGGCAATATTGACTATCTTACCGTAACCGATCTCTTTCATACTGCGAGCACACAACATACTCAGGTGGAACAACCCTATTACGTTAACCTCGAAAACCCAGCGGAACCTGTCCATGGGGAAGTTCATGGCGTCGGCACCCCAGGTGACCCCCGCATTGTTAACCAGGATATCTACTTTGCCGAACTCCTTCAATGTAAGGTCTACCAGGTTTTCGATCTCCTCGCCCTTGGATACGTCGCAGCGGGCAGGAAGAGCCTTGATACCGTACTTAACCAGCTCATTGGCCAGGGCTTCACACCGTTCTACCTTACGGGCGGCAACAACCACATTGGCACCCGCTTCGGCCAAGGCGTGACACATCTGATTGCCAAGACCAACTGAGCCGCCGGTAACAATGGCAGTTTTTCCGGACAAATCAAACAGTTCCTTAAGATTCACATCCATACCTCCTTAAAAAGTTTCAATCTGTATCCGCGAAATTTGGTGCCCCACAATTGATCGCCATAATATGTGGCTGACCGTGCCAAATTGGCATGTCCCCTAGCACTCAAACTGCTTTAATTATAGATTTCCAGCGGCTTAAAAGCAACTAAGCGCGCCATTTTTAGACAATCACGGAGAAACGTAACCAGTGGAGAGCCCCCGGTTTGATTGAAGCCGAAACCCGATATCCAAGAGCAAGAATCCTGAAAAATTGGGCTAAACTCCCCTGGGCGGCCTTTCCA
This sequence comes from Syntrophothermus sp. DTU052, assembly GCA_001512495.1. Classification (GTDB taxonomy): domain Bacteria; phylum Bacillota; class Syntrophomonadia; order Syntrophomonadales; family DTU052; genus DTU052. The sequence continues at coordinate 10,073 of LFRU01000013.1, read as the reverse complement.
AGCCCGTTAAATTTAACTATAATTATAATAATGGGAAGTTTAAACACGTAATCTCATAACACAGCAGGTGCTTCAAGGAGGTTTGCTATGTGCAGCAATAGCTTAAACAGCTTTGAAAAACACTTCAGCGAGACCGTCCGCGAATTGATTCCCCTCCTCGAGGGATTTGCTCATATTGACACAGTAGTTGGTATACCATTTTTTAACGAGAAGACCTCGCTCCTGGAAATGCTGCAGCTTTTGTGCAGCAACCCGGAAAACTTGCCATCCCCCAACACCATGATCGCCTGTATCGGAGATCCTGCCGGCAGTGATATATTGGAAGCCATTAAAAGATTAAACCTTCCTATTCCGCATTTTGAATACGTATTGGCGCCGGGGATTAATGGCCGGGGCGCCAGCATCAGAGCCTTAATTGAGATCGCCAATTACCTGGAAGCAGATTTGATAGTGCTGGCTGCAGATCTCAAGCAGGAACATGGGCGGGGCTTCCGCCCGGATTGGGTAAAGAGGTTGGCTCTGCCGATTCAAAAAGACTATGACCTGGCTCTGGGATGTTTTCAACGACATCAGCTGGAAGACCCGGTAGGCGTGCTTTTTACCGGACCGCTTCTCGAAGTGTTTTACGGTTTTCGGGTTACCGATCCCACCAGCGGAATTTATGCGGTTAGCCACGACCTCCTGGAAAACTACTGCCAGGATATCAGACTGTGGACTGATACTACCAGAGGCTACGGTATCGATCCCTGGCTCATAACCCGAGCCCTGCGTTGGAACAAAGCCGTCTGCGAGGTAAAGCTTGAAAGTAAACTGGCGCGGCCTTCCCGGGAGAAGGTGGACCTTGTCTTCAAGGATAACGCCCTGTCACTTTTTGAGTGCATAACCCGGGATGATAAGTACTGGTCAAACCGTCCTCAAATCCTAAAGCACCTGGATGTTTTCGGCCGGCCTTTCGTTTCTGATGTCCCAATGAATCCGGCTTTTTCATTCATTGACCTGGTCGGGTCCTTCAAAAGCGGGTGCAGTCAATACGGTAATCTGTTGGATTCCCTGCTCCCCTCGGACATTGCCGAACACTTAAAAGACGAAGTTCAATTCTATACCAGCCGCTTCAGCTTTGGGCCGCATCTGTGGGCCGCCGTGGTCAATAATTACCTGCTGGCATATGCCTTTAAAAAGGAAATACCGGTTGATGACCTTCTTATCAGCCTGACTTCCCTCTTTAACGGGCGTATGGCCGGTTTTTTGGCCGAAACAACCGCAGGCACATTCACAGCCCCGGATAAACTCCCGATTGAGCAATATTCATTTCCGCCGGGTGCGGTCGAGGCGGCCAGAGAACTGCAAAGACAGGCGTTCTACATGCTGAGCGAAGGATTATCCGAGGATTGGCGGCAAGCGGCTCTTGATACCCGACCGGTAATTGTACCGGCCCATTATATGGAATTCATCCCCGGGGTTCCGGTTATACTTCCCAAGACCATTGTCGGCCCCGGCAATGCGACCGTTCGGATCGAAGAAGTATTTACCCGATTGCAAAACCGATATCAAGACCGTTTCAACAAGTTTGTTCACGAGGGGCTGAACCTTCCCGGCGATGCGGACTCACGCGCACTGGTCGCCGGTGTGGCCGGGTTTATGGCTGACCTGGAAAACATACTGGAAGAAATCCTTCCTGGTGATCTCTACACTGAAGAAGGGATTGACCAGCTTCTCAAAGGTATTTTCGATCTCTTTTCATTCCCCCGGGTATTGGCGGTCAAAAGCGATGTCCTGCGGGAGATGCTCATTAAGTTTCGCGCCTCGAACCTGATCATCTCCCGGGGTTATCATGATGTCCAAAAACTGGTGGCCGATATGGATGTAAGAGATGCCGTGAGCCTGGCCGGTCTGATGGAAAACCAGCTGTTCATCGAACAGACCCAGGAGTGGCTTCTTGAAAACTTAAGTCCTGAAGATATGGAGGAGGTTGATCTTAAACCGCTGATCCTGGGAAATCAGGACATGCACGGTTCGTATCGGCTGCTCACCACCTCCAACTTTAATATACTGGTAGCTCGGATATTGGCCAGTCCGCTCAGTAAAGGAGTGGGCGGTCGGTACCCCCGGCTCCGTTACTGCCTGTCGGTTGTCCGCCAGGCAGCCATATCCGTCAACTACTCGCGTTTATGGCGAATCTATGTCCGCGAACGCAGGAATCTGGGGGATAAGATCGGCAATTCCCTGGCAGGTTGGTACCGGGCCGGCACCTTCTCTGTCAACAATATTATGGAGAACACCAATCACCGTCTGCTGGTCGGATTTTTTGAGGCACTGGTCGCCAGGTTAAAGGCTTCCGGCCGGATGTCCGCCGCCAAAATGCTGGAGCTGATGGTGCAATCCTATGGGCTGAGCCAGACCTTGGCCGATGGGACCTTCCTTCCCTGTTCCGCCTGGACCTGGGCCAGCTACAGCTACAAAGGCGGCCAGGGATTGCCCACCCCTCTGTCCAGCCATGTGGAAGAGCGATGGTTTAACCATGACCTGCTGGAGGAGATCTTTTCCTCCCTTGGTTATGACACTGCGGTGGTTGATGAACAGGCCATTCAACTGGTGGGCGAAGGCCGTTCCAATGAGGATCTGCTGACCGCGGTGCTGGGAGCAACAGCTGAGAATGTGGTCGCAGTCTCCCAGGATACCTATCCGTTCCCCCCGACCAAGAGCCTGGTTCGCTACCCGGGAAATCCGATATTATCACCTATCAAAGAGCATTTCTGGGAGTCGCGCTATGTTTTGAATGCCGCTTCCCTGCGCATTAAAGACCGGGTTTATATCCTTTACCGGGCGTATGGAGATGATGAAATATCCCGGATAGGTCTGGCGATAACCGATGGTTACCGGGTACTGGAGCGACTGCCATACCCCGTATACACCCCGCTGGGTCCAAAGGAGAAAAAGGGGGTTGAAGACCCCCGGGTCGTGGTAATCGACGGTTACATCTATATGATGTATACGGCCTATGATGGTGTTATCGCTCAGGTATCAGCCGCCGCCATCTCCCTTGACGATTTCCTCAACCGCAGGTTCGACCGGTGGGAGAGGAAAGGCCTGGCCTTTGAAGATGTATGGGATAAGGATGCGATTCTCTTTCCCGAGAAGATCAAAGGCCGCTATGTCATATACCATCGCATAGAACCCGGTATCTGGGTGTCGTACCTGGATGAACTCAAGTTCCCGGCACCTCGGGGAAGACATTCCATTATCATGGGGCCCCGTTCCGGGCGTATGTGGGATTCGGTCAAGATCGGTGCCGGTACCCAGCCCTTGAAAACGGACTTTGGGTGGCTCATGATTTACCACGGCGTGGACAGGGATCGGGTATATCGCCTGGGAGTCATGCTGGTTGATGCCCGCGATCCGGAACGCCTTCTCTACCGTTCTCCCAATCCCGTGCTTTCGCCCGAAACGGAATGTGAAATAGGCATTCCCGGCAAAGCCTGGGTGTGCAACGTAGTCTTCACCTGCGGAGCGGTTCCGGCTGAAGACAAAGATTTACTGTACGAAGATGATGAGCTCCTGGTATACTACGGTGCCGCCGACTCCCATCTCTGCATGGCAACGTGCAGGGTTGGAGACCTGCTCCCCGAAGAAATAAGACGCAAATACCGGGGAGCAGTTTATGAAAGCGAATAATATAAACCGATTAGGAATGCAGCAATTGATTTGACAACAGCATGGTTACCAAGGCCTCGGCTCCCTGGTTGGGATTTAATCCGTCGGGGGTTAACCCATCGTGACAGCCCCCGGTTTCAGAATTGATCAGGGGCAGATCATGGATGTTTTTCCCCAGATACCACTCCCAGATGATCTCCATCATGGATTGAAAGTCCTTCTGCCCCGTTACGCGAAAAGCCTCGCGGCAGGCCAATATCATAGAACCGGCTTCCACCGGCTGCTGGTCAAAAAGCGGTATCTTTTTGCCCTTTGTCCACCACCCTCGGTTACCTACAGGGGTAAAGTATCCCTTCGCCAGCAGGCTGTCCCCCAGAAACATCAGTGAATCCCGGGCTATACCCTGCACTTTCTTGTCTGCCTTGATGCCGCAATAGGAAAAAAGGGCGTGGGGGAGAATGGCATTGCAGTAAGTCATGCGGTCCTCAAACCACCTCCACCCGGGCGAATTATATCGCTGGTAGAGGCCGGTCAACTGCTCAACACAACGTTGGATTATGCCGGATATCCGGCGGTCATCCTCCGGCAATTCACGGGCGAGGACCGTACAACCGATTAAGACGTAAGCATTGCTTCGAGGAAACTCCAAAGTCTCAATAAACGGCAGGGCATCGGCAGCCATTTCCCGGCAGGCTTTCGACACCCCCGGCAATCCCGAAACAGCCCCAAAACAGCAGGCCATAAAGGCCCGGCCCTGGCTGTCCTCCGAATCCAGATCGGTGACATATCCCCGGTTCGGGAGCCACCAGTTGCGCCATCCCTCACCCCGGCGCCACGCTTTCTGAAGCGCCTCGCAGTAAAGGTTGGCATATTCTTCACGCTGAGAGCCCTCCATGTTCAGCGCCACCAGCAAAGCTCGGGCGTTGTCATCAGTCGTACACCCGCTGTTTATATCGGGTTCGCCGTGGGGCGCAAACTGGATTATACCGTAATCACAGGTCAGGCGCGCCAGATGGCTGTAGTTCATGCTTGTTCTTTTCCTCCCCGAACACGTTCCAGCCCGTATTGTGTAATCGCCTCGTCGGCTACCTGGCTGTAATAACCCGCAACACTGTTCCAGGTCAAGGTCTTCCCATACTCCCAGGCTTTCTCCTCCAAAGCGGCCTGGAACTCAGGATCTCCCAGTACCGCATCCAGCAGCTCGGCCAGAGCCTCGGGTGATGCATCCCTGGCCACCAGCCCCCTCCCCTCTGCCAGAAGCTCACGGGCGTATTCGTAAGGAGTGGCCACTGTTGCCCTCCCGCAACCGATGGCAAAGGACAGGGTGCCGGAAACAGCCTGATCAAGGGTGGGATACGGACTCAGGTATACATCAGTCATGTAGAGCCAGTCTCCCAATTCCTCCATATCCAGGAATCGGTTAATAAACACAACCTTCTTTTCCATCCCCAACTCGGAAACGAGCCGCATAACCTCTTCCCGGTACCTCTCCCCTTCCTGCCGAAGAAGATTGGGGTGGGTACTGCCTGCAATAATATACACACAATCGGGATATCTTTCCGCCACCCGGTGAAAAGCCCTGATTCCTATTTCCAGTCCCTTCCCGGGCCCAATCAGGCCAAAGGTGGCAATTATGCGTCGTCCCTTGTATCCATACTGTTCCTTTAGAGCATCCCGGTCTTTGGCTTGAAACTGTGGAACGCCGTGGGGAATAACGTGTACTTTGTTGGGCGGAAGGCTGTAAACCGGTCCCAGCAAGATGTCCCGGGCCCGATTTGTCATGCACACCACAGCCGTGGCATAACCCGCCAGTCGATTAAACACCTCCTGGCGATGGGCTGATGGTCGAGGAAGGACTGTATGAGCAACAAGCATGATAGGCTTTTGGAGCCGGGCAGCAAAATCGAGTATAAATTCGCCGTCTTCTCCCCCATATATACCGTACTCATGCTGAATTATAACCACATCGATGTCACGCGACCTGTTGACCCAGCTGGCACACCCGGTGTAATCGGAACGCCGCTCCTTGCTTAACCAGTAGACCACCTCGAAAGGATAAAGGTACTTGGAGTCGCTCACCGACGCAATCCTTACGTCTTCACCCCGGGAACAAAGACTATCCTTTAAATCCTTAGAGAACGTTGCAATCCCACACTTAATTGGCACATAGGTACCAATCATCAAGTAGCGATTCATCACATCACCCCCAAAAATTATAAAGTAGCATGTCCCGGACAAAGCAATGCAACCTTTAACTCAACCCCGAGGAATACCGAGTATAACACCTCCTTTACATGTCTTTCCAAATTTATTTTAGAAACAATCATTGGTGCCAAGCAAACCAGAGGAGCGGTAAAATCTCACTCTTTGGGGCTGTTTCACACTTTTATCTCCAAACCTAAACTGCTCAGGAAACTGCACAGCTCATCCCCTATCCGTTTCAGCCCCTCCTCGGTCCGGCTTTCATAACGCACGATCAACTCCGGGCCGGTGTTGGACGCCCGCACCAGACCCCAGCCATCCGGGAATATTATGCGAGCTCCGTCAACATCGATAACCTCGTATTCTTTGCGAAATCTTTCCCCGACCTTTTCCACCACCAGGAACTTTTCAGTATCCGAGCTTTTGACCCTGATTTCCGGTGTGGTCCAGTACTGGGGAACATCCGCCAGGAGCTGGCTCATACTCCGGTCGGTGTTGGAGAGTATGCGCAGCAAACGAGCGGCGGCATACAGAGCATCATCATAGCCGTAGTATTCATCGGCGAAAAACATGTGCCCTGACATCTCACCGGTAAAGATGGCTCCTATCTCCTTCATTTTGGCTTTAATCAGCGAGTGACCGGTCTTGTACAGCAGGGGACGCCCTCCCAGCCTTTCGATTTCATCAATCAAGGCCTGCGAGCATTTCACCTCGACAATGCAGTCGACGCCGGGATGGCGGGGCAGGATTTCCCTCCAGTATAGAATCATCAGCAAGTCTCCCCAGATAATGCGGCCATCCTCAGCCACTACTCCCAGACGGTCGCCGTCACCGTCCAGGCCGATGCCCAGATCGGCCTTTTCGCTTTTTACTGCTCTTATCAGGTCCTGGCAGTTCTCCACCTTGACCGGATCGGGATGGTGGTTGGGGAAATCAGGGTCCGATTCACAGTAGAGTTCCACCACCTCACATCCCAGTTCTCGAAACAGGCGGGGCGCAAAGAAGGAAGCCGTTCCGTTGCCGCAGTCAACAACGAGCTTTAAACGGCGGGGTCCCAGGCTTATCCTCTGTTTAATATTGTTTATATAATCTTCGGTGATATCCAAATTGGTTACCTTGCCTTTAGGGGATTGGGGAGTGAACACCCCATCCTGTGCCAGGCGGTACAACCTCTGAATTTCGTCTCCGTATATGGTGTTCTCCCCGATCAGGACCTTGAACCCGTTATACTCCCCGGGGTTATGGCTGGCGGTGATCATTAGTCCGGCCGGAATCTCCAAGTGCCGGGCCGCAAAGTAAAACATCGGGCTTACCACGACCCCCAGGTCGATCACCTGACAACCGGAATCGGTAAGAGCCTCCACCGCCACCTCCCGCAGATGAGGCGAGGATTTCCGGTTGTCCCTCCCCAGGACCACCTTGTTCAACCCCTTTTCCGCAGCCATGGTGGCAAATGCCTGCGCAATTCTGCGTACGGTATCATCATCCAACTCCTCGGGCACAAGGCCCCGTATATCGTACTGCCGGAAGATGTTCCTGCTTATCATGGCATTCCTCCCATAATCCACTTGGAAATACATCCGCAAATTTTTTCTTCAGCTGTCTTTCAACTTCTTCTTTAATGCTTCGATCAGAGTGACCGGAACCGGATCGATGCCGTAAATGGCAGCCAGGTACGCGCTCACGAAATCCCCGGTATACATCAGGCTGAACAGTTGAGCCATCCGGGACCTGCCCCGGGCCTCAACCGTCAAAAATTTTGTTATTTTATCACTCAGGATTTCACGGGTTATATCCACCCGGCGGCCGATCCGCGGGTTCTCTTCTCCTCCACGCAGGATAATTACCGCTAGTTTTTTGGTCAGCGTTTCCGGGCATTCCAGGCCGGTAAACTCATTATGATTCAGCTCGGGGAAACAGTTGTAATAAGCCGGAGCTTTGGCGTTCTCGTTGATCTGCCCCTTCCAGCGCATGGCTGCCACCTCCAAATCAGAGCCGGCAGCCCAGATCACCGGGATGCAATCCTTAAGCTCCCGGGCCAGTTTCAAAGCCGGATTTGCTTCATCGGGCTCATCCGCATAAAGCTCCTCCCTGATTTCCTTCAAGACGGCGGTTGTTTCCCGGAGCTCATACCTCATACTGTCCGCCAGTCCGATCTTCTCTACTATCAGAGCCAGAGGTGAAAAGAGATACCCCAGGGCCGACCGGGGTGGCAGCCCGGCCGGAATAGTGATAAGGGGAATCCCGGCTTTTTCAGCCAGGGAACCTAATTGGCCCCCGGTGGTAACGACCGCTATCTGAGCACCCTTCGCTCTCGCATCTTCAAAGGCGCTTATGGTTTCTTCAGTGTTGCCGGAGTAGCTTACCGCCAGAACCAGGGAATCCCGACCGACAAATCCCGGCAGGCGGTAATCACGGCTGACCAGCACCGGCACCGACTTCCGGGTGTTGAGGCAGCATCGGAGCACATCCCCTCCGATGGCCGACCCCCCCATACCTGCAACAACCACGTTGGATATCCCACTGGCTATGGGAATCCGGTAATCCTGCTCCAGACAGTATTCCAGTTGTTCAGGCAGACCATGGATATAGTCGAGCATCTGCTTAACACCTTTGGCGGAGAATCCATTGATCATCGGGTAATCATCCCTTTCACTTTGTAAATTATAGAAAAGCATGGTAGCCGGCCAGTTTCATCTCCTCTACCACCTTTTTGATTTCCTGGGCCCGGTCCTGGTGACAAACCAAAAGGCAGTCATCAGTGTTTACAATTATCAGGTCCTCCACCCCCAGGGTGGCCACCATCCGCTCAGGCGAGTAAATCAAGCTGTTCCGGGTGTCAAGGAACACGCCTCTTTGGCCTTGATGGACATTGCCATTCTCGTCCGCCGCCTGGTGCTGCTGCCAGGAGGTCCAGGAACCCACATCATCCCAGTCAAAGCGCGCCGGAATCACCAGCACCTGGCTGCATTTCTCCAAAATGCCGTAATCTACAGATATCCGAGGGAACCTCCGGTATTCCTTCACCAGCACCTGCGAATGTTCCGGGGTACCCAGGCTCTTTCCTATAGCCTCCAGCCCCCGGGCAACATCGGGCAGAAACTGCATAAAAAGGCTTCTGATGAGATCCACTCTCCATATAAACATGCCGCTGTTCCAAAGATAATTGCCTTCTCTTAGATAATACCTCGCCCGCTCAACATCCGGTTTCTCTTTGAATTCCAGAACGCGGTAGACGGGTATGCCTGCATATTCTTCCTTGATCTTGCCCATACGGATGTACCCGTAACCGGTGGCCGGTTCCGACGGCCTGATCCCGATGGTAACCAGCCATTCCCCGCTGGCAGCGGCATCAAAGGCCGCGTCCAGGCACTCATGAAACCCGTGGACATCGGTTATGTAATGGTCGGCTGGAAGAACCACCATCGTTCCTCCGGGGTCCCGGCGATTAATGTACTCGGCAGCAAGGCCGATGGCAGGGGCGGTATCTCGGCCAAACGGTTCACAGATGATATTCGGCAGTGGGAGTTGTGATAGCTGAGACACAACCTGCTGATGATACTGCTGTCCAGTCACCACATAGATATGATCCGGTTCAACCAATTCTGCCACACGTGACACCGTCTGCTGCAGCATGGTCTGCTCTCCAAAGAGGCGCAGGAACTGCTTGGGGTTGTCCTGCCTGGACAATGGCCAAAACCGTTCGCCTGTGCCGCCGGCCAGAATCACAGCATAAACCACGAATATCACCTCTCTTCAATTGTGAACTTTACTTGGGCTAATCAGGTAGTATGCAGGAGTGTTAATATGAATTATAATCGCCCAACGAATATCAGGCAAACCGGCGAACACCAACCTGGGCGTCGAAAGGTGAAATAAGAGGCCTGGAGAAGGATTTGAGACGTTTTCTTCCTCAGAAGCAAGCCTTTGCTGCAAAGATTTCTCGAAAATAGAACCCCCGCATCGCACTTCCAACATGATTTGGCCCGAATTCTTGCGGCCCACATGCGAAAGCAATCGCGGCGGGCCTAAAGATGCTCTAAGCATCGTTTTATCTTATTATTCCAGACAATTCCGGTACCGTCAAGATTTTTTCGCAAATTTGAATCCAACCGCTTGGAAACCAACCTAGCCAGCTACCTGATTAGACTCTTCCTTTTGCATATCATACAGGTGGTTCATGTTCATGTATCGTTTGGTTCCCCATGATTTACTGGCCA
>LFRU01000003.1 GCA_001512495.1 Syntrophothermus sp. DTU052 | reverse complement strand
CTGCTAAATTGTTGTCTTTCAACAAACAATTTTAGCTGGTCTGGAACATTGCGGTAAATATTCTCCGTTTTTATTGGCCAATTTTTCTCCCTTTTATTTTACCGTTCACAACAGATGAACACACAATCGAAACACAAGTTGAAGAAATGAGCCAAGCACTTGCTCCCCTTTTAATTCCGATGATAGAAACATTGGGTGAATTAAATATAGAGTAGTTAAAATCATTAACGCGCCAACCGATGAAATAATACAACTTCTTGATTTGAACTAATGCTAGCATGCTGGACCGCATACCATTTGCGATTCGGAATAACCCGCCAAAGGCGGTTGTCGGAAGAGATGGCCATGTATGGAAAAAAGATTTCTTCAAAGCCGGCTTCATTAAGGCATGCCAAATATTTTTCCATTTGCCAATCGGGGTTTGAAAAAGCCACCATCTGAACTAATATGGTACTTGAGCTTGAAACCGCAGCCAAGGACTTAAAAGCTGACAGTAGTTCTTCGTAGTATCTTTCTAAACCGGGTTGCTTTCGGCTTCCAAGACTATAGTAACTCTCAGACTTTGAATCAGCACTACCGATTATCCAATAAGGAGCCGGTGTTTCTTTTCGCCCCTGGATTTGCCAGCGATTATACAATACATGGACCCCTGGATATGGAGGGGAAGTCAAAATTAAAGCTGGAGCATCATACTGTTTAATTTCAACTGTGTTTTTCAGATCGTGAACCGATTGTTGTAAACAGTGAACTTTGGGAGTTACTTTGTTACGTTGATATTGAGATTCAACAGCTGTTGAATACGCAATTATACCGTCTAACATTTCTTTTATGAATACGAAAAACTGATACCTGAATTCTTTCGCAGATGGAATTATACTTCGGCAATCAAGCGCCCACTGTGCTGTTCTAAGTAATGCGCATTTTATAAAGTCCCTCGCATTCTGGGATGTTAAGTTATCTATTTCATAAAGTACAAATTCTAAGGTCTTTCGAATTGGCCATAAACGCCGTCCCGTGATGTTTTTTTGATAACCCCGCTCTATCCATTCTGTGGCTCGTATCGGCGGCCTGTGTAGATTTAACTTATCTGGTACAGCTTTAGTCCAATCCTTTATAGACTGGATCTCGTCGTTTGTAAGTGGAGTGGTTTTAACCTTTGCGATAAAAACGGCTAACGAATTAATATCGGTTCCAATTGCGGACCTACCCATAGCAGCTGACTCAACAAGAGTTGTTCCACCTCCCATAAAGGGATCGATAACAAGGTCACCAGGCTTCGTAAAAGCCTGAATCATGGCATTAGCAAATATGGGCGAGAACCGTGCAGGGTATCTATAAAAAGTGTGAGTCAATCCCTGAACTGGCTCTTTATTCATAACTGACTTCCTTATTCTAATAAGAATATCATTGTTGTTAGCGATAGACGAAGGTGTAGCATATGGAATGCAATCCTGTTCACCACACAAATAGGATTCATGAAGTGGATTATGGTTATTCATTAAGCCCATATTTCGTCGTCCTTTCGCGGAGATTAGCCTTATTACTTCTCTATAAATAATTGTATTACCTTTTATCTGTTTGAATATTTTTTCTGCCATAATGCATTCTAATATAGTCATGGGTGGTAGTTTACCTGTTGAGCATTCTTACTTTATGACACTTTCTCCAGAAGCACTTCTCGCGTTACATATTGAATAGATTAAGAAACCGGTCACCTCGTGGAAAGTGACCGGTTGATTTGAGACTCTGTTCTCTTTTTTGAAGTCATTATTCTTATCTACTATTACGTTTCAGCGGAGACTACCTACTCCACCGTCACCGACTTGGCCAGGTTCCGCGGGTTGTCGACGTCGCAGCCGCGGGCGACGGCCATGTGGTAGGCCAGGAGCTGCAGGGGTATAACCGAAAGCAAGGGGGTGAACAACTGATCAGCATTGGGAATGGTGACAACTTCGTCGCATTCCTCGATAATTTTGGCCATCCCCTCTTTGGTTATTCCTATTATAGTTCCTTTACGGGCCTTGACTTCTTTGATATTTGACATCATCTTGTCCTGCAGGTCATCCTGGGTGATCAGTGAGATCACAGGAACGCCTTCCTCAATCAAGGCCAGGGTACCGTGTTTAAGCTCTCCGGCCGCATAGGCCTCGGCGTGGATATAGGAGATCTCCTTGAGCTTCAGGGCTCCTTCCAGCGCTATCATGTGGTCCAGACCTCTGCCCAGGAAAAAGGCACTGGAAGCCTGGTGGTACTTACCGGTGATGGCTTCCACTCCTGCCGAGCACTCCAGGACCTGCAGGATCTTATCCGGGAGGGCGGCAAGCTCTTTAACCATTCCTGTTATGACCTCTGGCGGGAGGGTCCCCCTCTGTTCAGCCATGAATATGGCGATCATATACATCAACAGCACCTGGGTGGAGTAGGCCTTGGTAGAAGCCACGGAAATCTCCGGTCCCGCCCAGGTGTACAAGACAGCATCGGCTTCCCGGGCCACTGAGCTGCCCACCACATTGGTCACGGCCAGGATTTTGACTCCGCGTCTTTTAGCTTCCCTCAGCACTGCCAAGGTGTCGGCGGTTTCCCCGGATTGGCTGACCACAATCAAAATGGATTTTTCCGGCCAGAGTACCTCCCGGTAACGGAATTCGGAGGCAATGTCCACCTCTACCGGTACCCGCGCCAGCTTTTCAATCAAATACCTGCCCACCATTCCGGCATGGTATGCGGTACCGCAGCCCACGATGAATACCTTCTGGACATCCTGCAGGAACAAATCCAGTTGGACATCGGGAAACTCAATCCTGCCATCAGCAATCCTTCCCCGCATGGTGTCCCGCAGAGCCCGGGGCTGTTCATGGATCTCCTTGAGCATAAAATGAGGATACCCGTTTTTCTCCGCCTGTATGGGATCCCAGTCCACCGTAAATACATCCTTGTGAATCTCATTCCCATCAACAACGCTGCTGAGCCGGACCCCGGTCGGGGTAAGGACCGCCATTTCTCCATCTTCCAGGACGTAGAACCGGTTGGTTCGGGCCAGAACGGCCGGTATATCGGAAGCCAGAAAGAACTCCCGTTCTCCAATTCCTACCATCATCGTGCTGTCCTTGCGGACGGCCACAATCTTATCCGGTTCTTTCGGGCTTACCACTGCTATGGCATAAGAACCTTTAAGGTGGGCAACAGCATTCCGAACCGCTTCCACCAGGTCGCCCTGGTAGCAGTCTTCAATCAGATGGGACAGTACCTCGGTATCGGTTTGCGATTGAAATACGTGTCCTTTTTGCTCCAGCCAGCGCCGCAAAGGGCTAAAGTTCTCTATGATCCCGTTATGAACCACCGCAAAATTCCCCTGGCAATCGACATGCGGGTGGGCATTGACATCGCTGGGGATACCGTGGGTGGCCCAGCGGGTATGGCCCACGCCGATGGTAGCCTGAGGTTTTCCGTTGAGATAATCCTCCAACCGGGACAGACGGCCCTCGCGTTTCTCTATCCAGAGACCGTCATCGGTTATAACCGCCACTCCGGCTGAGTCACATCCGCGATACTCCAGTTTCTTCAATCCTTCTATAATCTCCGGGATGGCATCCCGGTAGCCTGCATAACCAATTATTCCACACAATTTCTCGCGACCTCCTTGCATCAAAAACCACAGACCGGCCTTTTTGTTCCCCCATTACTGGAGGGTTTTGTAGACCGGCTAACGATGGTGGTACACCGAGGGGCATCCGCCGAACATTTCGATTAACCCCTACCTCGTCAACCCACACCGGTATTATCACCTGGTTGGTGCGGGTTCAGGCGCTTGCATACTTTACGGCTCTCTCAACAGCCGGAGTTTTAACCATATTTAATTATTAACCGCTATCTCCTCCCTTCACTTGACCTTCAGCACGGCTGTTTTTATCTTATCCACCACCTCCTGCAGTAGGAACTCATCAGGACCCTGGGCCATGATCCTTATTTTCGGTTCGGTCCCTGAGGGCCTCACCAGAACCTTGCCCCACTCGCCAAGCCTTTCTTCAGCCTGGCGGATGGCATCCTGAACTTCCATACTATTAAGAATAGAATCCTTATCCTTAATGTCAAGGTTTATCAGCATCTGGGGATACTGCTCCATCTCACGAGCCAGCTCCGAAAGCGGCAGGCCGGTCTCCCGCATGACCTCAGCCAATTTAAGGGAAGACAGGAGTCCGTCACCGGTAGTAGCATAATCAAGAAATATTATATGTCCGGACTGCTCCCCTCCCAGCCGGGCACCGCTCTCCTGCATCCTCTCCAGTACGTAGCGGTCCCCAACCTGACAGCTCAATACCTCCACCTTCTCCCGCCGGAAGGCAATATCGAGCCCAATATTGCTCATCACCGTAGTCACAACCTTGGGGGGATTAAGCAGCGATGAGCGCTGCAGGTGCAGGCCGCAGATTACCATAATATGATCGCCGTCAATGATGTTGCCGCGCTCGTCGACTGCCACTACCCGATCGGCATCACCGTCATAGGCGACCCCCAGATCGGCGTGGTGTTCCAGCACTGCTCTTCTCAACGCTCCCGGGTAGGTTGAGCCGCAGCGTTCATTGATATTGAGGCCGCTGGGCTGGTTGTGAATCGGTATCACCTTGGTCCCCATCTCTTCCCACATCTGCGGTGCCACTTCATAAGCGGCGCCGTTGGCACAGTCAACCACGACTTTGAGCCCCTTCAGGTCCCTGGTACCGCGATAACATCTCATTAAGAAATTTATATAGTTCTGCGACGCTTTATCCAGTTCGTAGACCCTGCCAATATCACCGCCCTCCGGGCGTACCCGGATCTCATCCTGGTTAAAAACCAGTCTTTCGATCTCATCTTCCACCTCATCCGGCAGCTTGTAGCCCTCGGGACCAAAAAACTTGATGCCGTTGTACTCCATCGGGTTATGGGAAGCCGAAATAACCACTCCGCAGGAAGCCTGGTATTTTTGGGTCAGGTAGGCTACGCCTGGAGTAGGTATAACCCCGGCCTTAAGGACATCGGCCCCTACTGAACAGATCCCCGCCACCAGGGCTGATTCCAGCATATCCCCGGAAATCCGGGTATCCCGGCCTACCAGGATGCGGGGACGTGCTACCTTGTGGGAAAGCACAAAGCTCCCCGCACGACCCAGCTTGAAAGCAAGCTCCGGTGTCAGCTCCTGGTTGGCTATTCCCCTGGCGCCATCAGTTCCAAATAGATTACCCACTGTTTTCTTCCTCCCCTTTAACCATGCAGTAATTATTGCTTGTATCCTTCTGCAGGCAGTAACTATTATATTCTAATAAACTCCGGTCGATTTGGTTACACCAAATCTATTACTGAACAGGCTCTTCCTGCTGTTCAGCGGCAGATATATCCACCATGACCGTTACCTGCTGGGGAAAGATCTCAATCCCCGGTATCGCGGCCAACTCAACCTCCTGTCTAAAGCTCTGGTTTCTCCCGGAGATATCTACCGGTTTTGTTTTCACGGATTCAATCCCGGCCAGGTCCTGTTCAGAACCGATCAGGGTCACCTTTGAGGGAACGGTGGCCGTTTCCCCGACAACAAATCCTTCCGGCGATTTCCCGGTCAGGGAAGGACTAACCGCCACCACGGTATAGCTGCTTACCTTTTCTATGACTACATAAGCCTGTACCTCACCGGGCATGATTTCCACCCCGGTAACCGGCTTTCCAAATCCGTCCAGTGCGGTCACCTGGGTAGCAAGTGCCGCTGTATCCCGCAACGAACCCAGATCCAGATGAATAACCAGCGAATCTACTCGATTTATTTTTTCCAAGTCCCCTCGTACCACACATTTCTCCGGGGTTACATCGATTCCAGCCACCCGGTAGCCGGCCGGGGGCTCCTCTCTCACCCGGTAGGATACCGGGAAGATATACTCCCCGCTCTCAGTAATCTCCACCCTGACCTCGGCCGGTGTGACTGAAGAGACCCGGGTACCGGGCATCTGTTCCACCCGTACTGGTACCGTATACACCCCGGGTTCCTTATCCTTCAAGTCTATATAAGCGCTGATTTCCCGGGCGCTGCGCGGAGTGCCTACAATACTGACACTGACCTCCTCGGGATAAGAAGCCGACAGACCGGGACTTAGATTAATGCATTTCAAGCTAACCCCGGCGACATCCTGCTGCTTGATAATTACATTCTCATTGGTGATAAAAAGCCACAAGAGCACGGCCATTATCACCGAAACTACTTTTAGATGCCAGGTGCTCGTTTTATTCATGCTTATCCTCCCGTTTCCGCCATATGATCTGTTTACGGGAGTATTGATCCCGCAGTTCCTGGAGCAGGATTGCTTTGAGCGCCCGGCTGTCAAGCCCCCTGGTCAGTGTTCCCTCCCGGGCCAAAGCCAGGCCTCCCGTCTCTTCCGAAACCACAATCGCCAGGGCATCACTTACCTCCGATATCCCCACTGCTGCCCGGTGCCTGGTTCCCAGGTTTTTTTCCAGATTGGGGTTGTCGCTGAGCGGCAGAAAGGCCCCGGCCCGGCGAATCCGCCCCTGGCTTATTATTACTGCGCCATCGTGCAGCGGGGTGTTGGGGGTAAAGATGTTTATTAACAGCTCGGATGAGATGGCCGCATCAACATCAATCCCGATTTCGGAATAGTCGTCAATACCAGTCTCGCGCCTCCAGACAATCAGGGCGCCGATCCGGAAACGGGACAGCTCCTCTACTGCGGTGATGACTTCTTCCACGTGGCGCTCAATATCGGGAGTCCTGTCCATCATACGGTGGGAGAAAAAGCTGCCCCTTCCCAACTGCTCCAGGGCCCGGCGCAGTTCAGGCTGGAACACCACCGGCAGGGCAATAAATATTCCAGTCCATACCTTGTTGATCAGCCAATTCACGGCACTGAATCCCATCCAGCGTGATACCGCGGAAAAGCCCAAGAGTATAATAAGGCCCTTCAAGAGCTGCTCGGCCCGGGTTCCCCGGATAAGCAGCAGCAGACGGTAGCAGACATAAGATACAATGATTATATCGCCGAGATTGACAAGGAGCCTGATCGGATCAGAAGCCAGGGCTGCCAGTACTTCCAGATTCACTGCTTGTTCCTCCAAAAATTTTACCCCTATATTATACTAGAGATAACTATGATAGCACAAAATGCCGCCTATCCAGACCCTAACGGCGGTGAAAGGACCGGAGTGGAGTGATGATGTTCGCAGCCGACCTGCAGGCAGGAACACGTCAACGAGAATGCTCGTAAAATCTTCGCGGTAACGGATGGGGGACGGAGAATCCGCCCTCCCCGTCCGCTCCTGAGAACCGTCCGTAAGCCGCGCCGCTAAAGCGCTCTGTTTTTCCTGGAAATCCCGTAAGTGCCAATCTCCATGTCAATACTCCAGTATCTCTGCTGACTGTTGTAGGCCAAAGGCTTGGCCCGCTTGGGATCAACCCGGCCGCTCCCATCAAGCACCTCCTCATCCGCATGGTCGGCCACAATCTCAGCCACAAAGAGGTCGTGACTTCCCAGGGGCAGAATATGTCGAACCACACATTCCAGATTTACCGGACATTCCTTGATCAGCGGTGGTCTGACCCGGGAAGCCGGCAGAGGTGTAAATCCGGTGGCCTGGAACTTATCCACATCGCGTCCTGAAACCATTCCACAATAGTCGACCCGGCTCAGATGATCTGCAGAAGGGATATTGACCACCAGTTCCTGTGAACGGCTGATCAATTGGTGTGAATAGCGGCTGGGCCGAATAGCAATCCCGACCATCGGTGGCTGGGAACAGACCACACCTGCCCAGGCGATGGTGATGATATTCGGTTTTCCATCCTGATCAGCGCTGGTTACCAGGACCACGGGCACCGGGTATAAACTGGCAGTCGGTCTCCGCTCAACCTTCATGTTTGTTCCTCCTTCATATCGAAATAACCCGGGAATATCGGATCGCTGCCGAGCTCCCCGGAGAAAAACGAACCCCGCCTTTTTCAGCAGGGCTGTCAGACTGTTACACAGTATTAAGCAGGTTATCTTGCGGCTCGTCACCGGTGATTCACTCACCGGCCGGCGAACATGTATATGGTTCAGGTATAATAACCCATCATCCCGCTCCCGCACCAGTTGTTGCACCGTCAGCGGTTGCGACTGCAGTCATGACCGGGTTTTGGCCTCCATAATTCTCTGATGTTCGGTCATATCTCTCAAGGCCTCAATGGCACCGATCAGGTTACCCTCTCTGTCGTACAGGGGAACCGCCCTAGCCCACAGTTTACGCCTTCCCCCCTTCAGCGCCGGTACGTCTACCACGTCGGTTAAAACATAGTGTTCCTGTTTTATCTCGGCATAATCCCGCTCAATATTCTCAGGACGGAGTACCAGGTCTATAAGGATCGGCCTTTTTTTGCCGTATAGAGGCACTGCGTATTCATAATTGCCCCGCCCCAGCATTTTCTCGGCCGGAACCCCGGTAAGATCCTGCATGGCATGGTTCCATACCGTAACCTTTCCCTCCAGGTCAATAGCCATGACCGCATCCGGCAGGTATTCAACAAAATCAACCATGAACTGGTTTGATTCCTTGAGGGCTATTTCCTCTATCTTGCGCGCAGTGATGTCCCGGGCAATACCCTGAATGGCTACGGCTTCATGTTCCTTGTAAATAAGCCATGCACTTACCTCCAGATATACGCGGGCGCCATGTTTGGTAATTATCTCGGTTTCGTAGGTCAGGGGTTTATGTTTACCCTTTTTCTGCTGGGCCATACGTCTTCCGAAAGCCAGGTACCTTTCGTGCTGTGGTCGGCACTCCTCGGCAATCAGCTGATTGACGTTCATGTTCAGCAGTTCTTCCTGCCAGTAACCGGTAGCTTTCTCCACCATTTTATTTGCCCGGAGATAGTTGCCCTCCAGATCGTGGACGTAGATAAGATCGCTGGAGTTTTCAAACAGTTCGATATAGCGATCCATGCTGTCCTTGAGTTTGCGCCGGGTTTCCTTGATATCAGTGATATCCCGGATTATAGCCAGGAAGTATTCCCGGTTCTGAACATAGGTGCTTTTGCACTTGACTTCCGCCCAGAACGCACGCCCCGAACGATCTTTAACCAGCCATTCCACTACCTGTGTCTGGGGGCTGTTAGAAGCTACCTTCTTTATCCACTGGGTGATTACATCTCTGGTCATTGGGGGCTCATCCGCACTGAGATCCGCCACCCCCAACTGCCTGAATTCCTCCAGACTATAACCAAACATCTGACAGGCTCTTTGATTGGCATCGAGGATAGTAGCGCTGCGAACATCGTATATAAACAGGGCATCATTCACTTCATCAAAAATCGCACGGTATTCGGCATCGGATATGTTTAGACTCGGTTTTTCTCCAGGTATCTCATGGATTATGGATATCAGACCATTGGGTGCCGGACAAATAGTTTCGCGATACTTGCGGCCCTGGTATTCAATCTGAACTGCTTTGGCCTGTCTGGTCTCAATAACCTGCATGTAGGCCAGGTAGGAAGGTGTACCTACCGTTTCGGGGAACAGGTCCAGCAGTTTTCGCCCTTCCAATTCCGCCACTGTACAGTCATACATTTCGGCGTAAGCTTCGTTAACGTAACTGATCCTCCAGTCCTTGCTGAGCGATAGCACGGGCATCCCGATGCTGTCCAGCAAAGCCCGGTGATTGACCTTGCTCTTAAACATTCAAGCCCTCCTTTCTTACATGATCTGCGGACTTTCGGCATTAAGCATCTGCTGAATATTCATAATAATTCTATTCTTTCAATCCCTTCCCCTTCCTCTTTTTAATGACAAGCAATATGAATAACTTTTCAGGTTCAAGAGCTTTCCAACACCCTGATCTAAGATATTCAAAAATAATAACGCTGTTTACAATATGCGGGCAGCGTTATCAGCAATGGAATTCAATTGTTGACCCAGTTGGATCAGGCAGTCTCAAGTGCGGCCGGCCACTCCGTGTCGCCGACCGCCCCCTCAGCAGCCGGATTCCGGTTTCTTGCTTTCTTTCAATAACAGGTAATTTATACTGTCAACCATGGCCTGCCAACTGGCTTCGATAATGTTCTCAGAAACCCCTACCGTACTCCACTTCTCCACTCCGTTGGTTGATTCAATCAATACCCGTACGGTGGCCGATGTTCCGGCGGTCCCATCCAATACCCGCACCTTGTAGTCACTGAGCTGCATCTGCTCCACGGTGGGGAAAAAGTCGACCAGGGCTTTACGCAGGGCGTTGTCCAGGGCATTAACCGGCCCGTCGCCTTCGGCAGCAGTGTGAACCACCTCTTCGTCAACCTTTACTTTAATGATGGCCTCGGCGGCCATGCCGTTGTCCTCCCTTTTTTCCACAATGATCTTCAGGTTAACCAACTGAAAGTATTCCCGGAACTGTCCGAAGGCCTTGTGCAGCAGCAGTTCCAGGGAGGCCTCGGCCCCTTCAAACTGGAAACCTTCATTTTCCAGCTCCTTGATCTCACGAATTATCTGACGGCTGGTAGCATCGTACATGTTTACATCCAGATCAAATTCCCGGGCCTTGTAGAGCAGGTTTGAGGTTCCCGATAGCTCCGAAACCAGCACCCTCCGGTGATTGCCCACCGCCTCCGGGAAGGTGTGTTCGTAGGTCTGGGAGTTCTTTAAGAGGGCACTGACATGGATGCCGCCTTTATGAGCAAAGGCACCGTGCCCCACATAGGGCTGGTTATTGGCATGGGGCATGTTGGCCACTTCACTGATGTACCGCGAGGTCTCCGTCAGCCGCTTCAGCCTGCCCGGGGGAAGACAGTAGTGGTTCATTTTAAGCTCCAAATTAGGTATGATGGCGCATAAATCAGCATTGCCGCAGCGTTCGCCGTAGCCGTTCATCGTCCCCTGTACCTGGGTAACCCCCTGCCTGACTGCGGCCAGGGAATTGGCCACCGCAGTCCCCCCGTCATTGTGCACATGTATGCCCAGAGGAACCGACAGGTACTTCTTCATCTGCTGTACGATGTCCTCTATCTCCCAGGTCATACAGCCGCCGTTGGTATCACACAGGACCACCCAGTCGGCCCCCGCTTCCTGAGCGGTCAGGCATACCTCACGCGCGTATTCGGGATTGTTTTTGTAACCGTCAAAGAAGTGCTCTGCATCGAAGATAACTTCCATGCCGCGATTCTTTAGGTATCTTACCGTATCCCGAACCATGGCCAAATTCTCCTCCAGGGTGGTTTCCAGGGCCTTCAGCACATGAAAATCCCAGGCCTTCCCAAAAATCGTGGCTACCTGGACCTGGCTTTCAACCAGAGCCTGGATGTTGGCATCCTGCTGAACCGGTATTCCCGGTTTGCGAGTACTGCCAAAAGCCGCAATCCTGGCAAATTCCAGATTGAGTTCTGATACCCGGTGGAAAAATTCAATGTCCTTGGGATTGCTGCCCGGCCAACCGCCCTCGATATATGAAACCCCCAGTTGGTCCAAGCGTTGGGCAATCTTTAATTTATCTTCCACCGACAGCGAAATCCCCTCACCCTGTGAACCATCTCTCAATGTGGTGTCGTAGATATAAATGTTTAGCTTCTTATCCCCAAACCTATTTACCCCTCTCTCTAATTTTTCGTGCTACCAGATCCCCCATCTGTTGTGTGTTAACCTGAATCCTGCCCTCCTCGAAAATGTCGGGGGTGCGATAACCTTCGCTCAATACCAGGCGTACCGCATCCTCAATCTCTCGTGCTTCCTCTACCAGATTGAAAGAGTACTCCAGCATCATGGCCGCGGAGAGGATGGTTGCCAGTGGATTGGCTTTTTTCTGTCCGGCAATATCTGGAGCCGAGCCGTGAGAAGGTTCATACAGTCCTACTGCACCGCCCAGTGAAGCGGAGGGCAGCATACCAATGGAACCGGTCAGCATGGAGGCCTCATCGGTCAGTATGTCCCCAAACAGGTTTTCGGTAACAATCACATCGAACTGCCGGGGATGGCGAATCAACTGCATGGCACAGTTATCAACATACATATGAGTCAATTCCACATCCGGGTATTCGGCGGCCAGCCTGCTGACCACCTCACGCCACAGGCGGGAGGTCTCAATTACATTGGCCTTGTCTACCGAGGTCAGGTGTTTTCTCCTTTTGCGGGCGATTTCAAAGGCCAGGCGACAGATCCTCTCTATCTCCATATCGGAGTAGGTGCATACGTCAACGGCGATTTCCCCCTCCTCGCTCTGCTTCCGGCTTTTCTCCCCAAAATACAGACCTCCGGTCAACTCCCGAACTACCAGAATGTCAATGTCCCGGATTACTTCGGGCTTCAGCGTCGAGGCCTCGACCAGATCCGGAAACAGGAAAGCAGGGCGCAGGTTGGCATATAGCCCCAGGTGCTTGCGCAGTGGCAAAAGCGCTCCCACCTCGGGGCGCAGCTCTACCGCCAAATCCTCCCACTTGGGTCCCCCAATGGCCCCCAGCAGAACCGCCTGACTTTCCTGGCAGAGTTTAAGGGTTTCATCCGGCAGGGGTTTCCCCACGGCATCTATGGCAGTTCCCCCCACCAGGCCTTCCTGAAAATCAAACCGGTGGCCATACTTTTCTCCTATAGCCTGCAGCGCCTTGACGGCCTCGGGTACGATCTCTGCTCCAATCCCGTCTCCGGGAAGTACTGCTATCCTGTACAAGCTACTTCACCTTCTCCTTGACGTAGTTTATCAGCCCGCCTTTACCAATTATCTCCTGCATAAAACCGGGAAAAGGTTCGGCCAGGTACGTCTTCTCACGGGATAGGTTTCTGATCTCTCCCTGGAGCAGGTCCACTTCCAGGGTGTCACCCTCCTGCACCTCATCGACGCACTGGGGACATTCCAGAATCGGCAGCCCGATATTGATTGAGTTGCGATAGAAGATCCGGGCAAATGACCGGGCGATAACACAGGAAACTCCGGCAGCCTTGATGGCAATCGGGGCATGCTCCCGGGAGCTGCCGCAGCCAAAGTTTTTGTCCGCTACGATAATATCACCGCGGTTAACCCGGGAAGGAAAAGACGGATCAGCGTCCTCCATACAGTGTTTGGCCAGTTCCGCCGGGTCCGAAGTGTTAAGGTAGCGGGCTGGGATAATGGCGTCGGTATCCACATCGGATCCAAACTTGTGCACCCTTCCGGTTAAGTTCATCTACTTCACCTCCCACGGCGGAGTTATTGCTCCCTTGATGGCGGAAGCCGCAGCCACCGCCGGGGATGAGAGGTAGACCTCGCTCCCGGGGTCCCCCATCCTGCCCACAAAGTTCCGATTGGTAGTGGCGAGGGCCCTTTCACCCCGGGCCAGGATTCCCATATGCCCTCCCAGGCACGGCCCACAGGTTGGGGTGCTTACTGCCGCCCCGGATTCAATAAATACCTCGATGATTCCTTTTTTCAGGGCCTCCAGATAGATCTCCTGAGTTCCCGGGAAGACTATCAGACGGGTCTCGGAGTGGACCCTTTTCCCCCGGAGAATCTCGGCCGCGATCTCCAGGTCCTCCATACGGCCGTTGGTGCAGCTGCCAATCACCACCTGGTCAATGGTGATTCCGGCCACTTCGCTGACGTTCCTTGTGTTTTCCGGGAGGTGGGGGAGGGCCACCAAAGGCTCCATGCCGGTAACATCGTACTCCCGGATCTCCGCATACCGGGCATCCGGATCACTGTAGCAGAGGGTGAATTCGCGTTTGTTCCTGCCGTTGACATAGTTGAGGGTAATATCATCGGGAGCTATTATCCCGTTCTTTCCACCGGCTTCAATGGCCATGTTGGCCATGGTGAAGCGGTTATCCATTGATAGGGAGTCGATAACCGGCCCGGTGAATTCCATGGCCATGTAGCGGGCACCATCAACCCCGATATCACCGATAACCCTCAGGATCAAATCCTTGCCGCTTATATAGGGTGGTAGTTCCCCGTAGAATACAAACCGAATGGTTTCCGGCACCTTGAACCAGGCCTCTCCGGTGGCCATAGCTGCGGCCATATCGGTAGAACCCACCCCGGTGGAGAAAGCCCCCAAGGCCCCGTAGGTGCAGGTATGGCTGTCGGCACCGATTATCAGCTCCCCGGGCAGGACCAACCCCTCCTGCGGAAGCAGACAGTGTTCTATGCCCATGCGTCCGATTTCAAAGTAGTTGACAATACCGTGTTTCCTGACAAAATCCCGCATGCGCTTGGCCTGTTCGGCCGACTTGATATCCTTGTTGGGAGTAAAATGATCCGGCACCAGCACGATCCGGGTGGGGTCAAATACCCGTTCAAGGCCGAGTTTCTCGAATTCCTCGATGGCAACCGGCGTGGTGACATCGTTGCCCAGGACCACGTCAACCCGGCAGTTTAACAATTCCCCCGGATGGACTTCTTCCTTCCCCGCATGTCTAGCCAAGATTTTTTCTGTTATCGTCATTCCCATTTAAGTCGACAACTCCTCCCACCTGATCTGGTTTGCTTATTTCATAGGCCGCTTTGTTTATGGCGTTTATGTAAGCCTTAACGCTGGCCTCTATTACGTCCGTTGACAGTCCACGTCCCAGGACCTTGAGGTTGCCTACCGCAACCTTGACCACAACCTCCCCCTGGGCATCCTTCCCGCCGGTTACCGCATTCAGCTTGTATTCAACCAGGCTTCCCGGCAGGCCGGTTATGCGATCAATGGCATTGCAGGCGGCCTCCACCGGTCCATCTCCACAAGCGGCCTCCTCCACCAGACCCCTGGCCCCCACAAGCCCGACGGTAGCTGTCGGCACCACGGTACTGCCCCCGGTAAAATGTAGATACTGTAGTTTGAAGCGCTCCGGTATCACCCAGATCTCATCCTTGACCAGGGCCTCAATATCATGGTCGGTAACCTCTTTTTTCTTGTCTGCCAGGTCCTTAAACCGCTGGAAAGCGCGGTTAAGCTCTTCTTCATTCAGGCTGAAACCAAGTTCTTTGAGTTTCTCATTGAAAGCATGGCGGCCGGAATGCTTGCCCAGAACCAGATTGCTCTTGGGGAGACCTATCAGTTCAGGGCTCATGATCTCATAGGTAGTCCTCTCCTTCAGAACCCCATCCTGGTGAATCCCTGACTCATGGGCAAAGGCATTCTTGCCCACCACAGCCTTGTTGGGCTGGATGGCCATGCCGGTTATGGAGCTGACCATCCGCGATGTACGGTAGATCTCCCGGTAATCAATATTTAGTTCCTTTTGATATATTGACCTGCGGGTGTAAAGGGTCATGATGAACTCTTCCAGACTGGCATTGCCTGCCCGTTCACCAATCCCGTTTATCGTACCCTCCACCTGTTTGGCGCCGTTCTTAACAGCCGCCAGGGAATTGGCCACCGCCAGCCCCAGGTCATTGTGGCAGTGCACGCTCAGGATGGCCCGGTGCATGTTGGGAACCCGTTCCATAATGCGGCGGATAAAATCGCCGAATTCCTCAGGAACCGCATACCCTACCGTATCCGGCAGATTGACCACCGTAGCCCCGGCGTCTATAACCCGTTCCACTACCTGACAGAGATAGTCAAAATCACTGCGCGAAGCATCTTCGGCGGAAAACTCTACATCACTGACATACTGCTTGGCATAGCGTACCGCTTCCTCGGCCTGCTGCAGAACCTGCTCCCGACTCTTCTGTAACTTGTATTTAAGATGGATATCAGAAGTAGCCAAAAACGTATGAATTCGGGGATTCTCCGCTACTTTGATGGCTCTCCAGGCCGCATCAATATCTCCTTTGGCAGCCCGGGCCAGACCGGCGATCACCGGACCCTTTACCTTTTCCGCGATCATCCTGACCCCTTCAAAATCCCCCCGGGAGATAACCGGGAAACCGGCCTCTATCACATCTACCCCCATGCGGGCCAGTTGTAGAGCGATTTCCAGCTTCTCATGAGAATTCAGGCTTACTCCCGGACTC
Source organism: Syntrophothermus sp. DTU052 (assembly GCA_001512495.1). Classification (GTDB taxonomy): domain Bacteria; phylum Bacillota; class Syntrophomonadia; order Syntrophomonadales; family DTU052; genus DTU052. Next base: position 10,135 of record LFRU01000003.1, on the reverse strand, counting down.
TGTTCACCATCCCGCAGGGTGGTATCCAATAGATAAATCCGCTCTGCCATTGACTCACCCTCTATTCCTCAATAAATCCATTAACATATATTTGTGTTCCCTTTATCCCACTAAACTGTGGAAGCAAGATAAAAGCGGGGATGTCTCAGTTTACCTGAAAGATTTTCCCCGCTCAACTTCATTTTTTTCCTGATTAATAAAGTTGTCGGGTTCTACTTTATCTCCTTTAACCAGGGCATCATACTCCTCAGCCTCCTGCCAACCTGCTCTATAAGGTGTTCCTCTCCCTGCTTTTTGAGTGCATTATATACGGGTTTCCCTACCTGGTTTTCCAATATCCACTCCCGGGCAAAAGAGCCGTTCCGGATCTCTTCCAGAACCTGTTTCATTTCCAGCCGGGTATCCTCGTTAATAATTCGTGGTCCGGTGACCAGGTCTCCATACTCGGCGGTGTCGCTTATGGAGTACCTCATGTTGGTTATGCCGCCTTCGTATATGAGATCGACGATCAGCTTCATCTCGTGCAGACACTCAAAATAGGCCACCTCAGGTTGATAGCCGGCTTCCACCAGGGTATCAAACCCGGCCCTGATCAGTTCGGTTACCCCGCCGCAGAGTACAGCCTGTTCGCCGAACAGATCGGTCTCTGTTTCCTCAGCGAATGTGGTCTCCAGTACCCCCGCCCGGGTCGCACCAATCGCCTTGGCAAACGCCAGTGCCAGATCCCGGGCCTGCCCGGTGAAGTCGTTCTCAACCGCAATGAGAGCCGGTACCCCGACACCTTTCTCATACATGCGCCGTACCAGGTGTCCGGGACCCTTGGGAGCAACCATGAACACATCCACATTGGCCGGGGGTTTAATCTGCCCAAAATGGATGTTGAAGCCGTGGGAAAACCCGAGAGCATTACCCGGTTCCAGGTAAGGAGCAATCTGTTCCCGGAAAATGAAAGGCTGAATGGTGTCGGGAATCAGGATGTGAATTATGTCCGCGTTTCTAGCCGCCTCATCAACGGTCATTGGGGTCAGGCCGTCAGCAATTACCCGGTTCCATTCGGTTTCGGTTTCCTCGTCCACCGGCTTCCGAATTCCAACTACAACCTTAATCCCGCTCTCATGAGCATTCTGGGCCTGGGCATGGCCCTGGCTGCCGTAGCCGATTACCGCAACGGTTTTATCCTTCAGCAGTTCCAGGTTTGCATCGGCATCATAATACATTCTCGCCATTTTTTATCCCCCTTAGTTGTGTTCAGTCAGTATTTCAATCTGGTAAACCGCAGGCGACTTACGTCTTGGGACCTCTTACCATGGCCACCTTACCGGTTCTAACCATTTCTATTATCCCGAATGCCCGCAGAGAATCCTCCATGGCATTGATTTTTCCTTCATCGCCGGTAACCTCGATAATGAGGCTCTTTCTTCCTATATCCACGATATGGGCCCTGAAGATATCAACTATCTGCATGATTTCAGCGCGCACCTGAGGATCTGCTTTTACTTTGAACAGGGCCAGTTCTCGGTCCACCGACTCTTCGGAAGTTATGTCCATGATTTTACATACTTCAACCAGTTTGTGCAACTGTTTGGTAACCTGTTCTAAGATATTTTCATCCCCATCAACCACGATGGTCATACGGGAGATACTGGGTTCCTCAGTCCGACCCACACAGAGGCTTTCGATATTATAACCCCGGCGCCGGAACAGGGTGGCTACTCTTGCCAGGACCCCCGGCTGGTTGTCAACAGTAACTGACAGCGTGTGCTTCATTGCTAACTGTCACCCCCCAACATGTTTTGCAGGCTCTCTCCGGGAGGAACCATGGGAAAAACATTCGCTTGACGGGCAACCCTGAAGTCAATCACTACCGGACGCTCGGTCTCCTGCAGGGCCTTACGCAGAGCCGGCTCCACCTCCGACATTCGGGTCACCCGCATCCCGACTGCGCCGTAGGCCTCGGCCAGGCGAACGAAGTCCGGCTGGAGGGAGATGTCGGTGTATGAATAGCGTCCTTCATAGAACAGCTGCTGCCACTGGCGCACCATACCCAGGTACTGATTGTTCAGGATGCAGATGACAATGGGCAGTTTCTGTTCCACCGCCGTGCACAACTCCTGAATGTTCATCTGAATGCTGCCGTCACCGGCAATGTTGATCACTTTGCGTCCCGGGCAGCCAATCTGGGCTCCGATGGCCGCCGGCAGACCAAATCCCATAGTGCCCAGCCCTCCTGAGGTGATAAAAGTGCGGGGATGAATAAACTTATAGTACTGGGCCGTCCACATCTGATGCTGCCCCACTTCGGTGGTGATTATCGCTTTCCCGTCAGTAATATCGTATATTTTTTCAATAACATACTGGGGCATTATGGAATCGTCTTCCGGCGATTCGCCATATGTCAAAGGGAAATCCTCTTTCCAGCGGTCGATGAGTTCATGCCACTCGGTGCGCTCCGGCCGCGCCTTAATCCGGTGGATTATCTCTCTCAGCACCTGTTTAACATCTCCTACAATAGGTATGTGGGAGAGCACATTTTTCCCAATTTCCGCCGCGTCAATGTCTATGTGGATCACCTGCGCCTGGGGGGCAAAACTGGCCAGGTTTCCAGTAACCCGGTCATCAAACCTGGCGCCGACTGCAATCAGGAGATCGCACTCGCTGATGGCATAGTTCGCATACCTGGTTCCATGCATCCCCAGCATACCCAGATAGAGATGGCTGTTAGCCGGAAAACTCCCCATCGCCATTAAGGTTGTAGTCACCGGAATCTCCATTTTTTCCGCCAGTTCCTTGAGTTCAGGCGATGCTCCGGAGCTTATCACCCCGCCGCCGGCATAGATCAACGGACGCTTTGCTTCCTCAATAGCTTTGGCCGCCATGACCACCTGCCCGGCATTTGGGTTCTTCAAAACTCGATAGCCCCTCAGGGACATATTTACACTCTCCTCGGAGAATTCGATCTCCCGGGTCATTACATCTCGGGGCAGGTCCACCAACACAGGTCCGGGACGGTTGGTGCGAGCTATAAAGAAGGCTTCCTTAATAACCCGCGCCAGGTCACGGGTGTCCTTGACCAGATAGTTGTGCTTGGTGATGGGCAGGGTTATTCCGGTGATATCAACCTCCTGAAATGCATCCTTCCCAATCATTGAAACCGCAACCTGCCCGGTAAAAGCCACCATCGGTACCGAATCCATATAGGCATTGGCGATCCCCGTCACCAGGTTGGTGGCACCGGGACCCGAGGTCGCCAGACAGACACCGACTTTGCCGGTTGCCCTCGCGTAGGCATCAGCAGCATGGGCAGCCCCTTGTTCGTGACGGACCAGTACATGTCTAATATCAGCATCATAGAGAGCGTCATAGATAGGGAGGGCCGATCCTCCAGGATATCCGAAAATAACCTCCACGCCCTCTTCCTTTAAGTACTTTATAAAAATATCGGTCCCTTTCAACCTCACTACATCACCTCCTACTCTACGGCCTGGGGAAAACTGCACCCGTGCTGGCGGACAAAACCTGTTCCGCATAACGGCGCATATACCCCTTCTTTATCTTGGGCTCAGGTGGATTCCAGTTTAACCTCCTGGTCTCCAGGACCTCGGGCTCAACCAGGAGATCAAGCCTCCTGCCCGGTATATCTATACTGATAATATCCCCTTCTTCAACCAGGGCAATGGGCCCGCCTACTGCAGCTTCCGGAGAAACATGCCCGATTGAGGCACCCTTGGTGGCTCCCGAAAAACGCCCATCGGTGATCAGAGCTACCTCACGATCAAGGCCCATGCCGGCAATAGACGAGGTGGGGGTCAGCATCTCCCTCATCCCGGGACCGCCTCGCGGACCCTCATACCGAATAACCACCACATCGCCTGGATTTATCCTGCCGCCCAGAATGGCGTCTACCGCGTCCTCTTCCGCTTCGAACACCCGGGCGGGACCCTTGTGAACCAGCATTTCCTTTTCCACCGCACCCTGTTTGACTACGGCTCCATCAGGGGCCAGGCTGCCAAAAAGTACGGCCAACCCCCCGGTGGGGCTGTAGGGATTGTCAACCGGTCTGATGACATCATCACGGTAGCCCCTCGCCTGGACAATATTTTCCCCAATCGTGCGGCCGGTAACAGTCAAGACATTCTCGTGAATCATGCCTTTTTCAGCCAGGTGTTTCATCAGCATGTAAACCCCGCCTGCCTCCTGCAGATCTTCGATAAAATGATTACCGGCTGGATCCAGTTTGCAGAGGTGAGGGGTTCTGGCACTTATCTCATTTACCATCTCCAGATTCATTTCAACTCCGGCCTCATGGGCAATGGCAAACAGGTGCAGAACCGTATTGGTGGAACAGCCGATGGCCATATCAAGGCTTAAGGCGTTCTCAAAGGCTTCACCGGTCATGATGTCCAGAGGCTTGATGTCCTTCTCCAAGAGTTCCATGACCTTCATCCCCGCCTGTTTGGCCAGTCTGATGCGGGCGGCGTGCACGGCAGGGATGGTACCGTTACCCGGGAGACCCATTCCCAGGGCCTCGGTCAGACAGTTCATGCTGTTGGCGGTAAACATCCCGGCGCAGGAACCGCAACCGGGGCAGGCCACCTCTTCCAAGAGGCTTAAATCATCGGGTGTCATCCGGCCAGCGGCCACGGCTCCGGTCCCCATAAAGACATTGTTGAGACTGACCCTTTCGCCTTTAAAACGTCCGGCCATCATCGGCCCCCCGCTGATAAAGATGCTGGGAATATTCAACCGAGCCGCCGCCATCAACATCCCCGGAACAACCTTGTCGCAGTTGGGGATAAAAACCAGGGCATCAAACCCGTGGGCGTTGGCCATGATCTCAATGGAATCGGCAATCAGTTCCCGGCTCCCCAGGCTGTATTTCATGCCGATATGGTTCATAGCAATGCCATCACAAACCGCAATGGTGGAAAACTCTAAGGGGGTTCCGCCCTTAATCCGCACACCGGCTTTTGCCGCTTCCGCAATCCGGTCCAGATAGATATGTCCGGGCACTATTTCATTGGCGGAATTCACGATGCCGATCAACGGGCGGCTGATTTCTTCTTTGGTCAGGCCGATTGCGTTCAGCAATGACCTGTGAGCAGCTTTTTCCAAGCCGGCTTTAACCGAGTCACTCCTCATAATAAACCCTCCTAAAATCGCTAGATCTCAGCCCCGTCGTCCTTTACCAATTCACGATAGTCTTCAAGCAGAGCAGCAAAGATAGGGCCTGGCCTGCCATCTCCAATCACCCGGTTATCTATCTTGACCACCGGTATCAGTTCCGCTGCAGTACCGGTCAACCAGCACTCATCGGCAGTAAAGAAATCATAACGGGTGAGAACAGTTTCTTCAACCCTGATCCCTCTCTTCCGCGCCAGCTCAATGACCGCATCTCGCGTAACCCCTTGCAGCATGCCCAGGTGGGTAGCCGGGGTTTTGACAACCCCATCCCGAGCCATGAAAATGTTGTCTCCCGTGCACTCGGCCACATAACCTTCCTGTGTTAAAAGGATTGCTTCTTCAACCCCGGCGATGGCCGCTTCCATCTTGGCCATGATGTTGTTCAGGTAATTCAGGCTCTTGATCCTGGGATTAACACCTTCCGCAATGTTGCGGCGTGTAGGCACGGTGATCACATCAAGTCCGGTTTTATACAATTCCTGTGGGTACAGGGTGATGGACGACGCCATACATACGACAGTAGGGGCTTCGCATTTACGGGGGTCGAGACCGAGGTCACCCTTGCCGCGTGAGACTACCAGCCTTATGTAAGCATCTCTCAGATTGTTCCGGCGGCAGGTCTCACAAACCACCTGGCTCATCTTATCCCGGGTATAGGGTATCTCCAGATTTATGGCTTTTGCTGAATCATACAGGCGGTCGATGTGCTGCTTTAGACGGAATACCAGACCGTTGTAGGCGCGAATGCCCTCAAAAACCCCATCCCCATACAGATAACCGTGATCAAATACAGAAACCTTGGCCTCCTCTTCGGGCACAAACTCTCCGTTCAAGTAAATCAACAGTCCCATTACAGCATCTCCCTTCTTTTCCCTTATTAACGAATGCCTCAGATGATAATTCAAACCATCGTCCTGGTTAATCAACCAACCATATGACAGGTAGCAGTTTAGTAATGGAATTGTGTACGCCGAATTACGCAAAACCACGGAGGGCGAGGATCCATGAGGATCAAAACAGCATGTTCCGGTTCAAAATGGTCAGAGGCTAAGGTCGGAATTATAATACCCTCTCATACCTAGCTCTCAAGCCAGGGACGAGAGGGCTTTCTGCGGCATCAACCAAATTATCGTGTACCCACAACCGGGTAACAAATCCCCCGCCTCTATCGAATCCCGGTTTTGGCAATTTCGGGCAGAGGCGATGCTATTACGCCGGCAACCTCGGCTCCAGACGGTCACCCCAACTGCAGCCTTTATAGACCTTTCTTCCCTCATGGCCTATAGGATATCGAACATGCCAAAGTATTTCTAAAAGTATAGGGAATTAGGGGTTTGCTGTCAAGCACCTTATCTCGTTTTTTTACTTTTTTACTTTTTTACTATTTTGTTTCCACCTTTTTCATGTACTGTCTGAGATGGATAACGTTCCTTACACCCATGTCCTGGCGCAGCTTCTCATTACGCTTCATGTCCTTAAACATCGTCCAGAGCAACCTTTTCCCTTCCACACTCTTGGCTGCATCCTGCGGGGTCATGCCCCGCAATGGTTTAAGCTTGGATTCAAACCACTTCTCCAGATACGCATTTTTCAGGTGGTCTTCCAGTTCCGGGTACTGTTTCTTGACCTCGCCGGTTATTATTTCGAAAACACCCTCGCATTTGATCTCCATACCTTCGTACTCCAGTATTTCACGGAGTCCTTCCTCAAACTGTTCTCTTACCCGGCTCAGATCCCCATCACCGAAAGCGGAAACGGTAACCCAGTTGTTCCCTAAAACGTATTCTGCCCGCAGGGCTCCGGGCGGGGTTTCTTCGTATTCATAATAGACCTCATATTCTCCCCCGAATTCGTAGGAGGAAGTCTTGAGTGCTTTCAGTTTTTCACGCACCCTCTCCCTGTCCCTGAAACCGTAACGGGCGGTCAAAAGCTTAAGCCCATCCTCGAACAGGAGTTCCTGTTTTTCATAATTCAGCATATCATGGAAACTTAGGTACTGCCCTGAAAGGTAAGTGTAGGCGGTAATGATCTCAACCTGGTGCTGGGATATGGGTTCCACTGAACCGCTCCGGCAGATCAGCTCATCTATGTCGCTGACGTTGGCCTTATTGCGGGCGATGACTACCATTTCATCCCCATTGATCACAATATCGGCCATAACATCGGACAGGAAGAATACCCCGCTGCCAATGCTCTCCTCCAATGCCGTCAGGCGCAGGTGCACTCCAAAGGGTAGTTCCCCTACCTGACGGATATTCTCGAAATTCTCCAATTCCTCAAACAGGCATTCCGGATCCAGGATCTCATATACGTAACAGTGAACCATATCCTGGAAAGGAGTCTCCTCCCGGCTCTCGTTAATGAGACGAAAACCTTCCCGTTGCACAGCACTAATAAACCAGTGCCGCTCTTTTTGCACCAGTTGAAAACTGTATTCACTGCGGTAAAGCCTTTCGTCCTCCACATGGATGCTGCAGGCTTTAACCTTACTTCGTCCCCGTGATACTTTAACCTCGACTGCCTGCCCTTCAACCAGCATTACCGCCGGTTTCAGCAAATCCTGCAGTTCATGGAGAAGTGCCTCGCGGATACCATCATCGGGAATTAGCAGGGAAGCGATAAGATTGTGGTCTTTATACCGCTGCGCAAAAAAGAAGGTGTTGACAAGTTCCCGGGGTTCCAAAGAAAATCTCAACCTCCGGACCAGATCGGACTGGGCTGCGCTGTCCAAAACCGATTCAGAATCCAGGTACTTTCGATACAAGAATTTCCCAAGGGCGGGGCGTGTCATGTACTTAATATTGTTGCTGTATGCTTCCTTAATCATGAAACACGCCTCTTCATAAGAAATCCGAACCATATCAGGAAGCATTCGTCTATCCGCCTCATATTCAGCTATTGGCAGTTCCGATATTACAAAAAACCCGTGAATGCCATCAGCATTATACGACAGAAAGAAACATTCCACATCCAGAAGCCCTTCATCGTTTAACCAGGCCACATCAAGAGTAACCTGTCCGGTATGACGGGTTGGCGTCACATAAGCCCTGAAAAACTCCTTTTTGAGGGCTGCCGAGGGGGAACCCCCATATCCCTTCATCTGCAGCTTCTCCAGCCCCCGGTTACAGACCGATTCTACCTCTTTACCATATTCCTCCTTAAGCACATGGAGGAAATTGGCCATTTCCGGGGTTCCAAAGGAAGCAAGCCCATCGATAACATGGGGACGCAGGTCTCTGGGTATTTCATCAATTATCTCTGTCGCCAATAGTAAGCCTTCACTGGTCTTGACCAGACTTTTAATATCTTCACCCAGCCCCTTGATAAGGGAGCGTGGTACGATGGGACGTCTTCTTTTCGCTCTCATTTCCTCTCCTGATAAATTTTCTGGGCATTAATCCCAAAATAATAGTATTTCATGGCAAAGGTTTGGCCGGTGCCGGTTATAATTTAATGTAACACTATCCACCGTTAACCGCAATTCACTTTAATCTTTCTCCTGGCTGACAGGAAGCCGCTTACCCTTCTATACTATTCTACCCGGTTCCTTTTGTTTTTCAGTTTGGAGTCGGGGCAGTTCTATTATGTTTATTATTCCATATCAGTTTTGCAGCTGGAAGGTATACAAAATTTCTGCAGGAATTGAAGAACAAATGCAGAATTTGACATATGGGGTCAATAAAAATATGATAATGAAAGGTCATTATGAGAAGAGTAAGCACACGGTACCTGCAGCCGGGGATGACGGTTGCACGCACAATTTACAGCAGCAGCGGCAAGGTTCTCCTGGCAGCGGGCATGAGAATAACCCCCAAATACATAAAACGGCTGCAGGATGTTGGAGTAGCCTCGGTCTATATCAAAGATGACCTGTTTGACGATTTGGGAGACATTCCGGATGTTTTGTCCGAAAAGAGCCGCTTGGAAACCACGCAGTTGGTGAAAGAAAGCTTTCTGGCTATGGAAACCAACCAGCGTCTCAATATTAGAGCCGTTAAAGAAGTCGTTGACGGTATCATAGATGAGCTCCTGGCAAACCGCGATGTGCTTTTTCACCTGGCAGACATCAGGAGTTATGATGATTATACCTTCTTCCATTCCGTCAATGTCTGCATACTGTCTCTTATGACCGCCATTACTCTTGGGTACAACAAGTTGAAATTGAAGGAGCTGGGGATTGGCGCCCTGCTGCATGATATCGGGAAAATACGAATAAGCAAAGAAATCCTCAACAAAGCCGGAGAACTTACTTCCAAAGAATATAAATTAATCCGCAAACACCCCGAGTACGGCTACGAGATCTTGAGGACCTACGATGATGTGCCGCTGCTTTCGGCACATGTCAGCCTGCAGCATCACGAGCGCTGGGACGGTAAAGGCTATCCTCGGAGATTGGCCGGCGAACAAATCCATGAGCACGCACGGATAGTCGCGGTGGCTGATGTATACGATGCTCTACTGGCAGACCGGCCTTATCGCCCCGCTTACTCGGTAAACCAGGCGGTTACCATCGTCAGCCGTATGTCCAATACCTATTTTCAATCGCGAGCTGTAGCCGCGCTGGTTTCAAATATTGCCGTATTCCCAATTGGCAGCGTAGTCATGCTCAGTACCGGACAGACGGGTATAGTAGTAGACGTAAACAGCAATTGCCCCACCCGTCCTATTGTCAAGGTGGTGTTTGATCAGTACGGCAATAAAATGCCAAAATCTCATGAAGTCGATCTGACCCATTTGAACACTGTATTCATCGCCAAAGTCCTTTCTGAAGAAGAGATTGTCAGAATTTTCAGGGGCAGCGTTCCCGAAGTCGCCGACCTCTAAATGCCATCTCCTCTGCCCGGTTTTTCATCTTTTAGGGCACTAGAATTTAGGCCCCACCTGTAAGGTGGGGCCCATGTTGAACGCCGGTTGTCTAAAACACATGCTGCTATTAAACAAACTTCTTGTGCTG
>LFRU01000058.1:34370-44803 GCA_001512495.1 Syntrophothermus sp. DTU052 | reverse complement strand
CTGGGGGTCTTGTTTGGGCTTTACGACTACCGCTTCGAGGTGCTGGGACTCTTGATGCACAGTAGGCATCTGGAAGAAAAATTCGGAGTCGGCTGTCATACCATCTCGGTTCCCAGATTGCGCCCGGCGGAAGGAGTGAACCTCACTAACTTCCCTTACCTGGTAAACGATGATGACTTCAAGAAGGTTATTGCTGTTATCCGGTTGGCGGTGCCTTACACCGGGATGATTATGTCCACCCGGGAAAGGGCCGGTTATCGGGACGAGTTGTTCGATCTGGGCATCAGTCAAATCAGCGCCGGTTCCTGCACGGGTGTAGGCGGTTACTACAAGGACAAGGATCAGGAAACTGAGGAAAGGCCGAATACCGCCCAATTCCAGGTAGAGGATGAGCGCACTCCCGAGGAACTGATCCACAGCCTGTGCCTCAGCGGTTACATTCCCAGCTACTGCACCGCCTGCTATCGCAGCGGGCGTACTGGCGACAGGTTTATGGCTCTGGCCAAGAGCGGTCAGATTGGCAACGTCTGTCAACCTAACGCCATCCTCACCTTTAAGGAATACTTGGAGGATTACGCGGGACCGGAAAACAAGGCACTCGGAGAAAAGGTGATCGAAGAACACCTGCAGGATATCCGCAATGATAAGGTCCGGTCCAGGACCAGGGAATACCTGAAATTGATTGAACAAGGGCAGCGCGATTTGTATTTCTAACAGAAAATGAGGTGAAATGATGCAGGACACCCCCCGGGCCAATCGCTTGCACATAGCGATTGTAGGCAGGCGCAATGCGGGAAAATCCAGTCTGATCAACGCCCTGACCAACCAGGACATAGCTCTGGTTTCCGAGGTTCCGGGAACCACCACCGACCCGGTTTTCAAGGCCATGGAGATACTCCCTATCGGCCCCAGTATAATTATTGATACCGCCGGGCTTGATGATACCGGTGAATTGGGAGAGCTGCGCGTCAAAAAGACTCTGGATGTTTTGGAACAGGCAGATCTGGTTGTGCTGGTAATTGATCCTCTGCTGGGCATAACCGAATTCGATCTGGAGATTAAAAAAGAAATTGAGAACCGCAAAATACCCCTGATAGGGGTTGTCAACAAAGCGGATCTGGTTGATATCGATCCCGGCATTCTGGAAAAACAGCTGGGGCTTTCCCTGATAAAAGTAAGTGCCGCCACCGGAGAAGGCATTGAAGAGCTAAAACAACGCATCATCCAGGAGGCGCCCTTTGATTTTGAGGAATCTCACATTGTAGGTGATCTGATTGAATCCGGTGATCTGTGCGTCCTGGTAGTCCCAATTGATTCGGCAGCCCCCAAGGGCAGGATCATTCTCCCGCAGGTGCAAACTATTAGAGATATCCTGGACCACGCAGCGGTTTCGGTTGTGGTTCAGGACACCGAGCTGCGGGACACCTTGAATAAATTGAACGAAAAACCGAAAATAGTAATAACCGACTCCCAGGCTTTTGCCCGAGTAGCTGCGGATACCCCGGATGACGTTTGGATGACCTCCTTTTCCATCCTCTACGCTCGCTACAAAGGAGATTTGGCTGAACTGATTCGGGGAGCCAAAGCTATTAAATCCCTGCAGCCCGGTGATAAGGTGCTGATCGCAGAAGCCTGCACCCACCACCGACAGCCCGATGATATCGGCAAATACCAGATTCCGCGCTACCTGGAACGGTTGGTGGGAGGGGAACTGGACTTTAGTTGGTCCAGTGGAATGGGCTATCCTGAAAACCTGGAGGAGTTCAAGCTCATCATTCACTGCGGGGCCTGTATGATTAACCGCAGGCAGATGCTTAACCGCATCCGCAGGGCCCGGGCTAAGGGGGTCTCCATTGTGAATTACGGGGTATTCCTGGCATACGCGAACGGCATCCTGGAGCGGGCTTTGAAACCTTTCCCGGAGGTGGACAGGATATTTCGGGAATAGCCCGGACTACAATCAAGCAATCGGGAGGTAGTGGCATGTATTGGGAAAAACCAGGTCCTCAGAATACTGAAAATACCATTGACCTGGCCTTAAAACGCGGCCGGGAACTGGGATTAAAACATGTGGTCGTGGCCTCCTGCTCGGGAGACACAGCTCTAAAGGTGGTCAATCAGGGTTTCGATGTCACCTGCGTAACCCACCACGTAGGGTTTGCCGGTCCCGGCGAGGATGAGATGCCGATGGAAGCCAGGCAGGAGCTGATTCGCCTCGGGGTCAAGGTCCTGACCTCCACCCATCTCCTGGCCGGAGTCGACCGGGCAGTACGCAATCAGTTCGGAGGTGTTTACCCGGCGGAAATTATTGCCCAAACCCTGCGGATGTTCGGACAGGGAGTCAAGGTGGCCATTGAGGTAGCCGTGATGGCCAAGGATGCGGGTATGATACCCCACGACACCGAGGTAATATCCATAGGAGGAACGGTTAGCGGTGCCGACTCGGCCATCGTCTTGCTACCGGCCCACTCCAACCGTTTCTGGGACACCCAGATCAGGGAGATTATCTGTATGCCCCGGGTTAAGAAATAAGCCGGATGACGTCCCTCGGGATGCCGGAATAGCAAAGCATCCGAATTGACAGCCGGGGTTCCGGCCTGATTTCCGGTCAGGAAATCAAGCTCTCGTCTGCCACGGCATCGGGTATACTACCGCCTGGTGCGGGCGGATCAGGGTTCCGGTTGAGGCGTGGTATTTGAGGAAATTTGGCCCGTCTCTAGAAAAAGGTAACAAACCCCTTTCCTCATATTTCCCGGTTTATACGCGAAGAATATGAGGAAAAGGAGGTTGTCATAATGCGAATATTTGGCGGTGAACCGCGGAGGGGTTTCCACTTTGAAATGCTTACTATCCCCTGGGCATTCTTGAACGGCCTGTTCCTGGGCGGTTGGATCCTGCGGAAGGGCCGTAAGTTCTGGGAAGAGGGCCCCCGGGACTAATCCTCCATAACCCATCCGTGACCGGACGGAAAGATATGGCCGGCGGTTTTAGTTACGTATTTTGATGCGGGGTCCGGTCGGGAAATCAGACCTCATGTCCCCAGCCGGACTCCCGTCTCCAGTCTCACTTTATGCCCGGCCGGCGTTTATTCTCTTCCAGGATTATCCGGGTAGCCATCCGCGCTACTTCCCCCACCAGGGTCGAACACTTGTCGGGCATGCCGGCTTTGATAGCGGCCTCCACCTCTCCGGGGTCATACAGGTTAAAGAACCTTCCGAAGGCCTGTTTTTGAATATCGGCGCACCGGCAGGTCCCGTATTTCTCAACAAACTCATCGTGCAGCTTCTTGGCCAGCAGGTTGGCCCTAATCAGCTTCCTCTGATTGCTAAAATCCTTTTTCTCCCGGCCGAAGATATAGCTTATGGCCATCACCCCGCCGGAGAGCGCGCCACAGTGCCCGTCGCCGGTCAAACCCACCCCATCCGCCAGGGCGGTAGCCGCCTTGAAAACTGAGTTATCTTCGATGTCCAGAGCTTCAAAGACGCCCATCAGTGTACATTGGGGACAGCCCCCGTTTTTCATTTCATACTCTTTGGCTATTGTAAACGCCTTATTCAGAACCTCTTCCACCATCAATTCCTCCCCTCACCGGTCATCCTTCGCTCGATACTCTGCCAGACACATCAAGGATTCTTCCCCCATGATGCAGCAGGTGGGTTCCTATATCATGTTCCCCACCTTAAAACCCTCATGAATGGCTTCCATGGCTTTGCGGGGCTCCCGGGCATCGCCTATCAGGTGCACTTCGGGGGCGATCCCCTGCAATTGATTGAACAAATCGTTTTCAGGCCTCGACCCCACAGCCAGAACCACTGTGTCCGCCTTGATTTTTTGTACCGTGTTATCCGTCTCAACCACTACCCCATTTTCCTCAATGGCTGTTACCCTGGTAGATGTTTTTAGATCCACGCCATACCGCACCAGGTCGTGATATAACACCCAACGATTGGAACGGCCTACATCCTGGGCCACCCGCGGCTGCTGTTCAATCAAGGTCACATGTTTTATCCCCCGGGTACTCAACTGATAGAGCCTTTCCGGAGCCTCGACCTTGTGAACCAGAAGAAATCTTAAAGTGTCTGCATCAATGGTCCCTGCATGGGCCAGGAATAAAGCGGTTTCACAGCCTACCGCTCCCCCGCCGATGACTACTATTTCATCTCCCAGATCCAAATCGCCCTTCAACACCTCCCAGGCCTGGACTACGTGATGTTTATCGGCTCCCGGAATCGCCGGGACCATGGGAACTGCGCCGGTAGCGACTACGATTGCTTCAGGGCCAAAATCCTTTACCTTCCGCCGATCGGCCGTCCGGTTCAGGGTAATGTCAACCCCTAAATCCTGCAGACGGTTAACCAGGTAGTCAACCAGGTAGCGGAAATCAGATCTCCCCGGGGGGACGGCCGCCAGCTGCAACTGGCCCCCCAGGCGGTCGGCCTTCTCCCATAGGGATACCTTATGCCCGCGCTCAGCCGCCACCCGGGCGGCCTCCATCCCGGCCGGACCTCCGCCGATAACCAGGACCCGCTTCGGCGCTACCGCAGGTACCGTCTCCATCTCCCACTCGTGACCGGCCCGGGCGTTGACCAGGCACTCGACAATACCCATCCCGAAGGTATGGTCCATACAGCCTTGGTTGCAGGCAATACAGCGGCGTATGTGGCTGATCCTGCCATCCCGCACCTTTAATGGCAGTTCGGGATCCGCGATCAATCCCCGCGCAATGGAGATCATATCCGCCTGCCGGTTAAGGAGTATCCTCTCCGCCATCCTCACGTCATTCAACCGGTTGCTGGCCACCACTTTAGCATTTACCGCTCTCTTAATGGCCTGAGCCAGATAGACGAAGGCCCCCTCCGGAACATTCATGGTTATCTGCGGCACCCGGCTCTCATGCCAACCACCGGTAACATTGATCAGGTCCACTCCGGCCTTTTCCAGTTCACGGGCAAAGGCAACTATCTCCTCATGCGGCGTGCCCCCGGGTACCAGTTCATGACCTGCCAGGCGGATGCCCACCGGGTAATCATCTCCCACCTGCCGCCTAACCTCCCGCACCACTTCCAGTCCAAACCGCATGCGGTTTTCCAGGCTCCCCCCAAACTCATCACTGCGGAAATTGGTAAGTGGCGACAGGAACTGGCTTATCAGGTACCCGGCGCTCCCGATGACCTCTACCAGGTCAAAGCCGGCTTCTCGGGCTCGGCGGGCCGCCTGACCGAAGCTGGTTATTACCTGGTATATCTCGTCTGTTGACAACTCTCGGGGCGTCTCCCGGGTGAGCGGAGAATAGACCGGCGAGGGAGCCACTGACTGGACTCCGGACAAGAATGAAAAGGAGTAACGCCCCGCCTGGAACAGTTGGCAACCGATCTTGCTCCCATACCTGTGTACCCGGGAGGTCAACACCTTAAGCTGGGGGATGTATTTATCATCGCTCACGGATATCATGCTGCTGTATCCGTGATGGTCTATCTGACATCCCCCAACCATAATCAGTCCGGCACCACCGCGGGCCCGTTCTTCATAAAAGCGGTAAATCCGTTCGTTGGCATAACCATTATCCGTATATGACAGGTGCATGGCCGACATAACAATACGATTCGGGATTTCCGTACTCCTGACGGTGATTGGCGTTAGAAGTCTCACTGGCTAAACCTCCCCATTCATTATATGTCTGTATATTCCTGTGTCGTATTTGTTCAGCGCCAATCATATTCATTCCTTTATTTCATATCAGAAGTTTACTTCCCCGGACCAATCTGCTCTTCCCTGGCCAAAGTGAATATGATTCAAATCGCGCACGCGGTTGTAATCAGTAAACTGTTCTAACCTGGTAGAACGGTAGAATAACAAATAACCTTGGTAAGGGAGGGGGCCAAGGCCCCCTCCTGCCACATCACCGTGTTCACCGAACCTCTTAACCTGGCAGCCTTTGGGGACCCGGACTTAGTCTCATTGGTACTTGTAAGCATGCCGGAGGTTTGCCGGGGACATCCCTGTCTTAAGCTAACGGTTAGTATCTTCATCACCTTGGAAACTTTCACCCTTCCATGCCCGGGAACTTCAATAGCAAAACCAGGGAACCCGCAGATCCCCTGGTTTTTTGCCTGGTTATACTTTTGTGTTATTCTTCGTCGAACAGGCTGATATCCATGTTGGCGGTGAGCCCCTGACTGGTCTTCAAGACGTGGGCCAGGCTGTTAACTCTGGGTATCTCATAGGTAAAGAAGTATTTCAGGGTTATCAGCTTGCCACGATAGAATTTGGCGTCGCCCTCCGACGGCTGATTCTGCAGGGCCCGGTAAGCAATAATCCCCTGCAGGAGCCACTGCCAACCGATGGCCAGCAGGCTGGTCATTTCCAGATAAAGATTGGCATCCGCCAGGAACTCCTCAGGACCCTTCTCCTTCCGCACTTCAAGTAGGTAGGAAGTGACATCATTCATGACCTCCAACCCTCTGGCAAGTATTTCGGCCTGGGTTTTGAGTTCCGGGATCTCGAGGGCCTCGGCAATGGTCCGGTTAACCTCCGCCATAAACAACCGGTAAGCCTCACCCTTTTTCATGGTAGTCTTGCGCCCCAGCAGATCCTGGGCCTGAATCCCGGTCGTACCCTCATGGATGGGGTCGATGCGAATATCACGGAAATGCTGTTCGACCGGAAAGTCCTGGCAGTACCCGTACCCGCCCAGGCACTGCATGGCCGCACTGGTAGACAGTATACCGTATTCCGAAGGGAAGCTTTTCACAATGGGTACCAGGAAATCCACCAGGAGATCATGCTTCTCCGGTTCCACCCCCACCTTGCTGAGGTCAACATACTTGCTGAGCTGCAGCGCCAAGGACAGACCGCCCTCGCAGACCGCACGTTGGAAGAGCAGCATCCGGCGGATATCGGCGTGCTCAATCAACGGCACCTGTGGGGTGGAGGGATCCTTCTGACTGGCTTTCCTTCCCTGCAGGCGCTGTTTGGTGTATTCCAGGGCATCGTAGTAGGCAGCGGTGGCCTTACCTACAGCCCCTATCCCTACACCAATGCGGGCTTCGTTCATCATCTGGAACATGTAGGAGAGTCCCATATGGGGCTCACCCACCAGGTAGCCGTGACAGTCGTTGTTTTCCCCCATATTCAAGGTACAGATGGGAGAACCCTTGAAGCCCATCTTGTGCTCAATCCCGCCGCACCAGATGTCATTTCGTTCCAAGCTCCCATCCTTGGCAAAGCGGTACTTGGGAACCACAAACAGGGATATCCCCCTTACCCCGGCCGGCGCTCCCTCGATCTTGGCCAGCATCAGGTGAATGGTATTATCGGCGGCATCGGTGTCACCGGCTGAGATAAATATCTTCTGGCCCTTTATCTTGTAGTAACCCTCACCGGTATCTACAGCCGTGGTCTTGATATCGGCCAATGAACTCCCGGCATCGGGTTCCGTCAAGGCCATGGTTCCCTGCCACTCACCGCTTACCATCTTCTCCAGGTATAAGTCCTTCAATTCCTGAGAACCGAAGTTAAGAATGAGGTTGGCCGCTCCGGTGGTAAGAGCCGGAAACCCGGAGAGCCCACAGTTGGCCGCCGCCATGATCAGGGAGTTGACGAAGGTAATAAGGAGCGGCACCTGCTGTCCTCCATCCTCATAGGACCAGTTGGCGTTGATCCATCCTCCCTCACCGCACATCTTCATGAACTCGCGGGTGGCCGGATGGACCTTGGCCTGGCCATCTACGTACTGCGGCGGGTTCTTGTCAAGTTCCTGGTACAGGGGATAAAGGAAATCGGT
Organism: Syntrophothermus sp. DTU052; assembly: GCA_001512495.1. Classification (GTDB taxonomy): domain Bacteria; phylum Bacillota; class Syntrophomonadia; order Syntrophomonadales; family DTU052; genus DTU052. Next base: position 37,020 of record LFRU01000058.1, on the reverse strand, counting down.
CCCCATTTTCCAGATGGTATCGATAATCATATCAAAGGTTTCGCGGCTGTGATCCTGGTAGAACTCATATTGGGTAAGCTCTTCGGCATCAAAAACCTCATACAACATGAACCTGATATTCCTCTTGCTTGCAAACTGTTCTGCCACTAACCTTACCTCCTATCCTTTTACTGTTGCCTCGAATACTGCGTTGATGATAGCCATGATTCTTGCAAGTCCGACCTGAATTTAATCCCTTATAGCCCGTCAACTATCGCCTCCCCGCTAAGCATTATGCCCTATACTTACTCCCCGACCAAACCGCAATTAAATCAAATGCAACTACCCACTATCTGTATAGCCTGACCCCGGTAAACCAAGACTGCGGAGCGGTCCAACAGCCTACTTCCTCCTCCCCACCTCTACTGCCGGTTACCTTCGGCATCACCCGGCAGAATGGCGTCCAGTTCGTAGCTGTACGGTTTTATATCCAGCAGGGGGCTCCGATCCAGAGCATCCATCCCTCTCACCACCAGACGGTTGCCCTCCCGGCTGATCAGGTCCACCAGATCAAACGCAATCGGGTTGGGACGGTGGGGAGAGCGGGTGGCAAACACCCCCCGCACCCGGTCATCCCCGGGGGTGGTCGTCAAAAACTGGTCGCGGGTTCCGCGGTCACACCAGTACAGTACAATCAGGTGGGAGTGTTTATCAATACCCTTAAGTCCCTCCGCAAACTCCGGAAAAACCTCGATCTCGGATATGTCCAACTGCAGCCGCCCCTGACGGGGGGCCTGCCCCTGCTCCTTATAGGGAGAGTGAATAACCCCAATTGGCTTCAACTGCATGGAATCGCCTCTTCAGAATCCGTTTTGGCCTTTATTCCGCCAGCACCAGTTTTTCCAGTTCCAGCGGCTGGAGCTGCCGCCCGTCCTTATAGGCTCTCATATTGCCGCCGGAAATCTCGTCAATCAAAATTATCTCCTGGTTCTCACCTGCGCGGCCGAACTCAAATTTAATATCGTAGAGTTCGATTCCCCTACGGGCCAATGCATCCTTGACCAGCCGCCCGGTCCTCCGGGTCAGATCTTTTAATGCCCGGTATTCACTCCGAGAAAGTATTCCCAACATCTCCAGGGCATCTTCGGAAATGGGTGGATCTCCGCGCTCATCATCTTTCAGGGTGATCTCTACAAAGGCATCCAGGGTCTGCCCTTCCTCCACATAGGCACCGTACCGGCGATAAAAGCTGCCCACTGCCCGGTAGCGGCAGATCACCTCCAAACCTCGGCCAAAAACGGTGGCGGCCTTTACCGTCATGGCAGCATTCTCAATATCTGCATCCAGATAATGGGTAGGAATCCCGTTTTCCTGCAGCATCTCAAAAAAGAACTTGGTCAACCTGAGGCCGGCCCGACCCGCACCTTCCATGGTCAATCCCACCGTGTTGGCTCCCGGGTCGAATACCCCGTCTACACCCGTAACCTCATCCTTGAACTTCAATAAATACCTGCCATCCCCCAGGTCGTAAACGTCTTTGGTCTTACCCGTATAAACTTGTCTCATCACCTTAATCCCCTTCAAGCATTATCGACGATTATTATTATACCGGATGGCCGGCGTTGACAAAAGGTACTGCATTCCCGGCGGCGGTAATAACCTGGTGCTTTATGGAAGGAAGGATCAGACCCCGGGCGTGGAGAATAACTCCGTAGTTGCACCGGGACTATCGGAGTTTGGGAAAGGAGAAAATCATGCTGGAGAAAGCAATGAAGGGCCAGGTTAAAGTTTACCGCTCCGGCCGGAGTGTAGGCGATTTTGTACCCTACCATGTTCATTTCTTTCTGGTGGAGGATGTATTGATCGACACCAGCTGTACCTGGGTGAGAGCCGAGATCCTCGACGCACTGGAAGGGGAATCCATTTCCCGCATAGTAAACACTCACCACCATGAGGACCATATTGGAAACAACCGGGCCGTGCAGGAAAAATTCGGGGCCGATATTTACGCTTATAAGAGCGCCCTGCCTTTCCTGGAGAATCCAGGAGCCCTTAAACTTCTGCCTTACCAGCTTCAGGTATGGGATTATCCCGAGCCGTCACAGGGGCGGCCGCTGGAGGATCATTTCCAGGCGGGGAGGTACAGGTTCGAGGTCATTCATACCCCCGGGCACTGCGACACCCACGTCTGTTTTTACGAACCGGAGCAGCGGTGGCTCTTTACCGGGGATGTTTTCTGCGGGAAGGGGTTCAAGTACCTGCGAGCAGACGAAAACTACCATCTGATTATCGAATCCCTGAAAAAGCTGGCCCAACTCCCGGTGGATACAGTTTTCTGCAGTCTTATGGGCGTGGTCCCCAACGGGCAGGAGGCACTAATTGCCAAGCTTGACTTCATGCAGCGGCTGCGGGACCGGGTTCTCAATCTTAACCGCCAGGGGCTCTCTCCGGCGGAGATTCGCGCGGAAGTGCTGGGCGAGGAGGAAGCCATGACCCGGCTTACAGCGGGACATTACTCCAAGCAAAATACGGTGGACAGCATCCTGGGAATCCTTTAAACTACTTCTCTTCCTTCCTCTTTCCGGCTGACAGCGAGGGACCTGACCGTGACCGCATCCATTCTCCCAGGAAACGCCTAATCACAGAAGTACTGGGCGCGAACCGCAGTTTG
>LFRU01000058.1:0-34236 GCA_001512495.1 Syntrophothermus sp. DTU052 | reverse complement strand
GGAGAGGTTTACCTCCCTCCGGGCGAAGACCTCCAAGGCCCGGTAAAGAGCCCCGGGCATATCCTGGAGGCCAAATAGGATCGAGGTTTTGTCGCCTTCGCTCCGGGGAGCCCTCTTTATGTTGATGAAGGTGGTCTGGTTTTCCTCATTATCCTCCAGGGAACTGGCAATAACACACAAACCGTAAACCTCTGCTGCCCGGTGCGACCCGATGGCGGCGGCTCTGCGCTGTTCCTGCCTGATGTAGCTGGCCGCCTGTCCGGTGCTGTTTACGATCTCCCGACGAGCGTTGGGCAGTTCCCGGGCCAGAAATCCCTGGCACTGCAGGAATGCTTCCGGTTGCGAAATGATGAGCTCCACCTCAGCCAGTTCTATTGGCTCCTTCGCCATGAGGCAGTGTCTCACCGGCAGGACGCACTCCCCGCCGATGAACAGTTGGTGGCGCAGCAGGTTATTCATAGTAACCCCGATTGATCCACCCAGGCTGTTATAGAATGGGACCAGGCCTTCTTCAACCCTGCCCTCACTAACCATATCAAATACCCGGCCAATATCAGGAACGTAAATCAGCTCGGATGTCTCCTGCCAGTAATACCGCGCAGCATCCTCGGAGTAGGTGCCGGGAGGTCCCAATACCGCGTATCCACTCATACTGCATGCCTCCCCACCGCAGCAGCTATCCGTGACACTTCCAGCATCATCTCCCGGAACTGTTCCGGAGTCAGAGCCTGCTGCCCATCGGACATGGCTTTTTCCGGACAGGGATGAACTTCGATCATCAACCCGTCGGCACCGGCAGCTACGGCTGCTTTGGCCATTGGTGCCACCAGGTGGTTGTGGCCGGTAGCATGACTGGGATCCACAATAACCGGCAGGCAGGAACGGCTCTTAACTACAGCGACCGCCGACAGGTCCAGGGTATTGCGAGTCCAGCGTTCATGAGTGCGGATCCCCCGCTCGCACAGGATTACCTTTTCATTACCCCCCACCATGATGTATTCGGCGGCCAGCAGCCACTCCTCGATGGTGGCCGCTAAACCCCTCTTGAGCAGCACCGGCTTATCTATGGTCCCCAGCTTTCTCAGCAGCGGGAAGTTCTGCATATTGCGGGCTCCAACCTGTAGGACATCTACATATTCAGCCATTACCTCAACATCCCCGCTGTCCATAACCTCACTTATCACCGGTACTCCCAGTTCCCGGCCTACCCGGTGAAGCATCTTCAGCCCCGGCAGTCCCAGCCCCTGGAAGCTGTAGGGAGAACTGCGAGGCTTGAAAGCTCCCCCGCGAATCATCTGGGCGCCGGATTTGATCACAAGCCTGGCCGTCTCTCGCAACATCTGCTCGTTCTCGATGGCGCAGGGTCCGGCAATAACTGCCAGGGGAGCATCCTTCCCGATACGCATCCGGCCAATGCTCACATCATTTTCGGCACCGGCGGAACACATAGCTTTGATTCTGTTATCGGCCAACAAAACCCCATTTTAACCCCTCCTAAGCTTTTATATATATAAAGGCCTCTCATCCTGCCAAGGGACGAGAGGCCTGCTACCCGCGGTACCACCCTTATTGGGCACGTTGGTGCCCCACTCTATGAGGTACGGGATGAAACAACAAAGCCTTTGGTCCACAAGGGACGAAAGGCTTTTCCTTTCGCTATACCACCCTTATCGGGGTAAGCCAAGGTACGGGATGACATCCGATACCCCCTTCCTTTTAACGGCGAAAGCTCCGCCCTAGCCTACTTGCACCATGGTTTCAGCCGGGAGTTCCAGAGGGAACTTCAGTTCCTTCCTTCTGGAGACGCTTCCAGTCGCGGCATCTCCTCCCTGCGAGAAGTACCCGGAACCTACTTTCCTCTTTCATTACTTCTATTGCTATGAAATTGATCAGATTCTATCATATGCTCTAATACCATGTAAAGTCCCAGCAGTGAAAAATTTTTCTGAGAATGAATTGGGCACGGTAACACGTAATAATTGGCGCCTTCCTGAGACATGCTATGAGAAAACGAAAGGAGTAAGGAGGATGGATCTCGACAGGTTGACTGAAATCATGGAATCATCAGACGCCCCCGCACTGGTTCACAATACCGCTGCGATAAGGGTTGAATCAGTAAGCGGCAGTTCGGCCCGCATCCGTTACCTCAACAGCAACCAGGAAGCGGTAGTCCCGATATCCGAGCTGGTGGAAGTGGACCTTCCCGACCTGGAAGACCAGTACCCTACCGGGTGGCTCAGCCGGCAGTCTCCGGTAATAAGAGCGTAAACACCCACATCCGTCTGCGTTATGAAACCGGCGGCCCTTCCTCAATATGGCCGCCGGTTTGCTTCAAATATATGACGCGGAGGGGCCGTGCGGCCCCGGATGCCTTACATTACCTTCATCACCGGCGCTGGTCCAGGGGCAGGTAATTCTTCCTTTTCGCAACGCTCTTATAGGCCGGTCTGATGATTTTCCCTGCATTAACCAATTCTTCAATGCGGTGCGCACTCCAGCCGGCGATTCTGGCGATGGCAAAGAGGGGAGTATAAAGCTCCTGGGGGATGTCCAGCATCCGGTAGGCAAAACCCGAATAAAAATCCACATTGGTGCTGACGCCTTTGTATATCTTGCGAAACCTACCGATAACCTGCGGGGCCAATCTCTCAACTTTTTCATACAGCCGGAATTCATCTTCCAGCCCTTTCTCAGCCGCCAGCCGAGCTACCTGGTTTCTGAGAATGATCGACCGGGGATCGGAGATTGAGTATACTGCATGTCCCACCCCATATATCAGACCGCTGCGATCGAAGGCTTCCTTGTTCAGCAGTTTGGTGAGATAGGATTCAATCTCATCATCATCGTCCCAGTCACGTACATGCCGCTTCAGGTCCTCAAACATCTGCACCACTTTAATATTGGCTCCCCCATGGCGGGGTCCTTTAAGCGATCCTAAGGCTGCCGCAATCGTCGAGTAGGTATCGGTCCCGGACGATGTCAGTACGTGGGTAACAAAAGAAGAGTTGTTCCCTCCACCGTGTTCCGCATGAAGCACCAAAGCCAGGTCAAGCATCTTGGCCTCCAGGGGTGTATATCTGCTGTCCGGTCTGAGCATATGAAGGATGTTTTCTGCCAGGCTCAAACCGGGGCGAGGGCTGTGCAGGTACATGCTCTTGTTGCGGTAGTAATGGCAGTATGCCTGATACCCGTATACTGCCAGTGAAGGGAAACAGGCAATCAACGATAAGCACTGCCTTATTGTATTCTTCAGTGATGTGTCGTCCGCCCGCTCGTCATAGCTGTAAAGAGCCAGTACACTCCTGGCCATCACTATCATCATATTCCTGCTGGGAGTTTTCAAGATTACATCGCGTACAAATTCCTCCGGCATTTTCTGCCGGGCTGCCAGCAGCTGTTTGAACCCCTCCAGTTCCTCCCGGTTCGGCAAATTGCCAAACAGCAGCAGATAACAGGTCTCTTCGAAACCGAAGCGTTCTTCCCTGAGAAACCCTTCCACAATATCGTTGATATCGATCCCCCGGTACATCAGACGGCCTGGTACTGGAATTATCTCATTCTCATCGATTATATAGGAGTGCACCTCACCAATCCGGGTCAGGCCCACCAGCACCCCGCGGCCATCAACATCGCGCAGGCCCCGCTTAACAACATACTTCTTAAAAAGATAAGGATTTATGAAGCTGTTTTTCCGGGCCAGTTCGGTCAATCTGGTCAGTATTTTCTCGTCATAATCCTGAAAACTATGAATTGCCATGCTGTCTCCTTGGTTGCTCGATGATAAATTGCTTACCATCTATTTCACCAGTTTGCCGCCTGTTTTTCAAGCTTTCCCGGAAGTTTTTCTTGGGCCGTGCTTTCCGGTATCACTATACACTGTCTCCAGGGATTTTTGCTTCTGCAAAACTATGCATGGTACAGTAAAATAGAATAAGTGCAACAAATTACAAAGGAGCTGACCATTATGGCGGATTTTAAGCATCTACTCATTAACAGGGAAGACAAGGTAGCAATCGTAACCCTGAACCGGGCGGAACATTTCAACACTTTGAATCATGAAGTATGGCAGGAAATCCATGATGCCGCCCAGGCGGTGGAGGACATGGGTGATATCCGGGCTGTGGTCATCAACGCTGCCGGGGAGCACTTTTCCGCGGGTCTGGACGTTAAATACCTGGGGGAAGGCAGCTCGGAGGCCGTACTTATGAAGGCCAACTGGCTGCAGTCTATTTACACGGTGTGGGAAGACTTCCCCGTTCCGGTTATTGCGGCCGTACAGGGGATCTGCTACGGTGGGGGCACGGAGTTCATCCTGGCATGCGACATCAGGGTAGCGGCTTCCAATCTACGCATTGCTATTCCTGAAGTACGCTTTGGCCTGGCACCGGATATGGGGGGAACCACCCGCCTGCCCAAGCTGGTCGGCGCCGGTCAGGCCAAACGGCTGATTATCGCCTGTGAGGAAATAGACGCCTACGAAGCCAAAGCCATCGGCCTGGTAGAAGTTGTCGTGGAGCCGGATAAGCTGATGGAGGAAGCCATGAGATTGGCCAACAAGATCGCCGGCATGCCTCCGGTAGCGGTGCGCATGGCCAAGAAGGGCATCAACCTGGCGGTGGAAAGCAGCCGTATGGCCGGTCTGCTTTTCGAAGGCGCTCAATCCGTATACTGCTGTGGCACGGAGGATATGAAGGAGGCCGTACGCGCGTTCTTCGAAAAGAGAAAACCCGAGTTTCACGGCCGTTAACGGTAACCTATACTTAGATGGATAGAGAAGACGGGAGCACCGGGTAGCGACGCCCCTGATGCTCCCGTTTTCCATTTCATATTTACCTGGTGCTGCGGTACCTCCCTTCCAGCTCTTCCACCCATCCCAAGTTCAGCAGCCTACGCAGGTGGGTGTAGACGTGGACCCTTTCGAAAAAGGCCTGGACCAGTTCGGCGGGCTGGTATCCGTAAAGAAACTTCTGGGCGGCAATCTCCTCCAGTGTATGGGCGTTCCGCAGGTATTTCATCAGCTTTTCCTCACGCTCGAATATTACTTCCAGGTACCGGTCAAACTCTTCGTCAATATTCTTTTCAATCAGGGAGCGGTGTGAAGATACCACCACCTGGGGTTTTAGAGCCTTCAATCGCTTTATCGAAGCTATAAAATCATCTACATCGCTGGTTATGTTGCCATACCAGGGACCGGTGGGAGTAAGGGCCACATCGGCTGCAAACAGAATCCTTTCCTTTTCTATCCAGAAGGAGTAGTGTCCCCTGGTATGACCAGGGGTGTGCAACGCCTGCACGGTCGTATTCCCAAGCTCCCACTTGTGTCCCTCCGTAAACAGGTTGTCTGTATGATACTCCCGCCAGTCAAAAGCCTTGAATATCCAGTCCTGAACCGCCTGCCCGTCAAGGACCTGAAAACCGTACCAATCGATGTAGGTCTGGCGGGAGCTTATTCCCTCTGCATCTTCTCGGGGCACGAAGAGCTTGGCCCGGGGGAAAAGCCAGTTGAACATTACATGGTCTTCGTGAAAATGCGAATTAACCAGATAGTCCACGGGGATATCCTTAAGGGTATCGACATTCCCCCGGCCAAAACCGGCATCAATCAGGAGTATCCGCTCATCCTCCACCAACAATGAATTGGCCACCAGCAGTTTTACATCAGTCGAAGCCTTAACCATTTTTATCCGGTCTGTAATAGGTATCAGCATTTGCTTCTCCTTGGATCTTCTTCAGCTCTTGTAATCTACATCTTCTCTGAATTGTCGCTTAATCCCTTTTTACCGCAGCCCTGATTATGCCACCCATAACAAACCCCCTCATAAAGAAACTAGGACCGCCAACCGATCCTTAATGACAAAACACCAATTATCTTAATTCTACCGCGGAGCGCAATCGCCATGATCCTTCGTGGAGGGCTCCCCCAACAAATAATGGTGCGGCATCGTTTTAACTGCATCCAGTCCGGAAATAGTAGTCCAGAATTTTCTGCCCGTAGGTCCGCCCGTCAGCAAACGCTGCGGCGAAAGGATCCGGCATATTTTCATAATAGTACGGTGCTCCTCGTGGATAGCCGGGTACCGCCCACCTGCCCCCCAGATCCTCCCAGTTGGGGGCGATCCCTTTGGTCACCAGAATGTAACGGGGGCTCAACAGGTCAACTCCCGGCGGCAGGTCCCGGGTAGTGGCATATGCATACAGGTGCTGCATTTGCGCTTCAATTCCAGTAGCCGGCTTATCGAAGAATGCCCCGTGCTTCCCCTCAACAAACCAGACCCGGGAAGGATTGGCTCCTCTAAGCAGTTCATCCGCGGTTGCTGCTCTGCCGGTGGCCCCCAAGCCGCAATAGTTGTTCTGCTCAGGGGTCACCAGCCCGCCGAATCTCCACCATCCGGTTTCATGGGCGGCCTGGAAAAAAGCAATATCACCGCGTATACCATACTGCTGCCCCTTCTCCAGATAGAGCCGGGCGATTTTGTAATAGGTGCAGGCCACAAAATCAAGGATCTGATCCCTCTCAGCCGGTGACAACTGCCTTAGCTCCGCCGAGCTCCTGTTCAATTCCAAAGTCAGGCTAACCACTTCTAGGGATGTAACCTCACAGTACTGACCTTCCACGCTGTCCCGGGCTCGGCTGATGTACCTGGCGGATTCGGATTCGGTTATTCCGGGATAAATCCGGGGAGCCACTGCCTCGAAGGCCACACGAGCCATATCGGCGGGACCGGCCTGGGACCATCCCATTATCGGAATCCCCAAATATTCGTGCGCAGGGGGCTCCGGCATGGACGGCTCTGCCGGGGGCTCCTCCGGCACCTCCGGTGGCGCCTGGGCTCTTTTTATGTGTACCTGACGGACATCCTCATACCATTTAACTTCCATTCCCAGGTACTCGGTAACAACACGTATCGGTATCATGATGCGTCCATCGACTATCACCGGATCCACATCGGACGGCACCTGAATATCATCCACAAAAATCAGGGGACCGGCAAGAGAGTGTCGTTCAGATAGCGGCGGCAGGGAATTGCCGGAAGCCTTCTCACCTGTAATAATCCACGCCACCCGTACATCCTCCAGCCATTTCACCTCCATACCCAACTGCTCGCCCACTGCGCGCAGGGGAACCATCGTCCGTCCATTGACAATAAACGGGGCCGGGTCGCATGTTAATTCCTGTCCCTCAATAAAGCATAAAACCTGGGAGCCGGCTCTGGCGGGATAAGGTGCAAAAAGAAGCAGGATCCCAAGCACAAGTGTACAACAAACGCAAAGCTTCCTAAGGCTTAACAAAAAACAAACCCCCCTCAACAAGGGGACGGCGTTCTTATGTATCCAGTCCCCCAAAATTTAACCTATTCCCCAGGGTTTCTCGAATTGGTCGATAGCCGGACTGTGGTATACTCAATATGTTAAACAGGTATATCATTGTCTTTATTGCGCAGAACATCCATAATATTCGCGCTTCCTTTCTTATTTTATCGCAGCTTTTAACATCCAACAATAGAATGTATTTTTGTGTCAGCAGGAAATCCAGGTGCGAAGACGAACATCCATAACAATATCAAGTATTTTCGGTAAGATATGGTTGATGAACAAGGGGAAGCATTATGGAACAACCCAGGCAGACGGTCCTTGCTGTTGACGACAGCCTCCTTAATCTACAAATAATAGTTGATATTTTGAAGGAAGACTGCAACATATTGATGGCCAGGAGCGGAACAGAGGCCATTCGCATAGCCTGTTCCGAACCTCTACCGGATTTGATACTGCTGGATATTGTAATGCCGGACATGGATGGATTCGAGGTATGCAGGCGGATTAAGTCTATTGAAAAGACCAAGGATATCCCTATTATTTATCTAACCGGGATGAGCAATGAATATGATGAAGAATACGGCCTCAGTCTGGGAGCTATTGATTACATTACCAAACCTTTTAAGCCTTCCATATTAAGAGCCAGGGTCAGAAACCACCTGCAGTTAAAATACTATCGGGATCGTTTGACCAGAATCGGTATGATAGATGGTGTGACGGGCATTCCCAACCGGAGGCGGTTTGATGAGATTATGTCGCTGGAATGGAGGCGGGCCATCCGTTCCAGCCAGCCGTTATCACTGATTATGTGCGATATCGACTATTTCAAAAATTACAACGATACCTATGGACATTTGGAAGGTGATGCCTGTTTACGCAAGGTAGCCAACAAGTTGTGTGATCTGCTGAAAAGGCCCGGCGACCTCGTTGGCAGATGGGGCGGCGAGGAATTCGCCTGCATCCTTCCAGAGACCGACATTATCGGTGCCATGACCGTTGCCGAGCGAATCAGGAAGGGAATAATTGACCTCACCATTCCGCACGTCAGTTCCCCTATTGCCCCGGTTGTCACAGTCAGCCTGGGAGTTACTACCATGGTTCCCCAAGCGGGGCAAGACCCCATTGAGCTGGTGAGGCGCTCTGATGAGGCCCTCTATAAGGCGAAGAGAGCCGGTAGAAATCAGATCGGTGTGGTCAGTGATCAACAGCCCTTGCTTCCACCTAATCCTAAGTAGAGGGGATCTCCTGATTCTTTTGCTGCAGGGAAATTCTTCCCTATTGTGAACCCGGCGAACATCGGCTGTCAGCCCCCCGGTTCCTCCGCAAATATAAACCGCCAGGCCATTGGCCTACCGACACATATGCTCCATCTACCGATTCCTCCCTGCCTATTGCAATAATTGGTTATACGGGTTCAGAATTTACAACTATTGGTTTATAATTAAAACAGGGATTTGTGAGATTGCAATTATAGCTGCCAATAAACAACTGTTGAACCTGGTGGTACCGTAACTGTAGGCCGGCAAGCTGTAGTATGTGAAACCGACAAACACCCAATTTACAGGAGGTTGTAAAATGCGCCACAAACTGATCGTCTTATGTACTGCCTTTTTGTTTCTTCTGTTCGCCAGCCCTGCCTGGGCTGATGTTAATCTCAACGTCAATGGAAGCTCTTATGTCCCCTTTGTTGCCCCGCAGATAAGCAACGGTACAACTATGGTACCTCTGAATGTAATAGGAAGGATTATAGGGGCTGAAATTGATAGGGCGGACAGCACCATAACTGTGACCAAGGACTCCCAAACACTAAATCTTCAGCTGAACAGGACCGACGCCGTTCTCGACGGGAAACAGCTGACCATGCCCCAGGCTCCCACTCTGGTAGGTGGGGAAGTAATGGTCCCCCTGCGCTTCATATGCGAGACATTTGGCGCTACGGTCACCTGGGACCAGAACAGCCGAACCGCCGGGGTCTTGTATTCCGAACAGCGTCAGGGTATGACCCCCGAGGAGATTCTGGCGAAATCCTCGGAAGCCATGCTGAAGTTCAATACATACAAAACCAGGGCAGCGTTAAGTATGGAGATGGGTGGCGCCATTCCTTCCGTGCAGGAAGAAACGGTTAAGGTGCCGCTTAATATGGGGATGGATATGGCCATACAGAATAATCCGCTGCTGATTTACGGGCAGACCACCGTCGATTTTCCAGGAGCGGCTGAAATGCCAGAACTTGCTGCCCCCATCGAAGTATTACTAAATGAAGAGGGCATGTTTATGACCATGCCCGGAGAAGAGGGCTGGTTTAGAATGGACGTTCCGGGAACGGATATGAAGGAGCTGATTGAGCAGTCCCGTAACCAGGACCCGGTTGCTTCCCTGGAGATGCTGCAGGAAAGCGGTGCTATTATCAGTTTTAGCGATGACCAGGAAAAACACGGTCGTTCATATTGGGTAGTCAATGTAACGCTGGGAACAGACAGCTTTAATGAACTGGTGGGAAAAGTAATGAACCAGGCAGTCAATATCCCGGGTATGGAGGCTGATCAAGACCTCATTTTGGATTATAATGACATGATGGAAACCCTGTTTAAGAACATGAAAGCCGATGTGGTTTACCGGGTTTGGGTGGATCAAGCCAGCATGGTAACGACCTATATGGACCTGGACGCCCTGATAGAGCTGTATATCCCGGGACCAGTAATTGAGGATGGGACCTTCGAACCGATAGTCATGTATATTACTGAAAGAGCAACCTTTGAGATCTACGACCTCGGAAAACCTTTCTCGGTACCCGATGTAAGTCAGGCCAAAGATCTTTCCCAGTATATGGATGGAGTCAGTATAAGTATGACAGCCCCCTGATTCCAGCATTTTACCCAGTTAACCCGAAATGCTGCTCTCTCCGCTACAGCGGGGAGACAGCATTCCGATCCGTCCAAACACCGCTGCTCAACTATTCACAGCCTAAGCCAACACGTTTACTCTCCAATTACCGATTCTCATCACAGCATTAACATCAGGCGCTTATGTAAATTGACCATTGTTAATCTCAAATACGTGAGTGGGTATGGAAAACAAAAAAAATAAGATCCTTAAAACCGCATTAAAGTTGTTCGCCAGGCATGGTTTTCGGGAGACTACCACCTCGCAGATCGCCAGGGAATCCGGTGTCGCCAACGGTACCTTGTTTCACTATTTCCCAACCAAAGACGATATAATAGATACCCTGTTTCTGCTGTGCAGTCTAAATGCCGAGAGATATTACCGGAAGGGCCTGAAAAATTACAGATCTATCAAGGGCAAATTCATGCAACTGCTTCGAAACTGGCTGGAATTTGCTCTGGACAACACTGAGCAGTACCTGTTTATAAACTTGTACTTAACCTCATCATACCTGTCAAAAGATGAAAAAAACCTGGTATTCAGCGAATTTATTGAAAAAATCATTGAGCCCGGAGAGCGACAGAAGCTTTTTAAGGACAGCCCCCCGGAGCTCATCGTTGAGGTAACAAGCCATCTTCTTCACGTTCTAATCGTTCATTTTTTGGACAACCGTCACAAAGCATCGGATCCCGAGTATGTGGAACGCGCCTTGAGCTTTATCTGGGATAGCGTAAGCAACCCCCAAACCATCTCCAGTCAATGAAGTCGAACTCTATCGACCCATCAATAGGATGGACTGCAGTTATCCTTTTATTTGGGAAGCCGGACATCCTTAAGGTCATCCCATATGGCCTGGTTCAAATCAATCTGAAGGCTGACATTACCAATTAGAGGAATCGGCAGATACTGAGGACCCATCGGCCAAGTATGTCCCATCCCTTTGATCCTGTACAGGATCACTTTGGTGTTGTCGATACCCCCGGCGTATGTATACTTGATCACCCTGGTGGGATCGTTGGGCTCTACCGGCGGGTATTCCTCCACCACCGGGGTTGTGGATGTCTGGTTGTTCTTAATCCACCAGGCAATGGTATCATCCACCGGGAGCGTCCCCAGCGCATCGTTTCCATTCCAGTCAATAATCGGGTCTGCATCCCCACTGGCTTGAATCACGGTGATGGGCCGGGCTGGTACCTTGGCTGCCGAGATCCGGGCCAACGGGCCGGTAACACAGGCAACTGCCGCAATCTTGTCCGAGAGTTCAATCGCCAGTTTATGACTGAAAATGCCCCCGTTGGACATACCGGTAGCATAAACACGGGTACGATCAATATTATACTCTCCCTCGCTGGTATCGGTGCCGGCCAGCTTATCGATCAAAACAGATATAAATTTCAGATCGCTGAGACCCAGGTCGGTAAAATTCCACAAACCCTGATACCCGGCGATCATGGAAGTGTCCTGCAGGATTCCCATCCCTTCCGGTATGGGCTGACCGTCGGGGTACACCATAATGAAACCTTCCTTCTCGGCCAGAATATCCATCTTGGTAAGGCTCTGCTGGCCATTACCGCTGCTGTGGATCCCGTGGAACGAAAAAACAAGCGGGACCGGAGTCTTACCATCGTATGACGAAGGAACGTAATAATAGTAATTGCGAGTCAGCCCGTCCAACTCCAAACTCCCGTGCTGCAAGGGATAGCATGCAACACCCAATGAGCCGTCCTCTTTGAGGTGCCTGTCAAAGGGATATGATGGCATTATTTTTGAAACGTCGCCGGCTCCCAGTGCGGCCATCATTTCACTGCGCATCCGATCCCAATCCATCGGTTCGGGAGATCTCACGTTTTTACCCCAATCATACATGAACCCCATGGAGTCCTGAAAGTAGACTACTCCTGATGAGCTGGAAAGAGCGTCAGCATAACCCCTCTGCAATCCAGACAGCATGGCCCCCCCCGTTGCCACCGCCTTTTCATAGTCGGCTCTAACCAGATGCTCGTCGTCAGGTGAGAAGAAAACATACTTAAGTTGTGAAAGATCTGTCTTTAGCTCCTTGTCAGCCATACTACTATCAACCCCCCAATCTTGACGTTAATTTTCAATCGGGCAATACTCCCCTTGAAAGGAAAGACTACCTGCACCTTTATAGTAATCAATTTATTCTGCGGTTCTGGAGTAAACAGTCGAGAGGGCTAATTCATGAGCATGGATAATTGCACCCTGTCACCCCGTCAACACCCATGATTAAGCAATCCCATACCAGGAAATGAGCTGCACATCGCTTCTCACCCCTGGCATGGGATTGTCAAAATGCAATGGTTGGTTCACATCACCCTCTTTACCGGTTGGTCATAACCGCCAGAAAGTGATTTGCTTCCCGGAGGATATGGTCAGCCAGCAGCGGAATAATGATGGATCTAACCTGACAGGCCAAAATGAGTTCTTCACCGGTTCTCTTGAAATTGCGAATATCTCTGGTGGCTCTGATTTCCTCCCGCATCAGCTCTCGCATGTAGCGGTTAAACCGCCCTCTTGACTTGATCCACTCGGCCTCTCGGGCGAGTCTAAAGAACCTTTCGGCGAAACGGTTTGCCTGCTGCACAAGCTTTACTTCGGAAGGATCTAAGAGGTGGGCTACAAACTGTGCATGCTCAGCCATGATGTGATCCCAGAAGGCTTTAGCCCCCATAATATGTTTTTCCTGATACGGATCTATGCCTTGTTGGAGCTTTTCCAAGCATTCAATGTAGGCATCAGCCTCCTCCCGCAGGTGTTCGATCATGGTTGGCAGGACATAGGTGAAGATTTTGCAGTTAAGCACCCCGTTAAGGACTGTGGTTTTGAAATCAGCCAGTGAACGGGTTAGATGAATAGCCTGCGAATTAAGCCGCCGAACCGCGTCCTCCAAACCGGGATCCTCCCGGCCCGACCGGAGCAGCATCTCCATTTTCGTCAGGGTCATATCAATGTCTATCCCGGACAGCTCCTCAGTTTTCTCTTCTGCCTGGAGGGTTAGTTCGGTAACGATCTCCTCCGATTCAAGTACGGTGGGGCTCACATTGCCATCAGCCATTCTTACGGCCTCGTTAAGCAGCTTGTTGAAACCGTTCCTGAACTCACCGGCCGCTTCAACCAATTCGGTGTTCTTAGGAGCAATACCGGCCTCCAGAATGAGAGAATGCTCCTTCATGATCCTCAAAAAGAAAAGGTTAAGACCCAGCGACTTTTGAATAAACTCCATGGTTTCCAGCTGTCGATCCAATATAATACCTCCTCGGTGTTTCATATGTTATCTTATTCATCCCATCAACATTTGCTTCACTCTTCGGGTAAACAAACCGGAGGAGGTACATAATAAGAGGAAATAACATTCTATGGCGGCGCCCGGTGGCAATTGCTGCGTGTATTGACCATCAAACCGGCGAGCTAACACCTCGTACAGTATTGCAGTATTTTTTGATCAGCCGGACCTCTCGGGCCGTCGGCTGCTATCGCCGGCTATTGCCGTATCTTACTTATCTCCGGGGGGAAGGTGTTTATTATCCCATTTGTCAGAAATACTGTGTTAAGAGCAAATAAAAATCCGGCCGAAGGGCCGGTATAAGTCAATAACTTTGTATGCTGTTAATAGCCGGCAGGGAACCGGGCTTCTTCATCAGTTCCGAAAAGCTACAACACTGTTCTTCGATTTGGTGGCGGCACCTACTCGTCCAAAATCCGCCGCAGGAATTCCCGGGTCCGCTCGTTGGAAGGGTTATTGAAAATCACCTCGGGAACTTCGTCCTCCACGATTACTCCGGCGTCCATAAATACCACACGGTTGGCCACCTCGCGGGCGAAACCCATCTCATGGGTAACCACCAGCATGGTCAGCCCGCTGCGGGCCAGGTCTTTCATAACCTTCAAGACCTCGCCCACCAGTTCCGGGTCCAGGGCGCTGGTCGGTTCATCAAACAAAAGTGCTTCCGGCTCCATCGATAGGGCCCGGGCAATGGCCACCCGCTGTTTCTGCCCCCCCGAGATCTGGTCGGGTTTGGCATTAATGAACTGGGACATGCCTACACGTTCCAGGTATTTCATGGCGGTTTTCCTGGCGGACTCCCTATCCTTCTTCAAGACCTTCATCTGCCCCACCATACAGTTGTCCAAAACCGTAAGGTTATTAAAGAGGTTGAACTGCTGAAAGACCATGCCCAACTTGGTTCGGTAGACTGCATTGGACATTTTCTGTTCAAGGATATTGGTGCCGTGATAGAGTATCTCCCCGCTGGTAGGGTATTCGAGCAGGTTCAGGCAGCGGAGCAGAGTCGACTTTCCCGAACCACTGGCGCCGATGATGCAAACCACCTCACCCTTGCTGACGGAGAAGTTAATATCTTTTAAGACCTCATTGTTACCAAAGACTTTTCGTAAATGCCTGACTTCGATAATCTTGTTCATAGCCTGCCTACTCCTTGCCCACAATCCTTATCTGCGCCTCCGGTACTGACTGTGAACCGTGGATTGTATAGACGGACGGACCTTCCAGTCTTACTTCAAGGTACCGGAGCAGCCTGGTTACAGTAAAGGTCATAATAAAATAAATGATACAGGTGATAAGGAACACTTCAAAGTACCGGTAATTAATACCCGCCACCGAATTGGAATTAAAGAACAGTTCCGTTACCGAGATAACACTCAGTACCGAGGTATCTTTAATGTTGATAACAAACTCGTTACTGGTCGCGGGCAGAATATTCCGTAAGGCCTGGGGAAGCACAATAAAAGCCATAGTCTGGGTATGAGTCATACCAATAGAGTGAGCTGCTTCAAACTGGCCTTTGTCAACGGAGAGTATGCCGCCCCGTACTATTTCCGCCATATAGGCTCCGGTATTTATGGAGACAATAAATATCCCGGCGGGAATCGGGTCCAGGTGGATACCATATACCATGGCGGCTCCATAAAAGATAACCATGGCCTGTACCATCATGGGAGTGCCGCGAAATACCTCAATATAGCTCAGCAGGATGAAGTTAACGGCATTATAGCCGGTTCTGAGCAGTGGATGGGTCTTATGATCAATGGGAATAGTCCTTATAATCCCGATCACGATCCCAATAAAAAATCCGATAATAGTACCGGATAACGCGATTATGAGCGTATTCCTGGCCCCTATAACAAATAGGGGCCAGTTATTCTGCCATATAAAATAAACCCATTCGATAAACGAATTATCTGGAGTCACAAGTTATTACACCTCTGTAGCTAAGTATCTTGTTATTGCGCAGAAGGCTGGTTCCTGATTGCTTCGTCCATTAGCGTTATTCTTTCTTCCTCAGAAATGCCGGCCAGGATCTCATTTATCTTTTCCCGATCGGGGTTGCCTTTCTTAAGACCCACGGCTACGGCCACATCCTCGTCCGAGGCCTCAAATCCCTGACCTTCGGCGAACTCAACCATCACAAAATTGGGGTTGGCAGCCGAAGCCGAAACGCCTTCCGGTCTCTCCGATACATACCCATCAATAATACCAGATTCCAGGGCTACGCGCATGGCGGGAAAGTCATCCATGGCTGTCTGTTTTTGTACACCCTCTATCTGGTCAATTACTGTGTAGTGGAAAGTACTGAGCTGGGCGGTAATCTTGGCTCCAGTAAAATCCTGAATACTGGTGGCATTTTCATAGGGGGAGCCCTTCTTAACCACCATTACCAGTTCCGATCTGTAATATGGGTCTGAAAAATCGAGGGTCAATTGCCGCTCGGCGGTGGGTGACATGCCGGCAATGATGGCGTCAATAGTTCCCGCTTGCACTGCAGGCGGCAGGCCCTTCCAGGAGGTCTTCACAATAACCAGTTCTCTGCCCAGACCTTCCGCGATGCGCTTCGCAATTTCAACATCGTAACCCCCGGCATACTGGTTGGTTCCGGCAATCGGAACTGCGCCGTTGCTGTCGTCAGCCTGTGTCCAGTTAAACGGAGGGTATCCACATTCAAGGCCGACCTTAAACTGCTTGGACTGTTCATCCCCGCCGCAACCTGCAGCGGCTACTAGCAATCCCAGGGCCAGGACTGCACACAAGGCCAGAGTCAACATCCTTCTCATTACAAATATCCCCTCCACCAATTTAATAATATGGTTCGTCCGCTTGCATCCCGGCCATCAGCCTCAATCTTCAGCAGGCCGATGAACAGCAAATGCCTCTGTCTAATATTATCATAAGTGCTACAATGTTTGTCCCATCTAATCATAAGTCTCACACAAAAAGATCGATCCCAATGGAATTTGAATGGCGGCGGCCGCTATTCTCCAGTCGATAATCGGATGGGTCCGGGCCTGGCGGGGAAGCAGGAAATCGTCTAGCGCCAGGGACTGAG
The DNA here is from genome assembly GCA_001512495.1 of Syntrophothermus sp. DTU052. Classification (GTDB taxonomy): domain Bacteria; phylum Bacillota; class Syntrophomonadia; order Syntrophomonadales; family DTU052; genus DTU052. The sequence continues at coordinate 17,677 of LFRU01000058.1, read as the reverse complement.
ACGCTTTTCTGCCACATCAATCAGTGTAAACAGGAAAAAGCCCATAAGACTTAATACTACAATCCCCCCATACATATCCAGGTAGTCCACGCGCAGCCAGGCGTCCATTATAAAGTATCCCATACCAAACTCGGTGCCGAAGGTTTCGGTAAAGAATAAAATCGACACCGCGGTACCCAAAGCCAGTCGGGTTGCGGTCAGAACCTCGGGGAGCGTGGCCGGCAGTATTATCTCGGTCAGCATCTGTATCCGGCTGGCGCCCATTGATTGGAGGGAACGGAAGATCTCGGAAGGAATATTCATTACCGCATCCCGAGAGGATACTATAATCTGGAACACGACAATGAGCACAATCATGATCAATTTAGAAGCCTCCCCTAGTCCAAACAGCAGCATGACTACGGGAAGCAGGGCGAGTTTAGGAACCGGGTAGGTAAAATACACCAGAGGGGACAAAAGACGGTTGACCCGTTCATAGGATCCCATTAAATAACCCAGGGGAACACCGATAATTATGGACAGTGCGATCCCTCCACCAATTCGTCCCAGACTGTACAGCACATGTTTCTCCATCTTCGTGGAAAAAATCTGGCCGATATTGATAAATACATCCACTGGGGAGGGAACAATCGGCAGTCTTATAATCCAGGAAACCAGCCACCAGACAACCAGCACTACCGCCAGGCTGTATAAAGCCCCCCACCAACTCTCTTTTGACTGCATCGGAATCATCCTCTGCTCAGCAGATTGCGTAAATAGATCGACATCTCCACATAATCATTCCTCGACCGCAGGTTATCCTGGTTGAAGCACGGGTTGTCAACAACCTCCAGTATCCTACCGGGAGAAGGTGAAAATACCGCTATTTTGCGGCCCAGGTACAGGGCTTCATCAACGCTGTGAGTAACAAAGACGGTATTAACTGGATTCTGCTGCCAGGCTTTCAGGAAAAGCTCCTGAACTTCTTCCCGGGTGATGGCATCCAAAGCCGAAAAAGGCTCATCCATCAGCAGCAGATCAGGCTTAAGTATGAAGGCCCGGGCCAGTGCCACCCGCTGCTGCTGGCCGCCGCTTAGCTCCTTGGGGTACCGGTGCAGCAGGTCGTCTATTCCGAGCTGTTTCAGCAAATAGCCTCCATAATCATCCAGGACGGCGTGCCCCTGTTTAATCTTCAGACCCAGCATAACATTTTGGTACACCGTCTTCCACGGCAGCAGTCCATAGTTTTGCAGGACCAGACCAATACGCTGGTTTCGGGGATTAATCCCTTTACCGTCAATTAAAACACTGCCCTCAAAATCAGTCAGTATGCCGGACAGAACATGGAGCAGGGTTGACTTGCCACAGCCGGAAGGCCCGATGACGGTATAGAGTTCCCTGGAATCCATAGCAATGTTGACTTTATTCAGCGCCAGGATCTCCCCGCTGCGGCTTTTATATTTCACCGACAGATCCCTTACAGTAATCACTGTATCTCCCTCAGGATCTCCTGATCCACCAGGTCCGAGTATTCATAAGCCTTCTGGATCAGGTTCCGGTTCTTCATCCACTCAACAACATCCGCTACCACCTGTGGATCAGGGGGACTTGCCTTTTCATAGGCGGGAAGCTGCAGGGATGCCTCCAACCCGGCCGGGAAAGCCTGAACTCTGACAACATAGTCAGCATAGCTGGATGCCGGTTCCGTTTTCAGATACTCTACCGCCCGGTTGTAGGCCCGGAAGACCGCCTTGATCTCCTCCCGGTTTTGCCTCAGGCTCTCGGAGGTGAACGCAATAGCCCCGGCTTTACCGACTACCTCACTGGTGCGGGCCAGAACCCTGGCCCCGTTCTTCACTCCTAAACCTGCCAGGGGCTGCGGAAGAATTGCGGCATCAATCTTGCCTCCCTGGAGCATCTCCAAGCGGGTAGACAGCGGCGGGATCATCACCTTCTTAACATCATCAGCCGAAATTCCGGCCGATTCCAGCATCCGGTCGGCAGTATACTCCATGATGGTATTGGAGGAAAGGCCGACGCTTTTCCCCTTGATGTCGACTATCGTCTCTATATCGGATTCCTTCCCGGCCATCAGTTCAATATCGCCATCGTTCTTGGATATTATCCTTAAATCAGTACCTCCCTCGTTGGAAAAAACAACGGCCACGACATCAGTGATAACCCCATCCAGCCGACCGCCCTGCAGGGCACTGTCTCTGTCCGACGCGCTCTTGAAATGCTCTATCTTAACCTTTACTCCCTCATCCTCAAAGTAGCCGTTCCTGTCGGCGATGATAAGCGGAATCGACTCCACATCCGGCATCACGCCGATAGTGATGATCTTCTTCTCGTCCTGGTTCACGCCGACCGGGGTTGCCCCACGGTCACAACCGGTCAAGCCCAGGCCAATAACGGCAGCAAAAATACATATCATTACTCTTTTCACGGCAATCCCTCTTTCTCTCAATATTCGCCATTTCCCGGCCCTGTCTCTAAAGATTATAGCTTATCCTTATTCAAAGCTGCACCCGATTTACGTCGGTTACAGGAAAAAGTAAGCATTCCGGTTTCTTGAGAATCAAGGCAATGCCGGCAGATACCAAAAGGCACCTGGGGTGCTCAACGTATCTCCGCAGTAATCTCCTGGTTTTGGGATCTAGGGCGGATAATGGCAAGCTGGTTCCTGCAGCTACCCGGGATAGTCATCAAATAGTGATATTTGTTGAATCTCGACACCCCGGATGGGCCTCCTCGGCTTTGTCCTTGCGTAGGCTCCCGATCTGAGCCGCCAGCATCCCCGACAGCATCAGAGCGCATCCGAATATCTCCGTTCCGCTCATCCTTTCTTGCAATATCAGAAAACCACCGATAGCGGCAAACACCGTTTCCATGCTCATAATTATGGCCGCGTTGACGGGCGGGGCGTATTTCTGGGCGACAACCTGCAGGGTGTAGGCGATCCCCGTCGAGCATATCCCGCCATATAATATAACGATATAAGCGGCGAGTATATCAGCCCATACTATGGTTTCGGTGACCAATGCCACCGCCATGCTGAGCGCAGAGCAAACAAAAAACTGAAAGCATGACAGCTTCAATGCATCTACTCGGCGCGAATAATAACCGATTATCAGGATATGAACCGCCCAGAAAAATGCCCCTATCAGCTGCAGCATATCCCCATAATTAACAGTCAAGGTCTCCTTGATGCACAGCAGGTAGAGCCCGCCGGTGGCCAGAACACTCCCCAGCAAGCTGCTTACGCCTATTTTCCGCCCCAGCAATATACTGATTAACGGCACCAGAACCACATAAAGACCGGTAATAAACGCTGCCTTGCCTGCAGTAGTATAAACGAGACCGACCTGCTGCAGAGATACTCCGCCAAACAGCACCGTGCCGGCAATAATTCCCGGCACCACCGCACTCTTGAACTCCCGGCGTGAGTTCTGAGCATCACCCCGAAAATAGAATATAAGCGGAATCAAGGACAAACTGCCGAGAAAAAACCTCACACCGTTGAATGTAAAAGGGCCGACATAATCCATGCCAACCCTTTGAGCAACAAAAGCGAGCCCCCAGATTGCTGCGGTGATCAGCAGCAAAACGTTTGATTTAAGGACACTCATCAGTCAACTCCTGTTAGCGCAACTCAAGTTTTAGGTATTTCTGTGTAATCTGCATCTCGCGAACAAAACCATCTTTCACTTTATCACTTAATAACCTTTTTTTGAACCTCTCGGCCACAGCCTTAAGTCCCACCAACCCGGCCGTGACAGCGAGCATTCCCAGTATACCCGGACCTTCAGTGGGACCTTCATTCAGAACGACAAGCAACTCCCTCTCCTATCTGATTACCTCTCGTTCTCTATAACCTCTGCTATCGTTCCTCCGGCCAGGACCTGTTCCCCTTCATATAAGACAACCGCCTGCCCGGGGGTAATGGCTCTCTGGGGCTGTTCGAACACCACCTTTAGACGCTGGTTTTTCATGGGTATGGCGGTGGCACTAACCCGGGGAGCGGCATACCGGATCTTCGCCGTCACCTTCCGGGGTGCCGAGAACGGTTTCCCGGATATATAGTTAACCTGACCGGCAATCAGTCCGGGTTTGAAAAGCTCCCGCTGCTCCCCCACCCAGACCTCCTGCATTTCGGGGTCTATCCTGGTGACAAAGACCGGTTTCCCCAGGGCTAGGCCCAGTCCCCGGCGCTGCCCGATGGTGTAACGGTGAATGCCCCGGTGTAAACCCAGATAATCTCCGTTGGAGGATCTGAAAGGCCCCGGGGGAGGTACCTGTCCCGCATTCCTCTCCACGAAGTCACCATAATCTCCCTCCGAGATGAAGCAGATTTCCTGGCTTTCGGCCTTATGAGCCACCGGCAAACCAGCCTCCTCCGCCATGGCCCGCACCTGCGACTTATGGTATTCGCCCAAAGGGAAAAGGGTATGGGCCAACTGGTGCCGGTTCATGGTATACAGGAAATAACTCTGGTCCTTCCTTGGATCCAGGCCGGTTAATAACAGATACTCCCCATTCCGGCACTGGATGCGGACATAGTGACCGGTAGCAATATAGTCAAAGCCCATGGCTAAGGCTTTGTCAAGGAGGGAGCCAAACTTCAGCCTGCGGTTGCACTCGATACAGGGGTTGGGGGTCCTGCCGGCCAGGTACTCCCGGGTGAACAGGTCGATAACCTCCGCCTGGAACTCGTCCCGGAAGTTCATAACATAATGAGGTATCTGCAGATGAGCCGCCACCCGGCGGGCATCATTTACCGCGCTTAAGCTGCAGCAGGCTTTGGCATCGTCATCCTCCCGGGGCCAGATCTGCATGGTCACCCCCGCTACTTCATACCCCCGGTTTTTGAGCAACCAAGCGGCTACGGAGCTGTCAACCCCCCCGCTCATCGCCACCAATACCCTGGACATATTGTTAACACCTTCCCGTTTCCTTCGATCATCCGGAGGCTGCCCGTTACCTCCCTCCAGGTATATCCGGCAGCCTCCCCACAATTCGTTTTATATGAGGGTCCGGACCAGATTGGCTCTTTCCCGCTTTACAGTTTACCCGGTTTAATGACCTCGAATAAAGAGCGATAATAAAGCGGTGTGTGCGCCGTTTGTGACCTCACCAGGACCATTCGTTAACAACATTGTAGAATAAACCGGTGCCAACGTCGAACTCGGGCTGCACCGTGGTCACGATTGCGGGAAGCCTTACCGCCTGATTGACCAAGAGCACAAGCTAGGAGCCATGCTCGTTGACTGATCACTTTATTTCATTTAGGTCAAACGGGGTTTCCTGATATACGTGGTAGTTCAGCCAGTTGGAGAACAGCAAAAAACCATGGCTGCGCCACAAAACCCTGGGAGGTCTTGACGGGTCGTCCTCCGGAAAATAATTGACAGGTATTTGTATGGGCAGCCCCTTGGCAAGATCCCGCTCATACTCGTACTTCAAGGTAGTCGGATCATACTCGGAGTGGCCGGTCACGAAAACCTGCCGCCCGTCCGAGCTGCTGACGATGTAGATTCCAGCCTCCTCGGATTCAGCCAGAATCTCCAGTTCGGGAACCTTTTCGATGTCGCTTTTCAGGACCTCAGTATGCCGGGAATGGGGCGCATAGAATATGTCATCGAACCCACGCAGCAAAGGCCTGTTTCTCACGCAAACCCTGTGTTCGAATATACCGAACATCTTCTGTGGCAAAGGATACTTGGATATGCCGTAATGATAGTATAAACCGGCCTGAGCTCCCACACAGATATGGAAGGTTGAAAAAACATGGGTTCGAGTCCACTTCATTATTTCCTTCAATTCCTCCCAGTAATTCCACTGCTCAAAATCAAGCAGTTCCACCGGAGCGCCGGTGATGATCATTCCATCAAATTTTTGATCACAAACCTCCGAAAAGGTCTGGTAAAAGTTATCCAGGTGATCCTGTGATGTATTCTTGCTCTGGTGCGTTTCCGGATGCAAGAGAACGATTTCGACCTGCAAAGGCGTGTTGGCCAGCAAGCGGAGCAATTGGGTTTCTGTAATCTCCTTCTGGGGCATAATGTTGAGTATGGCAATTCTTAACGGCCTGATATCCTGGTGTAGCGCCCGCTTTTCGTGCATTACGAAAACATTCTCGTTTTGTAAGACGCTGCTGGCCGGCAGATCATCCGGAATAATAATGGGCATGGTCATCATCCCTTCTCCAACCCGGTACGGGTATTCTACACTATTTTTATAGATTTTATTGGCATTATAGGTTATAACCAGATAATATTTCAAGAGTAACGAAATTACCAAATACTTAGTCGTTGACAACGCCTCAGCAAAATTGATTTAATCAATAATGTATATAGGTTTACTAGGCTATTATACCTGAGTTGACCGCCATAATTGTAAGGGGGTATTTGTTATGAGTAACAAGCAGTTCAAGTTCGATACCCTGCAAGTTCATGCGGGGCAGGCACCCGACCCGGTGACGGGTTCACGAGCGGTCCCTATTCACCAGACAACTTCTTATGTCTTTAGGGACACGGATCACGCAGCTGCACTGTTCGCACTCGCTGAACCCGGTAACATCTACTCCCGCATCACGAATCCTACCACTGAGGTTTTGGAACAGCGTATTGCCTCCCTCGAGGGTGGGGTGGCCGCGCTCGCGGTAGCCTCCGGATCGGCAGCGATTACCTATGCCATCATGAACATTGCCGGGGCGGGAGATGAGATTGTCTCGGCCAGCACCTTATATGGAGGTACATATAACCTTTTGGCTTTTACTCTGCCCCGGATAGGGATCAACACGGTCTTTGTCAATCCGGATGAGCCGGAAAACTTTAGAAAAGCAATAACTGAAAAGACCAAGGCTCTCTATGCGGAAACCATCGGTAACCCGGCATCAAACATCCTTGATATCGAGGCGGTAGCCGCTATTGCCCATGAGTCTAAAATCCCCCTCATAGTGGATAATACCCTGGCGACTCCTTACCTCCTGCGCCCGTTTGAGTATGGGGCCGATATTGTAGTCCATTCCGCCACCAAGTTTATCGGGGGACATGGGACCTCACTCGGCGGACTGATCGTGGACTCCGGAAAATTCAATTGGCTGGAAAGCTCCCGGTTTCCCGGATTAACCGAACCTGATCCCAGCTACCACGGAATCTGCTATGCTAAAGATGTCGGGGAAGCGGCCTATGTGACCAAGGTCAGGACCCAGCTGCTACGCGATACCGGCGCCGCTTTGTCCCCGTTCAATGCGTTTCTCCTGCTGCAGGGTTTGGAGACGTTGTCCCTGCGGATGGAACGGCACGTGGCCAATGCCCAGGCCGTAGCCGAGTTCCTGGAAGGACACCCGGGAGTGGAATGGGTCAACTATCCCGGCTTGATAAGCAACAAGTATTATCACCTGGCTCAGAAATACACTCCCAGGGGACCCGGAGCGGTCTTCACCTTTGGCGTAAAAGGCGGGGCGGAGGCCGGCAAGAGGTTTATCAACAGTCTTAAACTCTTTTCGCTGCTGGCCAATGTGGGGGATGCCAAATCGCTGGCCATCCACCCGGCGAGCACAACCCATTCCCAACTAACGGGCGAGGACCTGCTGGCTGCCGGAACTACACCGGAGCAGGTACGCCTTTCGGTCGGGATTGAGGATATCGATGATATCCTGTGGGACCTGGACCAGGCCCTGAGCAAGGCGTTATAGGAAAGTAGGAGCCGCTCCTCGCCATGAACTTCAGGCTCAGGCCGACCATTACTTTTGTTGAGAACGGAGGTAAAAACCATGCCCAGAATTGCGCGGAGTCTTACCGATCTGATAGGTAATACACCGCTCCTTGAACCCGTAAACTACAGCCGGTCGCAGAACCTGACCGCCCGGCTGCTCTTGAAGCTGGAGTATTTCAATCCCGCCGGCAGCGTCAAGGACCGCATCGGGTATGCTATGATCAAGGATGCCGAGGACAACGGGTTACTACACCCGGATTCGGTCATTATTGAACCTACCAGCGGCAATACCGGGATCGCCCTGGCTTTTGTGGCCTCCGCCAAAGGCTACCGGCTTGTTCTTACCATGCCGGAAACCATGAGCCTGGAGCGCCGCAACCTGCTGAAGGCCCTGGGAGCGGAACTGGTACTGACCCCTGGTACAGAGGGAATGTCGGGCGCTATCAGGAAGGCCCAGGAGCTGGCGGCCGAGATTCCACATTCTTTCATACCCCAGCAGTTTGAAAACCCCTCCAACCCGGCGATCCACCGCCGAACCACCGCTGAGGAGATATGGCGCGATACCGAGGGTGAAGTTGACTTTTTCGTGGCCGGAGTCGGAACCGGCGGTACTCTAACCGGGGTGGGTGAAGTTATTAAGTCCCGGAAGCCGGAGTTCAAACTGGTCGCGGTTGAGCCCCACGACTCGCCGGTACTTTCCGGCGGCAGCCCGGGACCTCACGGACTGCAGGGAATTGGAGCCGGGTTTGTTCCGAAAGTGCTTAACACCGGCATCATTGACGAGATTATTCGGGTAACGACCGATGAAGCCTTTGACACTGCGCGTAAGCTGGCCCAAAGCGAGGGGCTGCTGGTTGGCATCTCCTCTGGAGCCGCAGCCTTCGCCGCCACCCGGATTGCCAGACGACCTGAAAACAGCGGTAAGACCATTGTGGCTCTGCTTCCCGATACCGGTGAAAGGTACCTGTCAACAGAGCTGTTTCAGGGGATGTAAACTGAATAGAATAACGACGCAGGGTTGATGGTGCCAAGAGAACCGTCCCCCTGACACCACAGGGGAGGTACACTTCCGGTAAATCCGTAGATGACCCCCCCTGTCATCTGTTGTGTAAGCTGGATCAGCAGCATAAAGTTCCAAGCCCACCCGTCATCTCGCGTTCAATCCGCTCCCAATTACGCTGTTAATTATTATTTGATTTGACCTTCCCCTGGTACTGGTCGATCGCTTCCTGCAGTGCTTCGGCAGCCAGGTTGGAGCAGTGCATCTTAACCGGAGGCAGTCCGTCCAGGGCCTCAGCCACGGCTTTATTGGTGATGGCACGGGCTTCTTCCAGGGTCTTGCCTTTCGCCATTTCGGTGATCATGCTGCTGGTGGCGATAGCTGCGGCACAACCGAAGGTTTTGAATTTGATGTCCTCGATACGGTCATCCTCCACCTTTATTTCAATCTGCATCACATCACCACAAACCGGGTTACCTACTCTGCCGACTCCGCTTGGGTTTTCGATGGTGCCCACATTCCGCGGGTTAAGAAAATGATCCATCACCTTCTCCGAATACAAGGCCATTAGATTTTCCCCTCCTCGGCCATAGGAGACATCATTCGGAGCCGCTCAATAATACCCGGCAGAACCTGCACCACATAGTCCACCTCTTCCCTGGTATTGGAGCGGCCCAGACTCAGCCGGATAGACCCATGGGCCACCTCATGTGGAAGGCCGATAGCCAGCAGCACATGAGAAGGGTCCAGAGACCCCGAAGTGCAGGCAGAACCGCTGGAGGCCATGATGCCCATTTGGTCCAGCATCAACAAGATGGACTCACCCTCAACATACTTGAAACAAAGGCTGACATGCCCGGGTAAGCGGTTAACAGGATCCCCGGTCAGGATAGTATCCGGAATCAGCCTCTGCAAACTGCCGGATAAGTAACGGCCGAAATCACTTAGACGTTCCATGGTTTCACTCATTCTTTTACCGGCAATGTCTGCCGCTGCCCCAAAACCGACAATACCCGGTACATTCTCGGTTCCGGACCTAAGTTTGCGCTCCTGAGACCCTCCATACACGCGTCGGGCCAGGCGGGTTCCCTTCTTTATATACAGGCATCCCACCCCTTTGGGTCCATAAAGCTTGTGGGAAGAGCAGGATAGCATATCCACCCCCAGGTCCTTTACATCAACCGGGATGCGTCCCACACTCTGAACTGCGTCGGTATGAAAGACGGCTCCCCTGTGGCGGGCAATGGCCGCCAGTTGTTTAATGGGCTGGATGGTACCGATCTCATTGTTGGCATGCATGATCGAAACCAGTGCCGTATTGGGTTTCATTGCGCGCTCCAGTGTTTCCGGCTCCACCATCCCGTACCTGTTCACGGGGAGAATCGTTACATCGTAACCCTTCCGGCCCAGGTAGGTGAAAACATCCAGAACCGCATGGTGCTCAACCGCCGAGGTGATTATATGCTGTCCCTGGGGCGGCATCGCTTCTATCAGTCCCAGTATCGCCAGATTGTTAGCCTCGGTCCCGCCGCTGGTAAATATGATCTCCGCGGGTGCGGCATTGATTAAGCGCGCCACCTGCTCCCGGGCGGTTTCCACCCCGTTGCGGGCCGCCTGTCCCATCCGGTGAATGCTGGAGGGATTGCCATACTCCTCAGTCAAGTACGGCTCCATGGCCTGCAGAGCCCGGAGATCAACCGGAGTAGTCGCACTATGATCCATGTAGACTCGTTTCACATGACTGTCCCCTTTCCCGTCCTATTGTGCGGATCCGGAGCAATTGGAATTCTTCTGTTTCGACTCTTCGATCAGGTCCTGCAGGCTGTAAGAATCCAGAACTTCTACAATGGAATCCCGAACCTTGGCCCACAGCAATCGGGTGACACAACGGTCGGCTCGTTCACATTCCTCCGGATACTCTTCACTGACACAGTCGACCGGGGCAATGGGCCCTTCCAGGGCTCGGATTATCTGGCCAACGGTGATCTCGTCGGGTTCTCTGGTCAGGACATATCCCCCCTGAGGTCCGCGTATGCTCTTAATCAGCCCCGCCCGCTTGAGAGATGTCATTATCTGCTCCAGGTAACGATCCGATATCCCTTCCCGCTCCGCAACCAGATAAACCGCATTCGGCCCTTCATCCTTATGAACGGCCAGGTCCAGCATGGCTCTCAATCCGTATCGTCCTTTGGTAGATAACCTCATACTGTACCTCCATTTCTCCTGACACTCTATGGGTATAGGCCAAATAAAGAAAATTTATACCGCCTTATGTCGCATACTCAATCATCCGCTCCAGAGCTATCCTGGCCTTGAGTCTAACCGACTCTTCCACCATTACCCTGGTTTCCATGTGCTCCAGCGAGTAAATCATCTTTTCCAGGGTGATGCTCTTCATGTTGGGGCATATCAAATCTTTGGTTGCCAGGATGAACTCCTTGCGGGGGTTAGCCTTTTGGAGGGGATGAAGGATTCCACATTCGGTTCCAATGATAAATGAATCCGCTTCCGAAGCCTCTGCATATTCAATAATGGCCCGGGTGCTCCCCGCAAAATCAGCCACATCCACCACTTCCGGGCGGCACTCCGGGTGCACCAGGATCTTGGCAGCAGGATATCTTTGTTTCAGTTCCAGCAGTCCACCCGTCCTGACCTCCTCATGGGTGGGACAGCAGGAGCGATAAAGGTCAATGCTGCGATTCAGTCGGTGTCCGATATTATGCCCCAGGTGATGATCAGGTACGAAGAATATTCTGGCCTCAGGCGGCATTTTTTCTATGATTTTGGCGGCATTGGATGAGGTACAGCAGACATCGCTCACCGCCTTGACCTCAGCCGGGGTATTTACATAGCAGACAACGATGCTGTCCGGGTATCGCTCCCTGTATTTCAGAATATCTCGCGCCGTTATATCGTTGGCCATCGGGCAGGTGGCGTCCGGTTCCGGGGTTAGTACCGTCTTCTCCGGACATAGAATGACAGCAGTCTCGGCCATGAAATCAACCCCGGCCACCAGTATGGTTTCGCACGGCGTTTCCCTGGCGGCCAGGGCCATGCTGTAAGAATCGCCTACAAAGTCAGCTACATCCTGAACCTCGGGCCGCTGGTAATAATGGGCTATCACATAGGCGGAACGTTCCTCTTTAAGCTTAAGGAACCTGTCAATCAGGTAGCCAACAGAACTCTTCATTCAGATGCCCTCCACTTGATGGAATGATTTGAGCATATAATAGCATAATTCCAATGGTTTTACTAGACTATTGGGAAATAGCTCCGGGTTACCCTCCAAGTGTTTCGGGACTTGTGTTCTTCCCCGGCTTATTTGCACCATGCATGGACGCGGCAGTTATTAAGTTTACCCGTCGTTATCTATTGGGTATATGGATTTGTAGCAGTTAATTAGATGGTAGAATTGGAGGACAGAGAACCTGTCATTTTACCTTTCCCATCTGGAATAAAGGAGCAGCAGGATGCACAAACTTCTAAAGGTATTAATCTCCGCACGGCAGCACGCTTCCGACAAGGAGGTGCTGAGCCTTTAATCCAATGGCAGCATTCCCCAATACTTTTTAAGCAAGGAGGATTCATCAATTTGTCTGAGTTGGAAATGATGGTTATCCCGGAACATATTGAGGCAACTGGCGACTATGTAATCGCCACCTATTACCTGCAGACCGGACGCGACTTGGATATCGTGAAGAAGATCAGTTCCATCGCCATTGAACAGACCACCGGTACCTGGGTAGCCGTCCCCGAAGAAACTCCGGAAGTTCGGGAAAAACATGTGGCCAAAGTGGTGAGTATATATGAGGTCCCGGGGAACGAATACGAGGTTCCTGAGAGCCAGGATAAACGCCAGTGGGTATTTCAATTGGCGTACCCGGCAGTGAACTTCGGCCCCCAGATCCCCATGATGCTGTCTACCATAATTGGTAATATTTCAATGATTGGCCCCCTGAAACTCCTGGATATTAAATTCCCCCCCGGTTATCTGTCCCAGTTTAAGGGTCCCAAATTCGGGGTTGAAGGGGTGCGCCAGCTCTTGGGAGTATATGACCGACCACTGCTGAACAATATGATTAAACCCTGCACCGGGTATTCTCCTGAAGTCGGCTGCCAGTTGTTCACCCGGGCGGTTGAGGGCGGAGTGGACATTATCAAGGATGACGAGCTGATTGCGGATCCGCCGTTTAATCCCATTGAGAAGAGAATCAAGCTGTATATGGAGGCTATTCGCAAGCACTACGAAGATACCGGGCACCGGGTGTTGTATACCCCCAACATCACCGACGGGGCACTAAAAGTGCTGGATAATGCGCGGCGGGCTATTGATGCCGGGGCCAATGCACTAATGATTAACTACCTGACCGTAGGTATTTCCGCTCTGCAGGGTCTGGCAGAACATCCTGATATTAATGTCCCGATAATGGCCCACCTGGATTTTGCCGGGACCATGTATGAATCACCGGTCTCCGGTATAAGCTCCTACCTTATTTTGGGCAAACTTGCACGCATGGCCGGGGCCGATATGGTAGTCTATCCCAGTCCTTATGGCAAGTTCCCTCTCCTGCGGGAACGCTATCTGCAGATAGGACATCACCTGAACAGCCCCTGGTGCAATATCAACCGGGTTTTCCCCATGCCCGGCGGGGGGGTAATGCCTAACTGCGTCGACGTCATATACCGCGATCTGGGACTTGACTGTATTATGGGGGCCGGGGGAGCAATTCACGGCCATCCTATGGGACCGGTGGCAGGAGCCAGAGCCATGCGCCAGGCAATAGAAGCAGCCGTGGCCGGAATACCCATTGTGGAAGCAGCTAAAGAACACCCTGAACTGCAGGCGGCAGTTGACGCCTGGGGGCTTATTGAAACAGAAGGAAACGGGATCTTTGATATTAAAGGATAAAAGGAGGAGTTACTATGGCAAAACAGTATACCCGTGATGAAGTCAAGGCCAGGTTACAAGCGGAAATTGCCAAGGGTAAACCGATCATCATTGCCGGGGCCGGAACCGGCATATCCGGTAAATTTGCGGAGCAGGGGGGAGTCGACCTGATCGGGGTCTACAACTCCGGGCTGTTCCGTATGGATGGTAAGGGTTCCCTGGCCGGGCTCATGCCTTATGGTGATGCCAATCAGATAGTCATCGATCTGGCACACCGGGTATTCCCGGTTATTAAAGAAACTCCCATGATTGCCGGTATATGCGGAACTGACCCCACCAGGGAAATGCGGCCTTACTTTCAGCACCTGCAGCATCTAGGTTTTTCAGCCATCATGAACTTCCCGACTGTCGGCTTGATTGACGGCCGCTTCCGCCAGGAGCTGGAAGACACCGGTATGGGATACGGGGTGGAAATCGAGACCCTGAAAATTGGTAAGGAGTTGGGTCTGTTCACCCTGGGGTATGCTTTTAACGTAGACGAGGCCCGATTGGTCGGCGAAGCCCAACTGGACGTGTTGATATGTCATATGGGTCTGACTGCCGGCGGTTCTATCGGATCAAAGTATGCAGAGGATAGGCTCACCCTCGAAAAATGTGCGGAACTGATTAACGAAATGACCCAGGCGGCCCGCAGTGGATACAAGGATATCATGATCTTTTCCCATGGCGGACCGATAGCCTATCCTGAGGACACCCGCTACATTTATGAACACACGGAATCAGTAGGCTTTTTGGGTGCTTCCAGTATTGAACGCATTCCCATCGAAGTACCGCTTAAGGAAGCCTGTCAGCAATTCAAGAATATCCCACTTAAGAAGAAATAAGCTCCGTTTCTCCCTGTTGTCCGGCCGGACAACAGGGAGTTTTTAGAATGGGAACCGGAACAGGATGTAGTTGAATGAGCATGGTTATTGAGGTGGATACCGCTCTCTCATTAAGGGATTATACTCCTGAAGCAGATAATACTGTCTGTCTGTTAATAGACGTTCTCCGGGGGAGCAGTACGATTGTTTCACTCCTGGATAACGGCTGCCGTTGGGTTTATACCGTGGCCGAAGAGGAACACGCCCGGCAGTTGGGAGCTCAGAGGCGGATGGTTACCAGCGGGGAATGGCAGGGACGCAAACTGCCTGGGTTTGATATGGACAACTCACCGGCGGAAGCCAAAAAGTATCCGGTTAAAGGCAGGGATGTGGCCTTGTGCACCAGCAACGGTACGCGGGCGATAGACAAAGCCAAGGGGTGCGTTAACCTGTTTATCGCCAGCCTCTTAAATGCCGGAGCCTGTGCCGGGGCTGGTTTGACCGCAGCCCAGGCCGCGTCCTGCGGAATAACGATAGTATGTGCGGGGCAGTATGGAAAATTTGTATTGGATGATGCATACTGTGCCGGCTACCTCCTGCAAGAGCTGGAAGACCTGGCTGGATATCGGGGGCTGAAACTCCGTATCTCGGATGCATCCCGGGCCGCCAAAGCTTTACTGGCTGCCTACCCCGATGCACGGACCGCTTTCCTGGAATCCGCCAGCGGCCAAGTGCTCCTGCAGGAAGGCGGAAGAGAAGATTTTGAATGCTGCCTGCAGATAAACACCTCAGAGGTCGTTCCTCATATGCAGTTGGATCACGGTCTGATCCGGTTTTCCAACTGGGAAGGTAAAAACATCAACCAATTGAGGAGGGAAAACAATGACGGTTAAAGAGATATTGGTAACCGGAATCCTCGATACCAAAGGAGAAGAGATCAAGTTCCTGGCCGATCGGGTCAGAGCAGCGGGTGGCAACCCCACCATTTTGGAATTGAGCGTCGGCCATGAAGTAGGATGGGCAGATATCAGCCTGAGCGAAGTGGTCGCCCGGGTGGGCAAAAAACCGGAAGATATATTTGCCCTGGACCGCAAAGGTGCCTCCGACCTGGTGACGGAAGGGGCAATCAGCCTGGTAAATGAAATGCTGGCCGCAGAAAAGGTAGACGGCATCATCGCCTATGGCGGTTCCATGGGAGCCAGCATTGCTACCAGGATCATGCAGACACTACCCATCGGCTTTCCCAAGATGATGCTTACCACCATGGCCTCCGGGGACGTGGCACCCTATGTTGGCACCAGTGATATCTGTATGTTATATCCCATTGCTGAAGCCGGCCTCAACAAGGTCACCCGGGGGATACTCAATAACGCAGCGGCAGCTGTTGTTGGCATGGCCTCGGCTCCGGTCATGGAAGGAATAGAGGAAAAACCGCTGATCGGCTGCATGATGTTCGGCGTGACCACCCCCTGTGTACTGCGGGCCTCCTCCATCATGGAAAAGGCCGGTTATGACGTCATTATCAACCACGCGGTCGGCAGCGGCGGCCGCTCCATGGAAGAGCTGATCCGGGACGGTTATATAACGGGGATGCTGGATATAACCACCCATGAAATCGCCGATGAAATGCTGGGCGGGGTACTGGGTGCCGGCCCCGACCGCATGACCGCCGCCGGGGACATGGGCATCCCCCAGGTAATCGCCCCGGGAGGACTGGACCTTATCAACTTTGGCCCCAAGAATACCGTGCCGGAAAGGCTGCTCAGGGAGACTGACCAGCCCGGACGGGGCCTGTATGAGCATAATCCCACGGTAACCTGTATCGGGGTGTCCATGGATGAGATCTACCGGATCGGCGAACACATGGCGGAAAAGCTCAATGCCGCCAAGGGCCCCAGTGTGTTGTGCGTGCCCATGCAAGGCTGGGGAGCCTGTGACCTGGCAACACCGGACATAGAGTTGGGGTGGGCCGGACCCGGAGCAGGACCGGTATGGGTGGCTGATGAGCAGAATCCCAAGTGGTCACGGCGTTCAGTGCAGTATGTAAAAGCCCTCAAAGCCAAAATCGATCCCAGCAAGGATAACCTGGAGGTCATTCTGGTGGATAAACACATGAATGACCCATCTTTCGCCGAGCTGCTGGCAGAATTGCTTTTGGAAATGCTCAGTGGCAAATGGACCAAAGGGAACAGGGCTGGTCTGCCATATGTGATTCCTTTCTGATAACACTTTAATTGGGAGGTATAGATATGGCAGTACAGTATAAACGCTCTGAGATACTGGCTCGGTTACGGGACCAGGTGGAAAAGAACCAGGCACTCTTGATGTTCGGTGCGGGAACCGGTTTAACGGCCAAGTGTGCTGATCTGGGCGGAGCGGATCTGGTGGCGGTTTATTCTACGGCTATATGGCGTATGATGGGACTTCCCACCCTTCTCGCCTGGATGCCCTATGAGGACTGCAACGCGCGGGTTAAACAGATGGCCCGGGAGATAATACCGGTGGTCAAAACCGCTCCCTGTATCGCGGGCATCGGCGCCCATAACCCGGCACTGAACCTTGATAGGATAATCGACGAGATGATGGCCCTTGACTTTTCCGGTATCACCAATGAACCCTTTGCCGGTCTCTACGGAGAATTCTTCGCCAAACAGCTGGAGGATGCGGGAATCGGCTTTTCCCGCGAGGTCGAGTTAATCAAAGCCGCCCATAAAAAGGATATCTTCACCGTAGCCTGGGCTTTTAATGAAAACGAGGCCCGTATTATGGCAGAAGCGGGTGCCGATGTAATCGGGGCCATTATCGGGGTAACCAGCGGCGGTCTAACCGGAGCCAAAGAGGTCATGACCCTTGAAAGAGCTACCGCCGAGGTGCAGAAAATGTGCCTGGCTGCCCGTTCCGTAAACCCCGATGTCTTCGTACTGACACATGGCGGCCCCTTTGCCGATGCCCCAACCGCACAGTACTCCATCGCCAACTCTGATGCTGACGGCTATGCCTCCGGTTCCAGCGGAGAACGAACACCCACTGAAAATGCTGTAATTGCAATTACCAGAGAGTATAAGGCCATAAAGGTGAGGCAGGCTTAGCCTGCCGAGTTCGCTGGCTAGACACTCCTGCGATGTGAAACGGAGCACGGCTGCCCGAGGGTAGCCGTGCTTGTTGCGTGTGCCCGGCATGGGTGCTGTCTCTAGGGTGAAAGTCCCGAACGACGAAGGTAGCAGTAGT
>LFRU01000036.1 GCA_001512495.1 Syntrophothermus sp. DTU052 | reverse complement strand
TGCTACCTTCGTCGTTCGGGACTTTCACCCTATAGACAGCACCCATGCCGGGCGCACGCAATCTGAGACCGCCATCAAATGATGGCGGTCTATGTATTTTGGCATCCCGGCTATAACTTCTGCCCGCATTCAGGACAGAACTTGGCGCCGGGAGTAAACTTTTCTCCACAATTGGGGCACTCGGTCTTCGCTTTTAACCGGGCTCCACACTCGGGGCAGAACTTGGCATTGCTCTGCAATGGTGCTTCACATTCGGGACAGGAGGCGCGAATATTCTCCCGCCAGTTTCCAGCCGCCAGTTTCTTATCCTCCTCGGACATAGCGGCGTGAGCCCAAACCTCTTCTACCGAGCGGCTGGCCTGGGCTGCGGCCATCTCAACCCCCATATCGGGAGCACATTCTTTACACAATCCTTTTTTTACATTCCAGCAACTTTTCCTGCAAACCCAGCTTGAACAGCGCGGGCACTGAATAAAATCGGGCTTGAGTTCTCTCATCGCCTCCATAAAAGCCTCGTCATGAGCCTTTTCCCAGGTTGCTGAGCGCATCCGCTCACCTACATTGGCGGCACTGTTGAATATCCCGCCAAACAGGCTGCCGGCCGTATCCAAAACCTCGGTTAGGGTGCCGGATACGGATGGCTTAAAACGAGTTCGATAGCCACTGCCGCAGCGATCACAATAAAACTCGAATTGAAATCCCTTATTGGTACTAAGGTCGGAATAGTTCCGGGTGAATTCAATTCTCTCTCCCATGGCCACCGCCTCCTGAAAATCATTCTGATGTCATTTTACCAGAAGGGTTGGCTCTTTTCGCGAGTCATCCCTTACCTAATAGTACCAAATTTATCCTCGTTGCCGTATTCAAGATCGGTCGCTTAGAAATCGCAGGATTTTACAGTCCTGGGGAACGGAATCACATCCCTGATATTGCTCACCCCGGTCAGGTACATAATAAGCCGCTCAAACCCCACCCCGAATCCGGCATGCTTTACACCGCCGTATTTTCTGAGCTCAAGATACCACCACAAATCTTCCTTATTAATTCCCATCTCCGCCATCCTCTTTTCCAGGAGGTCAGATCTTTCCTCTCTCTGACTGCCCCCAATTAGTTCTCCAACTCCGGGAACAAGCAGATCCATGGCGGCTACCGTTTTTCCGTCATCGTTCTGCCTCATGTAGAAGGCCTTGATATCGCGGGGATAGTCAGTTACGAACACCGGTCTTTTGAATACTTTTTCCGTCAGATAACGTTCGTGCTCGGTCTTCAGGTCATCCCCCCATTTTGGGGGGTATTCGAAGTTCTCCCCGGATCTTTGGAGGATTTCTACTGCTTCGGTGTAGGTAACCTGGGTAAAATCCTTCTCAACCACTGAAAGCAGGCGTTCCCGCAATTCTTTGTCCACGAATTGAAAGCAGAAGTCCATTTCCTCCGGCGCCTTATCGATAACATAGGCAACAACGTACTTTATCATTGCTTCCGCCATGCGCATATTATCCTGCAGCTCGGCAAACGCCATTTCCGGCTCTATCATCCAGAACTCGGCTGCATGCCGCGCCGTGTTGGAATTTTCCGCTCGAAAAGTGGGGCCAAAAGTGTATACATCCCGAAAAGCCAAAGCAAAGGCTTCCGCCTCCAGTTGTCCGCTTACAGTAAGATTGGTTTTGCGCCCGAAGAAATCCCGGGTGAAGTCTACCTCCCCCTGATCGCTGAGGGGTAGACTACGGGGTTCCAGGGTGGTTACCTGAAACATCTCCCCGGCACCCTCCGCATCACTGGCAGTAATAATCGGTGTATGCACATAGACAAAACCTCTTTCCTGGAAGAACTGGTGCACCGCATAAGCGGCCAGGGACCGAACGCGGAACACTGCCGAGAAGAGATTGGTCCGCGGTCTCAGATGGGCAACCTCCCGCAGGAACTCACGGGTATGGCGTTTGGGCTGAATAGGATAATCCTCAGGGGCCTCCCCCTCAAGGACAATCTCCCGGGCTTTGATTTCGAAGGGCTGTCTGGCATCCGGGGTCTCTACCAAGATTCCCCGCACCGTGACCGCCGAGCCCACCCGGTAACGGGCGATCTCCTCGAAATTCTCGAGTGAATCCCTTTCGTAAACGACCTGTACTGTATTGAAATGGGTCCCATCGTTGAGGGACAGGAACCCAAATGATTTCTGATCCCGGTTGCTTCTGAGCCAGCCGCTGATTTCCACTTCCTTATCAACATATCGGCCCGGGTCCCGCACCAGTTGACGCACCACCGTCTTTTCCATCGCCATGCCCTCTTTCTTTTAATCCTGCAGCCCAAATAGGCCGCCCATTATTTCTATACTTATTATGATATATCCTGTTTAGTTTGACTCCACAACTTCCCCATATGGCAACGGGGGGATGTTGACCAAACGTCCCCCCGCCACTTACTTGTCGGTCCGGTCCACCGCCGGTTGGAATAATAATTTGTGGCCTTATCATAAAGGCGGTCTGACCGGGTCAATTACCTCACTTACCGTAAAAAGATCCACCAAGGTTTCAGGCTGCTGCCAGAAGGCAATCCCGTCAATATGACGGCGGTCCATTACCAACGAATCCGGGTAGTATCTCAGGTACTCCCTCGGCCCAACTCCACAGAAAACCCTGAATCCGCTTTGCTGCAGGTACTTAAAGCGCGGATCAGTGGTGGGCACGGTGCTGCCATAGGGATAGATATATACATCGGTTGGTCCAATCAAAGATTCTACTTCAACCTTCCACTTTTCCGTATCTTCTATAAGATCGCTCAGACTGCGCCGGGCGGTATCTATGTGCCCGTACCCGTGGGAGGCAAACGACCAGCCTGTTTCCTGCAATCGCATAATTACCGCCAAGGCCTGTTCTTTTTCGGCAGCATAGGAAGGCGAACTGATGGCATTGGTCTGGTATCCCAAAACCCCGTTAAATCCGGTCAGGGCAATGATACCCTTGGCTCCCTTATAGGAGAAATCCGGGTGTTCGGCCACAAATCTGTCCAGGATGGTAACAATCTCCGTGTCGTAGGCGGTGATTTCCTCACCCTCCGGGCTGATCAAATATGCGGCCACATTGCCATCGCTGTCAAGGACCAGCTTTTGGTTCATGCCGTTTTCCTTCATGTAGGGATAGAAATTCAGGTCATCAATTGACAGAATGAGCGGCTTCCTGTTCTTCGGCAGCCACAGCTCCTTCCTGACCAGTTCGGTCCTGCCATTATTGGTCCTCTCTTCAAATATCTCATGGATGTCGATCAGTATATAACCCTTTTCGTACAATGATGCCAGTATGCGGTTGAACTCCCTGACCGTGACCATAAACTCGTTTAAGCCCCGGGCCATCCGATCATCATCGAAGGCCTTCTCCGGATAGACTATTAACGGATGAAAGAAGATATGCTGTACCGGCCCTTCGTACAACACCAACTCAGCCGCCCTTTTCCGGTACCGGGCCAGTTGCGCCTCCAGCAGAGCGTCCCCGGGGTAATCTTCCAGAGCCTTCTCGACTATGGAGATGGCCCGGTGCTCGTCACTAAACCGGCTGGCATGCTCCGCCTCTACCAGTGCCTGGTATTTTTTCAGATGGGCCGGGGCCAGGCTCATCTGGCTGACGGCTTTCAGGCAACTCGAAAGCTCACTGTAATCCGCCCGGTTGGACAGGTAATCCTCAACCATTTCTTCCAACCGGACATCTAAAGCCCCTTCAAATCGCCCTTTTAACCACTTTTCACTCCCTCCGGGAAGAAAGCCGGCTGCGTGCCGGTAATAATCAATGGCCTCGCTGTATTCACCCTGCTCCAGCAGGTTCGAAAAACGGTTGGTTTCTGCCTTGAAGTAAACATAGGCTCCCAACCAGCCCATGATCAACAGCAGAAATATAAAAAGGACGGCTGAATATTGTTTTCTTCGGACGGGTTGAATAGCTACCGGCTTTTCATGCGGATTGACCATGTTCGGTTCCATGCCAGTTCCCCTTTCTGTGATGTAACCTATGTTGACTGGTTCATCATGCTTACCAAATATGTACGGCGTAGTTTTGCGGTTGGCCGGTAGTTTTCCGCTTACCTGGGGGCGAGTTCCCGGCGTCATGTAAGCCATGTAAAACAATGTAAAATAATCATTGATCAAATCGTTTTCTATCAATTATTAATACGATTGCTGCTTCATGAAGGTTTCAAATAAATCCTGGTATTATCTGCCCTTTCATGGAGTTGCTCTTTGATCGCCGAGAATCTGATGGCCATCTGTTATTTCCATCCCAATAAATAAGCGGGGTACTTAACCAAGTATCCCCGCTGCTCGGCGGATCTTCCGCCCCGTCGGCTGAGTGACAGCCGTTTGCCCGTTACTCTATTATAAAGGCTTTAACGTTTCTTGATGCGCTTGATCTCCTTATGGATCTGCTTCCATTTCTCCTTTTCCTCCAAAGCCTCAAAGAGGTTTTCCTTGCGGGAGATGTAGGCCATTTCTTTTTGCAGCTTGAGATAGCTCTGGTACCGGGCCCAGTCAAGTACACCGGATTCCAGCGCCTCCATCACCGCACAACCCGGCTCCCCCTGGTGCCGGCAATCATTAAACCGGCACCGGACGCTATATTCCTCAATATCCTCAAAGGTGCTGCTTATACCCTCGTCTGATCCCCACAGCCTCAGCTCCCGCAAACCGGGGGTGTCGATCACGAGGCCGCCCCGGGGCAGCAGGTGCATCTGCCGGTGAGTAGTGGTATGGCGTCCCCGGCTATCCTGTGAACGCACGGCACCGGTTCGTTTAATCGACTCACCCAGCAGGCAGTTCAGCAGGGTCGACTTGCCGACCCCGGACGAACCCAGCAGGGCGACGGTTTTACCGGTTCCGAGATACGGTGTGAGCTGATCAAGTCCCTGGCCGGTTTCACAGCTGATCGCATGAACAGGAACACCGGGAGCAATCGAGCTTATCTCGGTAATTTTTGAATATACATCCTCACACAGGTCAGCCTTATTCAGAACAATGACCGGATTGACCCCGCTTTCCCAGGTCAGAACCAGGTAGCGTTCCATTCTGCGCAGGTTAAAGTCTCGATTCAGCGAGCTGACGATAAATACGGCATCGATGTTGGCAACCAAGGCCTGCTCTTCCTCGTTTTCTCCCGCCGCCTGGCGGGAAAACTTGTTCCGCCGGGGCAGAATCCCCCATATAATGGCGCGGTCCTGGTCAGAGCCCGACGTTATTACCACCCAGTCCCCTACCACCGGAAAATCACTGCGACTGCGGGCATCATGACGGTATTTTCCTGAAACCTGGGCCAGGGTCTCACCCTGCTCCGTAAACACCCGGTACAGGTGTTTGTGTTCTGCGGATACCCTACCCACGCCGTATTCTACGTCGGAATCCGCCAGTAACAATTCATCCCAGGCGGAATCCCATCCCAATTCTGTAAGATTCAATTTGGTTCCTCCTTAGCTCTGCGCCGTAGAAGAACCCAGTTAAAACTGAGGAGTCTACGGCTTGATTTGACGCCTCTGTTTCAAGACTCCTACAATCTCCAACATACACCATCCTCCTTTTTTGGTTACGAACCCAGTATATCATGCCCGGGTAAAAACACCACTAATCAAACACGATACAAGGGAGCAGTCTTTTCCACATGCTCACCGGAGCCTGCCGGTTATTCAGAACCAGGGTGACATAAAAAAGGACCGGCCTTGCGGTCCTTTCGTTAAGCAGCAAACATTCTATGTACACATACTCTCTACTCGGTTCGGTATTGCTTGATTACCCTGGCGGTGTTTACAAAAACACAGGCTGCTTCCGCCCGGGTCAGGGGATCATAGGGTCGGAAGTAATTGTTGTTGCCTTTCATAATGCCGGTGTTGGTAATAAAGGCGATAGCCGGTTCCCCTTCCATATCCCTGGTATCCTCGTAGATGGGCAGCATCATGATGGTTACGACCGGGATTTCCTTGACCGTAAAACACCGGGTAACCGCCTGAGCCACCTCCAGACGGGTTACCGGCTGCCGGGGCTTGAACTCCCGTGAATCCCCGGGCAATATCTGATTGATGGCCATAAGCATGACTGCGTCCGTATACCAGGTCCCCGCAGGTACATCGTCGTAATAATCTGTGATCTCCGGGGCCTTAATGAACTGGATATCCCCGTAATCCAGCTCAAACATCTTGTGCAGCACCACTGCCAGCTCCGCCCGGGTCAGGGCCCGGTCGGGGAAAAACCGTCCGTCTCCGGCACCACTCATGATTCCCTGATCGATGGCCGTCATTACCTGCTGCCGGGCCCAGTGCTTCTCAAGGTCTGAGATTTCAACGGACGGGCCTGCAAGTGCCGCCCCTCCAACCAGGCTCATAAGCACTGCCAGGGTCACGATGATTGCTGTTTTCTTCCACATGGTTCCAACCCTCCTGATGATTGCTTCCTACCCTAAGATACGGCGGAGCCATGGTTTTACTTACAAGGGAATTTAATTATGACCCCCTGTTCCCAGGAATCACTGCTTTCCCCTTATTCCAGGCGAAGAACTGAATCGAACCCGCTAGCAATGCCTTGTTTACTTGGGTTCCCAGTAGCATCTCTTGGGAGAAGTAATCCGCTCCTCCTTCTTAAGCTTATTCATGGCCTTGTCCACTTCTTTCTTGTCGAGCCCGGTCAACTCCGCAATCTGGCCCGCACTAAGGGGCTTACCCGCCTTGTTCATGGCATCAAGAACTGTCGTTACCGCATCCATTTTTTCAACTCCTCACCTGTTTTTAAGAACATTATCTGTCCTTTTGATATATTTTATGATTCACGGCCGGAGTGTCAATCTTTGCAGAACCAACCCGGAGTGTAATTCAAAGGGCGAATAGCAAAACTCTCCTATCTGCCGTTTCTTAGCCTCCGGTTGTTCAAAGCAGGCCCCCGGTTCTCAGGTCCAAACCTTACGACCCCTGCAGAGCCCAAAATTTTTCTTTTACGTATTCAGGAATGGGAGCGCTTTTCTTGAGTATGGGGTTGAAGCATGCATACGTATTCTGGGCGGTAAACAGTATTTCTCCGGTGGCTTCCCGCACGAAGGCATATTCCGCCTTGTAGCTTTTGTTGCCGACTTCGGCTATTCTCAGGTTACACTCGATGACATCATCGAAAAAAGCCGGGCTTTTGAATTCAAGGTACGATGTGATCAGTGCAATATCGAACTGCGATTCTTCGAAGCTGTCTACTTTTATTCCCAGATGCCGGAAAAACTCGGTGTTGGTTACTATTATGTAGTTCAGGTAATTACTGTTCATGACGATCATCTGCCCGTCAATTTCCGTATACCGGACCCTGATCTTATGACTGAAATGGTACCCTTCCCGCACAGTGCTTCGCCTCCTGCTATAATAACTGTTCTATTGTACATCTAATTGAGTCACGACCGGCATTATATTTGCCTATCGCCGCGGTTATACTTAATTTGGTTTGACAAAACCGCCCGTCGCCCTCCGTAACCAGGCAAATCATGGGGGCAGGCTGTGCATAACTTGCAGCAGCAGATTACGGAGGTCTCGCCAATGGACTCCTGCCGTTCATATTACAGATTAACTCAGGCGGTAACTTTACGCGGTCCGAGGTGCCGACTACACCGTCTCTACAGGATCCCCTTTCTTTATTCGCCCGCCCTTAAGAACCCTGCAGAACAAGCCTTCACCAGGCAAGAGACTTACTCCCTGCGTTTTCGAAACGATACTGGGATGATCCTCTTTTCCAACCTGGGTCACTTCCAGAACCACATCTTTACCCAACCTGATCCGGCTGCCGGCCGTAAGCCAGGACAGATCCATATCCGCAATGAGAATATTCTCAGCAAAATCACCGGGACCAGCATTCAAGCCCTGCCTTTGGTTGATTCTTTTGACACTTTCCCAGCTTAAACAGGTCACCTGTCGTCCCCAATCCCCGGCGTGACCATCATTTTCGATTCCGTAATTCTCGATAATGGTGGCCTCCTGCACTTCTCGCTTGAGTTGACCTCTTTCCGGACTTATAGAGATAGCATAGATGGTACCTCTGTCCACCAAAATACCTCCTTAAATGGCTGCATTCCCCGCGATGCTTGTTTTCAACCAAACCCAAAACCGGCAGGCCGCCATCTCAGCCATCCTCACCGCTTTTAATACTATCATGGTATTGGTTACCATCGGCACAGATCTTCACCAGACCGTTGCCGGTGGCAGCCCCTGCCTTTACAGGATGGCAAACGTCCCTCACAGAGCTTGTAGTTTCCGCCCTCAATCCTCAGTACTTTCCCGTTTACGATAGACTCCGCCAGCTTTTTTCTGGCTTCAGAATAGATCCCCTGAACGGTTGTACGGGCGATATTCATTTGCCCGGCACATTCTTCCTGAGTAAATCCCTCCAGGTCAATCAGCCTTATAGCTTCGTACTCTTCAACGGTCATGATTATATGATCAGTATTTACGGAAGCGTTTAGTGGCCCAAACCGGTCGCTATCCGGTAAACAGCATACTTTCCTCCATTTCCTTGGTCGTGGCATATTCATATTCTCCTTACCATGATAGAGTGACAGGAGCGCACTCCTGTCACTCTATCATTCGCTTACTGGCCCTCTAATTCCTTGTTAATGAGCTCCAGCCTTCAAGCACCCGTTTTTCCTCCGGCGGCAACTCCCCCGGGGATAAACCAACAAAGCCTCTTCCCCGGGTCCCGGTCGGACCTCTTCCGTGACCTCGCCCAAACCCCTCTGAACCCCGGGCCTGCCCTGGTCCTCGACCTGTTCCATCAGCCGCCTCACCCCCGCCCAACCAGAGTATCCCCGGCCTCTTCCAGTTATTGGCCGCGCCCCAGCGGTCCGGTCTCATCTCCTCCCGGCCTGCAAAATCATCTCCCAATTCGCCAACAACACCGGCTGCTTTCATAATTAGTATTCCCCATTTGTGGCTGCTTGGAAAATACTGCTGCTGAAAATACCGGGGAAAAGCAGAGTTATAACCCCAGTGAGTCAGTCGCTGAGGTTAAGGTGTCGCCATCAACAATTGACAATCCATTTTATTAATGTAATGTATGAATTATGTAATAATGCGTCCGGGTTAATGTGAGGGGAGGAATTGCGTATGAGGATTGTCGCAATTAACGGAGGACCGAGAGGGGCAAGGATATCGAAAACCACTATGCTCCTCGAGGCGTTTCTTGCTGGTTGCCGGAGAGCCGGAGCAGATGTTGAGGTTATCAACTTGAGAGAAAAGAACATAAAAAACTGCATCGGCTGCTATACCTGTTGGATCAAGACTCCCGGAGAGTGTGTCCAAAAGGACGATATGAAAGAGATCCTGGAGATTCGGGCGGGAGCCGATCTGGAAGTGTGGGCTACTCCTGTGTATATCTTTGGCCCCACCGCGATGTTCAAGAACTTCCTTGACCGGTCCATCCCCATGTATGAGCCGTATATTGTCGAGAAGGACGGATTGTGCACCCACCCGCCTCGGGTTGCCGCGATTTCGGATAAGGTTATTATTTCTGTTGCCGGATTTTACGAGTTAGACCATTTCAAACCCATGTCCGACTGGTTGCATTTCATGGCCGGACGTGGTCTTGGAAGAATACGGGCCGAGATTTATCGCCCGGCGGCGGAGTTCATGAGCGCCCCTCCCCTGAAGGCCAAAGTAGAAGAAATCCTGGCGGCCACGGAAAAGGCCGGTTTCGAATTCATCACCGAAGGCAGTATCCGTGAAGACACTATGAAGATCATCCAACAGGACCTCATGCCGGATAAGCAGACCTTCCTCGAACAGGCCAACAAATACTGGGACTGGGAAATTGACCGCTGGAAGAAGAGGAGAGAACAGGGCCAAATCGAGGCTTGATTGTCAATCGGATGCTGCTCCGGAGACCATTTCGTCAATGAGATGCCGACCGATGTTTTTCGTAATGGTCGGCTGTTTGTTGGTATACTTTGGCATGTTTTGGTTAATGCTTTTAATGCGACGTATTGGCCTCGTAGCTGATTCTAACGAGTGCCAACAGCTTTTTCCCTCGGGTCCCGGGTTAACACCCCACGTAAACCGGAAAAAAGTTCAATGAAGCTTTACGGATACTTCACAGGTTGTTCACAATCTTAAGCTATGCTGGATATGTTGGGTGTAACACCTGCCGAACTTTGGCCTGGTGGCAGATTGGAGAAGAGATACTTATGAAACAAAACGACCCCAACCAGGTTGCGAGAAAACCGGTTGAAATCTTGAGGATTATTCTTGCTGTAATCGCCGCCCTGGCTGCAGTTTCTTTACTGGTTCTGAATATGGTATCGTTTGCAGATACCATAGACTATTACCTGGCCATGGGATACCCTTCCGATGAGGTCTATAAGCACCTGATCCCCTCCCAGTTTCTACCGGGAGTATTCGAGCCTCTTGCAATTTATGGAGGAATTGCATTTCTCTTGTTTTATGTAGGCAGGATTAACCGGATAGCCTCTACTTGCCGGGCAATGTCAACTGAACCCGACCCCGGAAGCAATACCAGGGAAGGGTTGGACGAACCGGAAATGTTTGCGGATAGCTCTGCAGCCCCGGAAACGGTCGGGGAAGAGGAAGCGAGCAGGGAACCGGTTACCAATGCGACAGCAAATCCCGGAAACGATACCTGAAGCCTGCATGGTTGAATTCATAAGAATCGTTTCCGACTGCTCCAGCCGTCCTCTTATACAGAGAGAATAAGGTCCCGTATCCACAGCAAAAGCGGTACGGGATATTTTTATGCCATTCGGGCAAGGACCGGACAAAAGTCTTATTGAGAACAGCTTCTCTTTTCTCATCGAATTCCTGCTTCAAAGGCCCTGCCTTACTTGTGGTAAGGTTCACCTCTGATGATCTTGAAGCTGCGGTAGATCTGCTCCAGCAGCATGAGAACGGCCAACTGGTGAGGGAAAGTTAACAACGAGAAAGAAAGGACTGCTTGGGCGCGTTTGAGTATGTCCGGTGCAAGGCCATGAGAGCCGCCAACGACAAAAACCACACGGGACTTTCCCTGGTTCATAAGTTCTCCAATTCTATGGGCCAGGACTTCGGAGGTCATAGACTCTCCCCTTGAATCAAGGGCTACCACGTAGTCTCCTTCTCTGATACAGGACAAAATCCGCTGTCCCTCCTTTTCCAGTGCCGAAGTAATCTGCGCTGGTGAAGAACGCGGCTGGGTTTTCTGTTCCAGTCCTTCAATATATTCAACACTTACATAAGGACGCAGCCGGGTCAGGAAATCCTTAATCCCCGCATTAAGATAACTTTCGCGCACCTTACCAACGGAAATAACAAGCAAGCGCATAAATAATCCTCTGGATAGTTGGAGTAAAAGCCTTACTAAACCTGTTCCTGGGCAAATCGTCTGACTTCATAACCATTGTCTCATAAAAGGATAGAAACAGGAATTCCCTGCTTGCTACCGTGACGAGTTGCAGGAATACCGACACTATACTGTTGAATGGCGAAACGCTTCTCCCCCTGACACTTTGAGGTCTGTTACCTTAGTTGAACCAGCCTCTGACTTTGTGCCTTATCATGACCCGTTGCCCTTATCCATCACTGCAGAGCGTTACCCTGCAGTCAAAGTTTTTCAATCGTTCTCCGGGGCCGCGGGCAAGCCGCGTAACGCTTAAGGTAGCTTCATCTCCCACTTTACAATTAAACAGGCATTCCTGCAGGTCATAGGCCGTCTGGACTTTTTTGCCGTTCACCGACCTGATTATGTCGTAGTCTTTCAGACCCGCCTTCTCAGCCGGACCTCCTTTTATCGGCTTTACCGCCACCCCATACGTTACCGGGAGATTGTAGTAGGTTGCCAGCTCAGAGGTCACTTCGTCAACTACCTGCAACCCTGCTACCGGGCGCTCTACCCTTCCTTTGGTGCGTAGATCATTTACCACCTGAACCACCTGATTGGAGGGAATAGCAAACCCCATGCCCTCATATCCCGATACCGCGATTTTAACCGTATTGATTCCGATCACCTCTCCCTGCAGGTTACAGAGGGCTCCTCCCGAGTTGCCGGGGTTTATGGCTGCATCTGTCTGGATCAGACGAAAAACAAATCCCTCCTCAGTAGTCAAGATCCTGTTCAACCCGCTGACTACCCCGGCAGTTACCGTGCGGGCGAATTTCTCTCCCATGGGATTCCCAATAGCAACCACTTCCTGTCCTACAACCAGGCTATCCGAATCACCGAAGTCCGCGGTGGTAACTTTGACCCCCTCAACCTTCAGTAATGCCAGGTCGGTTCGCTGGTCTTTCCCGATGAGCTTTGCCGTCTTCCTGCGGCCGTCGTGGAAAGAGACCTGAATTCTATCGGCATTATCGATAACATGATTGTTGGTGACAATGTAGCCCGAAGGATCAATTACCACCCCCGAACCGCTTTTGGTCACCTTACGCTGAGAAAAAAAATCACCCTCGTCGCTGTAGCTGACAATGCTTACTATGCACGGGCTTAAGTCCCGGGCAGTCTGAATAACCGAGTGGCCATTTCCATTTTCGACCCTGGTCGACTGCCGGTTCGCCAATAGAGGCTCAACCAGTTGCCCGGATATATAACCGGCTGCCACCAACAGTAAGGCGGCTGTCATCAGGATAAACTTTCGTTTCACTTCTTCACCTCCGTCTTAGTTAGTATTCTAACGGTGCCTGATGAATATGTGTCTGGTATTCGGCATTAAGACCCACCTCCCTAAACCGCAACATTCTATCATAATTCGATGAATAACAGCGGTGCCTAATACAAAAATAGTCAAGGTTCGCTAGAGGATTGACTCCTTTGTTGGTGGAATATCAGGTTATATGTTGAGTAATTTCAAGGTCCCTGTATTATGAAGGGGGAACAAGTCTTTGGGTCTAATGTCAAGTGTGTTAGACACTCCTGAAGATAAACTACAAAAATATACATTAAACCCATCTTTTCAAAGCGGTCTGCTATATATTGATTCCGAGGGCACGATCATTTACGCCAGCAGTTCTATACTTCAAGTATTGGGATTGCCTTCGAGAGAGGTTTTGGGTAACAATCTCTTTTCGCTGTTAGCGAGGCTGTTCCAGAAGAGGGAATCAATAAAACACTGGGTATATCCCAGTCATATATACCAATCAGAAGCTTACCTGAACATTCTAAACGACCAGGGTGACGAGCTCAATCTAAAGGTAACGACCCTTGAAATGGCGGACATGGGATCAGCCTTTATAGTTGATGAGTGTCAAGAGCCTGCTTATCAGACCTCAATAGACAACGTGGTTATTGAGCAGCTGCCCATTCCGGTGATCTCCATCCTGGCGGATGGAAAAATAAACATGTTAAACTGTGCCTTCGAGAGTCTTTTTCAGCTCCGGGCATCCACCTTACTGGGCAGTCCCGTAGCAGTTCTTGAAAGTTTATTTCCTGAGTTGCCGGCCCTGCTTCTACAGACATTGCATGACGCCCACCCTCTGACCAAGTTGGTCCCATTCAGCGGCTCCAGCCCGCATCAGATGTTGCGGGTGCAGACCAAACCTATCACGGTATGGGGGAAGGTCACAGCCGTAATTGCCTGTCTGCATGTTTACGACATCCCGGAGAGCGTTTCCGAGTTGATGCCCCATAATGAGGCGCACAACATAATCTCTCGCCTGGTAGAAGAAACTGCACACCGGGTCAGAAACCCTCTGACGGTTGTTAAGGGATTCATTCAGCTTTACCGGGATAAGCCGGAAAACATTCCCTGGGATTTGCTGCTGGATGAGGTTTCCAGAATTGAAAAGACGCTGCGAGATTTGATGATCCTGTCCTCCGATTATCGAGATGGGCGCGAACAGGTTAACCTGAATCATATCATTGCCGAGCTTTATCCGACTATTGAAGCCAACGCCTGCCACAAGGGGGTTTGGCTGGAACTCTATCTGGACTCATCAGGAAAGGTTGACATCAAAGGGGATGCCGACAGAATAAAGGCCCTGGTTAACCACCTGATTATGATGTTTCTCCATTCCATGGGTGAAGGTGAGGTCCTCACTATTCAAACCAAATCCAGTAAAGATGGAGTTGTGCTGCTGCTGGCCGACAGCGGAGATGCAAACCAGGACTTGCTTCACAGCGTGTTGGATCCCCCCGCCCCGGACAAGGCACAAGGCGCCGATTTTCGACGAGCCGTTTGCAAACATCTGGTCGACAGCCTGAGGGGAAGCATCCACTTTACACATAAGAATAGCCATGGAAATATGGTTACCGTTACCATCCCGCACAATACAGGTTAGCACACCCGAATTGTATATGTGGTCCCCGTATTATATATACGGGAGAATAAACGTTATCCTTATCATTGACGAGATTAATTGATTAACTTTACTCCGATTCCGGTTAATTTCCGTTCGATATCCTCATAGCCACGGAATATATAGTATGCATTTTCAATTACGGTCTGTCCACGAGCAGCCAACGCCGCCAGGATTAGAGCCGCACCTGCTCTCAGATCGGTAGCCTTAACCCGAGCCCCGTGAAGATGCTTGACCCCTTCAACCACCGCCGTATGTCCTTCTACTTTAATCTTGGCTCCCATGCGTTTTAATTCATCTACCACCTGAAAACGGTTGTCAAAAACATTTTCTACTATCACGCTGGTACCTTCGGCAATAGTAAGTATGGCCAGCATCTGGGACTGCATGTCAGTAGGGAACCCCGGATAAGGCAGGGTCTTTATATCCACCGCCCTGATCCTCCCGGTTCCCTGTACCCGTATCCCGCCATTGATTTGGGTTATGCGGGCTCCGGTTTCTTCCAACTTCGCCTTGATCGGCAGCAGATGAGTCGGAATCACGTTTTCTATCATTATGTCGCCGCCGGTAACGGTAGCGGCTGCCATATAGGTGCCGGCTTCTATCCTATCCGGTATCACCGCATAACGGACTGCCTTTAATTTGCTGGCTCCCTCGATCTTGATTAAATCAGTACCCGCTCCTCTGATTCTGGCACCCATGGCACTTAGAAAATTAGCCAGATCCACGATTTCTGGTTCCTTGGCGGCATTATCAATAATGGTTGTGCCCGGAGTGACCGATGCCAGCATCATAATGTTCTCTGTGGCTCCGACACTGGGAAAATCTAAATAAACCCGGCCTCCCTGCAGCCTGCCCGCTGTGGCTTCTATATAACCATGTTCCAAACTTACCGTGGCCCCCAATGCCTGCAGTCCTTTCAGGTGCAGGTCCATAGGCCGCGAACCTATGTCACATCCCCCGGGCATACTTATTCTAGCTTCCCGCTTCCGACCCAGGAGCGAGCCCAGCAGCAGGTTGGAAGCCCGAAGTTTCTTGGAAAGCTCATAAGGGCTCTCGGGAGTAATACTATCCGGCACCTCAATAGCCAGGGTCCCCTCATCAGTCCATTCGGTCAAACACCCCT
Organism: Syntrophothermus sp. DTU052; assembly: GCA_001512495.1. Lineage (GTDB taxonomy): Bacteria > Bacillota > Syntrophomonadia > Syntrophomonadales > DTU052 > DTU052. Next base: position 45,409 of record LFRU01000036.1, on the reverse strand, counting down.
GATTGGCTAAAATGTCTAATAAAACCTCTACATCTTTGATCCTGGGCACGTTTTCCAGTTCCGTTCGCCCATGGGCCAAAATGCTGGCAGCAATTATCACCAGGCTGGCATTTTTTGCTCCACTTACTTTTACCGTTCCTTCAACTCGGTGACCACCTTCAATAACCAGGGAGTCTCGCATTGACTAACCTCCTCGCCCATGGTGTGTCTAGACAGCAGTCTTTGACTGCCGCCCGGCAAGAAATTCTTTTTCAAAAGTATCGAAAGATTTTCCAGTAGCTTTGGCAAAAGACTGCTGCAGGCCATCACCCTTCCTCAGGTAATCGAGAATCTGAAAAACCATGTCCTCGCCATATTCAGCAGCAATCAACTCCACGGCCTGCAAGCTCTGCCCGTAAGCCAATCCTGGATCCAACTCGTCAAAGTTCTGTTCCAGAAAAGTAAATTTATAGTATTCCGCTGATTCATCATTATACTTGGCCGGGTTATACAATTCAAATCCGGTAATCTTTTTCTCCACATACTGAGCAATACCCTCTGTGTACCAGCGAGGGTAGTTGCCCAGGGTCAGACAATCCACCAGCAGGTGCGCAAATTCGTGGGCCATAGGCCCTTCTCTCATAAATGTTTGCCTTTTGTCACCGTCAGTAATCCACTCGTCCGGGTTCAGGATGCGAATAGTACCGCGCCAGTAAACCCCCATCGCTTTTTCAGCCCTGTCCCAGCCAAATGCTTTTGCCAGGCTGGTTGAATCAGGGTGCAAAACTATTACCGTCGAAGCCGGTGGTTCATAATTGAACATCTGAGTGACCGGTTCGTATATTTCCTCTGCCGCCTCGGCGACAATGGCCGCGTTTTGGTGATCACCTTCACTGAATCTTACGGTAAAATGTTCCGTTTCCATTTGCTCATAGTCCCTGGTAAGCAAAAGGGTGTTCCCCAGAGACAAGAATCGAGAACAGTTAAACACTGCTTGTCTGGGATTGGCGATCTTCAGCCAGTGTAATAGAGCAACTACCAATACAGCAATCACCAAACCCAAAAGAGGTCGGATGATGAAAAAAGTTTTCTCTCCCCACAAAAATAGCCCCTCCTTCCCCGAATCATATTATACTATCCGGGCTTGACTAAAGGGGCGTCCATTTTGTGGCAATCCGGTTAAAGTTAAATTGCGGCAAAGTTATGCCGCAATTTCCTTGATTTAATCCAAAATACTAATCCAGATACCTCAACGGGTTCTGAAAAGAACCTCTGTTTATAACCTCAAAGTGGAGGTGCGAACCGGTACTCCTGCCCGTGGACCCCACCCGGGCTATTACCTCCCCTCTGGAGACCTTCTGACCTACCTTGACAAATATGCTGGAACAATGAGCGTACCTGGTCTTAAGTCCATTGCCGTGGTCAATAGTAACCATGAGCCCATATGTACCCTGACGTCCCGCAAAAGTCACAGTACCGCCGGCGGCTGCGCGAATAGAATCCCCGGTGCGGCCATCAATATCCATTCCCGTATGAGAACCGCCACGTGAACCGTAATTTGATGTAATCTTGCCGGATAATGGCCAGCTCAGACCTCCAACGTGCGAGCCTCCGCGGGAGGCGGTCATGGTGTAACTACTACGGGTTCCGGTAACAACAATCCTGTCAACCGGCTCCCGCGTTATGACCTCGGATAGGATCTTGTTTTCAACAACACGGCCGTTTTTTCTAACCTGGACGTAGGTAATCTCTTTCTCTCCGTCTCGGCCCGGCTGTTTGACCTGAGTTGAAGAGACCGAACTGCTGGTAGTTATCCTGGTTGTATAGGGAATAACCTCCTTCTTCTTGCCTTCAATCACCGACTCCACTGTAATCAGGGGATTACTGGAGCTTATAAGCAGTTTCTGATTCAGTTTTAATTTTTCTGACTTGAGGTTGTTCAAGGCCATGATATTTGCAACCCGGGTATCATGCTTCCGCGCTATCAACCACAGCGAATCGCCTTCCTTAACGGTGTACTCTATGGGGGAAGTGTCGCCGGTTTCCAACAGTTTTTGCGCTTCGGCGGGATCCATCACCTCGCGAACCGGGTGAATTCCTGTCTCAACTTCAACCTTTTCGGCAAAAGCGACTTCCACTATCTTCTCGTTTTCAATGCAATTGCTGAGGCAAACCTTTAAGTCGGACAAGATCCGGTTGGCCGTGTCTGCATCGGCTACACATACAACCGGCTTGCCGTTTACCTTGATCTGGGCGGCCGAGGTTTGAAGCAGGAGAGATTCTTCCAGTATCTTCTTTATCTTGGATTGGTCGGCTATTTCACTCTTACGAACCAGAGCAATCCGATACTGAGGTCGGGATGCGAGGGTTACATGGTTCCCAATTCGCTTTTCTTCGCAGGCTATCAAATCAGCAATTGCTGTTTCAACCTGGGATTTGTCTTTGGCTGTAAACAAAACCTTTTTGTTGACTTCAACAACAGTCGCTTTAGTTTTTTGCTCGGATATGATGTTAAAACCTATAATATATGTAAGGATACAAACCAGGCCCATGACAATAGGGACCACGAATCTCTTGTCTTTCAATTTTGCCTCCATAAAATACCCTTTCTATATGATATCCTTCACTGCCTTATTTTGAGAATCGTATGAAATAATTCTTCGGGATAGGAGGTTATTCCTGCTAGCAGACAAAATAAATTAACACCGCCCCGGCCAAGGCTGCTGAAATCGTGGCGGCCGCTACATTCCACCGCCGTGAATAGAACAAAACAAACGCCAGCAAGCCGGTTATCATGGTAGGTCCATCGATCACCGCACTGTGCATCATCCTCAACCCGGTGGCGAGAATAATGCCGATGACCGCCGCGGTTATTCCCTTCAAAACCCCCTGTAACGAAGGGCTTCCCAGATAAGGCCTTACATAACGGTCTGCCAGATAAGCAATTAGCAGAGCGGGAGTTACGACTCCCAGGACGGCCACCAGTCCGTATCCTATAGACCCCATCTTCAAACCGACCAGGGTGGCGGTATTCGTGGCGAAGGTTCCAGGAACCGTCTGGGCCACAGCGATGATGTTAAACATCTCTTCATAGGACAGCCAATTGTAGCGATCGACTATATCCATGAAAAAAAGCGGGATCATCATGTATCCACCGCCGAAGCCGAGCAGGCCGATCTTGAGAAACTGGAGGTAAAGTGTTAGATAAAGCATTATCCAGCCTCCGGTAGCGAGAGAAATACGTACCCTACAACCCCTGCCCCCACAAGTATAATGACCGGGCTTAACTGGAATTTATAAAACAGAAGCATGGCTGCGAGCCCTACCAAAAGGTTTCTATAACCCTTCCATGAACGGTTTCCAAGATTGATTGCCATCCCCAGAATGATTCCCACCACAGCCGCCTTCAAAGCGGTAGTGGCGATATCCAGCCATGAGCTCTCGGCCGCAAGCACGAGCAGGATAAACAGGCCGCTGGCACATATAACGCCGGGGATAGTCACTCCCAGAACGCCGGTCGCCGCTCCCATCCAGCCTCCCATCCGATAGCCAATAATGGCGGCGGCATTGATACCCATGGCACCGGGAAAGCTCTGGGCCATAGCTATTATCTGCAGAAATTCATCGCTATCAGACCCCAACTGCTGACGGGCAATCTCCTCCAGATAGGGAATCATACTGATGCCTCCTCCCAGAGCCAAAAATCCCGCCCTTAAAAACGCCAAGTAAGACTTAATAGCTTTAACCCTCCATTCTTCTGGCCGCCATATAAAATGAACATTCCAGGCGTTTCTGGTGCATCAGACAGGCTAACTGATGGGGAACCGACATATTCCCGTTCTGGAAATAAGCCAGGGCGTGACAGCCGCCTCCACAGTGGAACCTGGCCCAACAGTTACGGCACTCCTTGTGAGTGAGCGTATTGCCCGCAAATCTCTGGCGCACCGAATCATCAACTGTTCCTTCCTTGACATCACCCATTTTGAACCCGGGTATGCCGATAAATTGGTGACAGGGAAAGATATCTCCTTCCGGGGTCACTGCCAGGTATTCAATCCCGGCACCACATCCGGTCAGTCTTTTGGCCAAACATGGTCCGTTCGAATCCAGATTAAAATGAAAGAAATTGAGCCGTTTTCCCTCCTTCTCACGGGCCAGAATAATCTCCGCCAGTTCTTCATACTGGGCAGCAATCTGCGGCAGGTGTTCTTCCGTTAGAGCGATTTCCGGCTCGCCTCCAGTCACCGGTTCCAGCGAAATATTTTCGAAACCCAGGCCTGCCAGGTGTAGAAAATCCTTGGTGAAATCAAGATTCTGGGCGGTAAAAGTTCCCCTGACAAAATAACTAACTGGATTTGACGCCACCATAGCCTGAATCCGTGGTGCAATCCGTTGGTAAGTACCTCCCCCGTCAGCAAGGATTCGCATACGGTCATGAACCTGGGGGCGGCCATCGAGACTGAGGATAACGCTAATATCCTCGGCCAGGAGGTAATCCCGCACCTGTTCGTCAAGAGACAGGGCATTGGTGGTTAGGGTGTAATTTATTTGTTTCCCCGCCTGGGAGGCACGTTCCCTTCCATATTCGACCGTGGCTTTGACAACATCCATATTAAGCAGGGGCTCACCCCCAAAAAAGTCAAGTTCCAGATTTTTTCTCGGTCCACTGCTCCTGATCAGGAAATCAACCGCTTGCCGGGCGACCTCCATACTCATTAATCCCTGAGATTGCCCGAAGCTTCCCTGTTGAGCAAAACAGTATCTGCATCGCATATTGCAGAGGTGGGCCACGTTAAGACAGATGGATTTGGGAAAGAAACTGCCGTAATCGAATTCAGCCTCCGCCTCTTCGGTAAATAGACTTCCAGCCCGATAGGCCTCCTCTATCTCTTTTCCGATTTCCTTCACCGCCTCGGGCGAGTAAGCGGCAGCAGTCCGGCTCTGAGCCAGTTCCCAATCACCTCGATTCCGGATAAGCTCCTCAACAAAACAAAAGGTCTGGTCGTCCAGGACATGAACCGCACCCGAGTTGACATCCAGCAGGATGTTAGTGTCTTTCATGCGAAACAGGTGTATATTGGCGGAAAAGTTGTAATGGCACAGATTAATCACGAGCAAACCAACCTCCATAAGGATTGAAGGCCCTACCATCTGCAGGTAGGGCCTATATCTCCCAATATATGGGCTAATATTCACAAAATAATACGCTAAGCGGATTTATCAAGATACCCGGACTTGTAGGAATGCATGCATAGGATTTCCGGAAAAAGCTATTTTCTGCAGACCTGATTGCCAACTGTGCATGAGGTCTTGCAGGCCGACTGACATGAAGCCAGACACTCTCTGCAATTAGTATCTTTTCCGTTCTTCAAGTTGGGTTGGATTACAGTTTTCAGGTGTTTGCCCACTTTTTCACTCTCCTCATAACCGTCCGAAATCAAGACAACTTTAAAAATGGAGCGGGAAAAGGGATTCGAACCCTCGACCCTCGGCTTGGGAAGCCGATGCTCTACCACTGAGCTACTCCCGCACATGTATGGTGCCTCAGGGCGGACCGCCGGCACGCGGATTTTCAGTCCGCTGCTCTACCAGCTGAGCTACCGAGGCAGGTATTAAGCCAACCATTTGACAATGGTGGGCGATGAGGGATTCGAACCCCCGACCTCTTGCATGTGAGGCAAGCGCTCTAACCTGCTGAGCTAATCGCCCCGCCAGCGAAAAATATCATACTAAATCGTTCCCATTTTGTCAATGTTACGCGGGTGCGAAGAGATCCCTGGTTACCATGGTTTGGGACCTGCCCGGACCTACTGCTAACAGGCAGTGGTTTACCCCGCATAATTCGACCATTTTATTCACGTATTCCTGTGCTTTCGGCGGTAGGTCCTCAAAACGCCGGATACCGGCAATATCCTGCTGCCAACCATCCATCTCAATATAAACCGGTTCACACTCCCGTAGTACTTCCAGGCTCTCCGGAAACTCCTGTATAATTTGACCCCGGTATCGATAGGCTATACAGATCTTGACCTTGTCAAAGGTGTCGAGCACATCCAATTTGGTAATGGCTATGTCGGTTAAACCGTTGATTCTGGCAGCGTATCTTAGAATAACCGCATCCAGCCACCCACACCGCCGCGGTCTGCCGGTAGTTGTGCCGTACTCATCACCCCGCTGCCGAATAAGCTCACCGGCCTCATTAAACAATTCAGTAGGGAAAGGCCCCTCTCCAACCCTGGTGGTATAGGCCTTTACCACGCCCACCACTCGATTAATCCGGGTTGGTCCAACGCCCGCTCCCACACAGGCACCCCCGGAAACCGGATGAGACGAGGTTACATAAGGGTAGGTTCCGTGATCAATATCCAAAAGGGTACCCTGGGCCCCTTCAAACAGCACCTTTTTGCCTTCGTCGATGACCTGGTTAACCAACAGCGAGGTATCTGTAACCATCGGGCGCAGACGTTCGGCGTAATAACAGAACTCATCCAGGAGTTCCTGGTAAACGAAGGCCGGACTCCCGTATATCTTTTCCAGGATACGGTTTTTCTCCTCCACAATAGCCTTTAGCCGCCGGGGAAACAAATCTTTATCCAGAAGGTCGATAACCCGGAATCCGGTGCGGCTCATCTTATCAGTATACAGCGGCCCTATTCCCCTCCTGGTGGTACCAATCCTGCGGCCACCATTTTCCTGAAGCGAATCCAGTTTCTTGTGATAAGGCATAACAATATGGGCCCGGCTGCTGATTTTAAGATTTTTGACATCGATCCCCTTTTGGCTCAGATTGTCTATCTCTTGTAATAGGATAACCGGATCCAGTGCCACGCCGTTGCCGATCACCGACACCTTGTCCGGATATAAAATTCCTGAAGGAACCAGGTGGAGCTGAAACTTCTCATTCCCCACTACCACTGTATGTCCAGCATTACTTCCTCCCTGATACCGGACAACATAATCGGCTTTTTCGGCCAGGAAGTCGGTAATCTTACCTTTACCTTCATCACCCCATTGGGCTCCCACCAAAACAACTGTGGACATTGATCCACCTCCTGCGGATGGCCTAGACCGAAGTCATTCCTAATCTTATCAATTTTAGTCGGCTAAAGTCAACGAAGCCGCTATTCCGCCGCCATATTGGGACTCACCGCGTCTTATTCCTCATCCACCCTTACTTTTACATCGGCTATGGCTTTCTGGTGCAACCTTATCCGCACCGGGTATTCACCCAGCTGCTTGATTGGTTCCTTGATTTCGATGCGCTTTTTATCAATATCCACCTTATACCGGGTTTTTATGGCATCAGCAATCTCCTTGGAGGTAACGGCGCCAAATAGTTTTCCGCTTTCGCCGCACCTGGCCTTAACCACAACCGTCTGTCCGTCAATCTGTTCCTTAACCATCTGGGCTGTCTGCTCTTCCTTTTTTTTCTTTTTTTCCAACTGCCGGTGTTTTTGCTCGAGTTCTTGTAAACGAGAAGCTGAGGCTTCTATCGCCATATTCCTGGGAAGCAAAAAGTTGCGGGCATAACCATCCGATACCTGTACCACATCACCCTGTTTCCCCAGCTTTGGTACATCAGTCGTGAGGATAACTTTCATGTCGGACTCCCCCTTTTTCCATCCAGATTTCGATAATCTATCAAGGGATCAAAGACACCTAATACAGTTATGAACAGGCACGCCTGGGTGGGAAGAAATATAATCACCACCGCCATAATCACCAACCACCAGGGCCGGGGACGCCAGTTCTTGATAATATAGAATACCAGGCTCAGGCCAAAATAAAAGGCAATTGGAGTCATTAAGAAAATCAGGTTGGCTCCTATCTGGTTGAGCAGATCCTGGTTCCAGTGATCGCCCACCAGCCAGAAGACCAGGCCGGCAATTATAACCCAATCAAGCTCCCAGGCCATGCGCTGCATACTGAACGGCGGATTTGGCAGCAATTCACGGTGCTTGAGAACAAGCTTACCAATTACGATCCCCAATAGTATCCTTGCCCACTCCTCAAAGATATACAAACCCGGGCGCAGCCGTGCCAGGCTCTGCAGGAAGCCGTTAAAATACTCCTTGAGGACGGGTTTAGTAAGCCCCTGGGCCTCATAGTATTCACCCAGTCCAGAAGCCTCCAAAGTGGGCAGGAAGATGTAATTGAAGTAATCGACAAACGAGGTCTCAATAAAATGCATGCCTAAATGACCGGCCTGGAGATAAAGCTGATGCAGCCAGAACAGGCCAAACCCGATCACCCCGGCAGAAAAACTGGCGACCAACACTTTACCCAATGAAAAATAGCGAGTAACTAAATAACCCGCCGTACAACCTGGAATTACCGACAGTAGAATAAAACCTGAGGCTTCTGTTTTAAGTGCCAGTACCGCGGTGGCACTAATAATCAGGGTTATTACTAACAGAAATCCGGGTCCTCGCCTGCCGGAAAGTGTTAAAACCGATATCGCCAATATACTACACAGGCCGCTCCACGGGGATGCAAACTTCAAACCGATCCCAATGCTCAGAGCAGCCACCAAAAGCAAAATCTCAAAGATGCGGTTCACTTCTTCTTGCTCTCCAAATAAGCCAACAAAGCCGAAAGATCCCCGTACCACTTTTCAACTTCATGTGCTTCGTTAATACTTAGTTTGAGCGTACTCTCCACCTTAAAATCAATATACTGGAAATTTACTCCCACCCTTTTCCCCAATATGTAAGTAGTAATCATTATGGTGGCCAGGCAATCACTGATGGCTTCATCGCCCGCCTTGAGCAGGCTTTTTAATAAAGCCGCTACGGATTCAACCAGCTCTGCTTTCAGCCACTCGATGGTTCTTAAATTCTTCGCAATATCCACCTGGGTTTTCGAGTTCAGAATACCCACCCCCGTAAGACGTCCCCTCTTATTTCTCTAACATCGGGAGGTTTTCCTTCTGAACACGGTGTTATTACCAATCCCTGACAACATAAACCGCAAGATCCTCGACCCTGCGGTTTTTCCTGATTATTCTGATGTAAAGGGAAGCAGTGCGATATTTCGTGCTCTTTTAATGGCCGTCGTGATCTGCCTCTGGTGATGCGCGCAGTTTCCGGTAATCCTTCGCGGCAAAATCTTTCCTTTTTCAGTAATGTACCTGCGTAAGCGGGGTACGTCTTTGTAATCAATGTACTCTATCTTCTCCGTGCAAAAATTGCACGGGCGTCTTTTTTTCTTGCGTTCTTTTTTCAACCTTACACCTCCTTAGAACGGTATGTCATCATCTTCTGCCAAATCCACTCCACCGGGATCGACTTCCCGGCCCAGCGAATCCCAGTCGTCACTTCCCTGAGTTCGCTCGGCCCCTCCGGTGCTGGGAGCTCTGTCCAGAAATCTAACGGTATCAGCAAGCACCTCAACTGCTTTTCGTTTCTGGCCCTCCTGGTTTTCATAGGTTCTGGTCTGAAGTCGACCTTCCACTGCGACCAGACGGCCTTTGGTCATATAAGTAGCGACAGTTTCCGCCAACTGTCTCCAGGCAACAATGTCGATAAAATCTACTGGCCTTTCGCCCGCTTGATTGGTATAGGGTCGGTTAACGGCAATACTGAAGGTGCATACTCCAATCCCATTGGCAGTATACCTCAGTTCAGGATCTCTGGTAAGGCGTCCAATCAAGATAACCCGATTAATCATCCTGTCCCCCCCTATTCTTCCTTGCGAACGATCATGTGGCGCAGGAAACCGTCACTTATCTTCAACACCCTGTCCAACTCATTTACAGTCTCAGCAGTCCCCTTGAAATGGGTCAGCATATAAAGACCTTCTCGGAAATCCTTGATCTCATAAGCAAGTCTTCTCCTGCCCCATACGTCACAGTCCACCAGTTCACCTTCGGTTTGAGCAATAATATCGGCAACCTTGCTTTTGGCTGCCTCCACCTCCTCGGAGGCCAACTCGGGACTCAAGATGAACATCATCTCGTATGAACGCATCTTGTCACCTCCTCCCTACGGACTAAGGCCCCAGGCAGCACCTGGAGCAGGGATACTTTTTCAGTATAACAATCGCTCTATTAATTGGCAAGCTTACAGTTGTCCTCTTATCAACAGGTTGGTTAAGTCGGTTATCGGCTTTTCAATAATAAGGTCCTGGTTATAAAGACCTTTTAATATAGCTATCTTATCGCCTTTCGCGGTAGTTTTGAATCCAATAATGCAGAACATCAACTTGTCATTCAGGGATGCTACTTTAACCAGGTCCCCTTCCCGAAATCTGTGGTCGGTAACGTCCCTGACGGTCACAGCACCTCTCCTCCCCCAAGGATCTCCTGTAATAATTATATGTCGCTTAACCGTTATTTTGTTAACCGTCCGGGCTGTTATTGACCACCCGGGTCATACTCTTCTCAAATCGCGAACGCGGCATCATTACGTGGTGTCCGCAACCACAGCACCGGATCTTTATGTCAGCCCCCATCCTGGTTACCACCCACTCCCAACTGCCACACGGGTGCTTTTTTTTCATCCTGACTGTATCGCCCAGATTGAACTTTTTTATCTCCACCTCGTTTCCTCCTCACATACAGCCCACAGCCCGATAATAATTCATTTCCTCCCGGATACAAGAACGGTGCCGTTAAACAGTTATCACTTTGTCGGCGGCCGCCACCCGTTCTACGATGGAATACATATTGGTAACCTGACCGACCAGGAGTTTGTTTTTTAGCTGGTAGAAATCAAGACAGGTCCCGCAGGACAATATCTCCACCCCCGCCTGCTCCAATTCCAAAAGGTGATCCAGGACCTCGGAACCCTGCGAAGTTAGAGTTACCCCGCTGTTAATGAAAATAATTGTTGTTACCGTATCCTTCATCTGGGTCAGGGTATAAAGAAAACTCTTCATCAGGACCTTACCCAATGCATCGTCTCCGCGTCCCATATACTGCCCGGTAACAAGAATAACTCCCTGATTGTATTTTTCCTGGTCCGGCCGGCCGGCGCTTTTTTCAATATGAATATGATAGTCATTACCATGCTGTTCCACTTCAACATCGTAGCCCATACCCTGGGCTAAACGGCTGATATTCTCCACCGCTGTTTCATTATCCACCACGGCGGTAACCGGCCCTCCGGCTTCCAGGGCTTTCCTGGTGAGAATTACCGGTTGAGGGCAGGAGAGCCCGCGGGCATCAACGTGGCTCTGCATTACTTTTCACCCCTTGATACTTTGATGTATCCAGTGCCGCCGCTCAGCACTCGACCGATCATAGTGAGCCCAACCGACCTGCTGCGGGCCAGTTGCTCCAATTTATGTCTTCTGGCGGCATCAACGGCCAGTAAAAGACCTCCGGAGGTCTCCGGGGTATACATGATATCCAGACGGGTATTGTCGACCTCTTTTGCCACCTCAACCCGTCCCTGCAGGTAATCCCGGTTGGCATAAGTCCCGGCCGGAATAAGTCCCATGGCTGCCAGCTCCTCCACCCCCTTCAGCAGCGGCAGGCGGTCTGCCCACAGTTCAATCTGCACCCGGCTGCCCACCGCCATTTCCATGGTATGGCCGAGCAGGCCGAACCCGGTTATGTCGGTGGCCGCGTTTACTCCGACTTCCATCATAACCTCCCGGGCGGCTTTATTCAGTGTGCTCATCGAACGAACCGCCTCTCGCACCGTTTGGGCTGTCGCCATTTCCCCTTTGATGGCGGTGGTAACTATACCGGTTCCCAGGGGCTTGGTAATATACAGGCAATCGCCGACCCTGGCCCCCTGGTTGGATACCACCTTGCGGGGGTCGATGACCCCGGTAACAGACAGGCCGTATTTGGGCTCCTGATCATCCACCGAGTGGCCCCCGACCAGCACTGCACCGGCTTCCTCGATCTTCGAAACCCCTCCTTTAATTATCGCTTGGAGGATGGAAATATCGAGACAATCCGGAAAGCATACAATATTCATAGCGGTCAACGGCTCCCCTCCCATAGCGTATACGTCGCTTAAGGCGTTGGCCGCAGCAATCTGTCCAAACAGATAAGGATCATCCACCATGGGGGTAAAGAAATCGATAGTTTGAATCAGGGCCGTCTGTTCCGACAGCATAAAAACTCCTGCGTCGTCGGCACCCTCAAACCCTACCAACAGCCTGGGGTCTGGACGCAGTTCTATTGCATTTAATACCTGGCTCAGGGTCCCCGGACCCAGTTTGGCCGCTCAACCGGAAGCCCTGACCATTTGGGTCAGCTTCAACTGCTCCCCAGCCACCGTACTCCCCCCTTTTCTATTTGAAATCCTGCATAAATACTTTGTAAGCCTTGTAGGCCGCGTAAATATCGGATTTGGCTGCCACCTCGAAAGGCGAATGCATCCCCAACAATGCTACTCCGCAGTCCACAACCTCCATCCCATATCGGGACAGCAGGTAGGCCACAGTACCGCCGCCGCCCTGGTCAACTTTACCCAATTCCCCAACCTGCCAGGCAACGCCGTGGTCATCAAAAAGCCTGCGGATCCGGGCCAGGTATTCAGGATTGGCATCGTTGGACTCCACTTTGCCCCTGGATCCGGTATACTTGGTCAGGGCTACTCCCCGGCCAATAAAAGAGGAGTTCCTCTTGTCAAAAGCCCCTTCATGATTGGGGTCCAGAGCCCCATTCACATCAGCCGACAGCGCATAAGAACTTCGCAAGGCTTGCATAACCTGATAGTATTCAGCATGGCCGTTCTTGTTCATCAGGTCAATGATAACATTCTCCAGCAGAAAGGAACGCAGTCCCGTGTTGCCAACGCTGCCAATCTCCTCTTTGTCGGCAAAAACGCAAACAGCTGTACGGGAGGGTGCGTTAACCTCCAGCAGCGCACGGAAAGAGGTAAATACACAAACCCGGTCATCCTGACCGTAACCCCCAATGAGGCTGCGGTCAAACCCAATCTCCCGGGCCTTCATCGCCGGTACCATCTGAATCTCGGCGCTGGAGAAATCGTCATCCTCAATATTGTATTTCTCCTGCAAAATCTTTCTAATCGCCGCTTTTATCTTGTCCTTTTCCGGACCGGATTCCAGAGGAAGGCTCCCCACCAGGATATTCAGGTCCTCGCCGGTAATCGCTTCACTCATCTTTTTTTCCATTTGATCCTTGGCCAGGTGGATAAGCAGATCGGTTATCGTGAATACCGGGTCATCCTCCTCTTCCCCGATACTAATCTCAATCTTCTCCCCGCTCTTCTTAACTGCTATGCCGTGCATGGAAAGGGGCAGAGCCGTCCACTGATATTTTTTAATGCCTCCGTAGTAGTGGGTCTTAAAAAGAGCCAAACCTGCATCCTCGTACAGGGGAGCCGGCTTAAGGTCCAGTCGCGGGGTATCAGTATGGGAGGCGACAATGTTAAACCCTTCAATAAACGGTTTTTCCCCGATTACCGCCGCCACAGCCGCCTTACCTTTATGGTCAATGAACACCCGCTGTCCGGGTCGCAGTTCATTCAGGTCCTTGAGGTCTACAAAGTTGTTCTCCTGCAACTCTTCCTTCAAGTATGACACTGTCTCCCGCTCCGTCTTGGCCCGGTTCAGGAATCTGATATACTTTCGTCCCAGAGCTTCTATCTCTTGCCTCTCGCTTTCCGAAGCCATCAACCACGCATTTCTTTCTCTTTCCACGTAAAATACCTCCTTTATGCTAACGGTTCCGATTGGACACCTATTATTCTGCCCATAAATTCAAATATGCCTTCCAGATAAGGAATTATCAAGGATTCATCAAGGTAGTTAATCATATCCACAGCCAGAGGAAACCCGGTATCGGCCAGGGAACGGATTAGGGGTAAGGCCAGGCCGGCAAGAATTGAAAGCAGCAGAACTATTTTCAAGGCTTCAAAAGCTGCTCCTCCCATGCGGTTGCCTGCTCCCAGTATCCCCCAGCCAAAAACCATGCTCAGGAGGTGCCATACCAGAGCCAACAGCCGTGAAACCAGGAACAGGAGCAGTATGAACACCAGCGCAGCTACTATCAGACGGGCAATATGGTATATCAAGCCCTGATAGGCGTAAAGACCGGAACTTAAAAGAGTAGAAACCATACCCTGCGGGTTGTCGAATACAGGCATTGGCAGTTGTTCAGCCAGGAATTGAGCCACATAAGTAATCAGTGAGTAGTTGTTCTGAAGGTAGTCGGTAACCGGTTCCCAGTACAGTATGGCGGCCCCAATCCCCAGAACCAACGAGGCTATGCTTCCAATACTGGCGATTAGGCCCCGGCGAAAACCCACCAAAAACCCGTAAAGAACCAGGACCACCAGAATACAGTCCAAAACAAGGGTCTGCATACTCTCTCCTGAAAATGGCGGTTCATTAACCGGCCCGAATCATTCCGGCCCGGATAGAGCTTAAACCTCCGGCTATTAGGGGAATTATACCATGTTATTCTGTGACATAAAATGCAACCGGGGTCCGAACTGATGAGGCAAGCCTTAACTGTGTCTGTTCAAGCGAGTGTGGGGAACAAACAACCGGTTCTATGAACCGAATTAGTTGGCCGCATTTGACCATTAATGCCTTTCACCGCTGAGATGTGAGCAATTAATCACACCGCAGCGATCCTTAGTCTGGTTATGAATCCCATAACCTCTGTTTCACGTCTCTCTATGCTATCAATTGCGGCCCGGGATATGACTCCCATCACAAAATGGTGGATTGTTGGTTTTGCCGCAGCGACATAACACCAATCGGTCATCCTCTGCGATAAGTTCTCCGCCGGTACCAAACACCTGGTTGGGACCTTCAACTATGAGGGGACCATCTCTAATTACTCGTATTCTACCGGCCTTGGCCGGATCAATCTTGCGATCCTTCGCTCCCGGCCCCCGGGCAATAGCGGGATCCACGGAAGAACCTTCCGGCAGACTGTACTGCAATGCTCGACTGGGACACTTGTCGATGGTGCGTATGATTGCTTCGGCGGTAGCCCCGTTCACATTAACCCAGGGTCTCTTTGAGGTATCAAAAACCTCCGGTAATCCCCCCCAGCATTTGCCGGCATGAGAACACATCTGGGGGTTCCAGTAAACCACAATATCCTGATTCCTGTACTCTTTTACCGTGACTGGCGCTGTGGCACCGGATTGAGATGCCTTGGTCTCCACCTTGGTGAACAGCTCCCGGCCGGCTCCGCAAACCGGGCATGTCCAGTCGGGAGGAAGTTCTTCAAAGGGTGTAAAAGCCGGAACCCCGTGCTCGGGGTCTCCAGCCGCAGGATCATAAATATAGCCGCATATCGAACACTGGTATGCCCTGTTTCCTTCTGTACCTTTGGCAGTTTCCATCCCCCATACCTCCAAACATTCAAACATTGGACTCCCGATCCTGTGATAAGCCCAACTCTATGTATCCCTCTTACGCCATAATTTTACCATATACTGTCTCGAATTAGTAATAAAAATGTCATTGTCTGACCCTGGATATTAAAAGGCCTCCTTTCGTCGTCGAAAATAAACGAAGGAGGCTACCCTTAAGTCTGTTGAAGCGTTATTTCATCGTTACGGCATTCATGCTTTCTATTGCTCTTTCCGGTCTCACCCTTGCTCCGGGCCCGATGGCCCAAATATTCGAATTGGCGGAAGCGTGTGGGAATCGAACCCACCCACCGCAGGGCCACTGCGGCGCAAACTGGATTTGAAGTCCAGGCGACCCACCAGGACCGATCCGCTTCCCCATGTTTATCCCGTAACAAGGTGCAGCATATAACCCAAAGTATATATTAACGAATTATAGCATGGAAGGCAAACAAGTCTCATTGCTCCACGATTACATCCAGGATCTTGAATCCGTTATGGCGCAGGGATATCACTGCTTCGTCAGCTTCGGTGGTGTCGAGGCGCAGAATCAGGTCGTATAAGCCCAACTCTTTCTCCACCAGGACGATGTTTTCAATGCTTATGCCATGTTGAGCAATAATCCCGGTCACAGCAGCAACTGCTCCCACCCGCTCGTCCACCTCCATATCAATGCGGGTACCGGGCCGGCTGACTCCCAGTATATCTATAAAGGCATCGAAGATATTAGTCTCAGTAATTATGCCCACCAGGTTTCCATCTTCCAATACCGGTATCCCCCCAATCTGGTGCTCCCGCATCAGCACGGCGGCCCTTTCAATGTTGGCATCCGCCTCGATGGTAATAACCTTCATGTTTTTCGGGAGAATATCCTTGATTTTCGTTTTGACCAGCAGATAGTTCAACTCAAAAATGCTTAGACTGGTGGCGGATGACGGCGAAACTTTATTTAGATCTTTTATCGTCACTATACCTACCAGCTTGTTCTTGGACATAACCGGCAGCCTCCGTACCCGACGGTCCTGCATCAGCTGAAATGCATCTGCGATGGAGGTATCCGGGGTTACAATAGCGAGATCCCGGCTCATCCTCTCCCTGACCTTCATAAACCTTCCCCCTAACCGCCCAAATAGGCTTTTTTCACCAGGTCGCTCTCCAACATCTCTCTGGCTTCACCTTCCAAAACGACTCTCCCCGTCTCCAGCACATAGGCCTTATCCGCTATCGACAAGGCCATGCGTGCATTCTGCTCAACCAGGAGAATTGTGGTTCCGTTGGCATTGATATCCTTTATTATCTCAAAGATCTCCCGCACCAGCAGGGGAGCTAACCCCATCGAAGGTTCATCCAGCAGCATCAGTACCGGCCGGGCCATTAATGCCCTGCCGATGGCCAGCATCTGCTGTTCACCCCCGCTTAAGGTGCCGGCCATTTGTTTGCGCCGTTCCTTGAGCCGGGGAAATCTTTTGAACACGTTCTCAAAATCCTGAGCAATGCCTTCCTTATCCTTTCGTCGGTAAGCTCCCATCTCCAGGTTTTCCTGAACCGACATCGCGGGGAATACCCGCCTGCCTTCCGGCACCTGGGATATCCCCAGAGCTACAATATCCTGGGCAGGACGCGACGTTACATCCTGGCCCTGGAAGCGGATGGCCCCCGATTTGGGACGAAGGAGGCCGGATATGGTTTTCAGCGTTGTGGTCTTTCCGGCACCGTTGGCACCAATCAGGCTCACAATACTTCCTTCATTTACACTTAACGAAACATCTTTAAGGGCGTGAATGGGCCCATAGTAAACATTGACGTTTTCCATCTGCAGCAAAGGGTCAGCCTCCTCTCCCGGGCCATCGCGCAATCCCGAGTCCCGTCAGACTGTAACAACTGTATTTATGCCGCCCGAATACTTGACATTCTTACGGCTCGTCATTTTACAGCCATCCCGGCGCATATCTGTATTATTAATAATCCCGCACCGTGTTTTCGCCCCGTCCGCGCCTCCCGGGGGCGACATCTGTTGGCAGCGACCTGGCCGGATCAGCGAGTAATCCTTATCCGGTTGTCTCCAATCCTCTTGGTATACTTAATCCGATCGAAGTATTCCAAGAGAGGCAGGGTATACTTCCTTGAGGTCTCCCACATATCACGGGCTTCGGCCAGTGACAGCTCTCTCTTTTCGTCAAAGTGCTCGTTTAATCGGCTCCAGGCGAGGTCCACCCCGGTACGGGAATAGTAGACGCCCTCAGCCACCTTAACTATCTGCCCGGATTCCTCCAAATAAGCAATTATCTCTGCAGGATCGTAGGGGGAATCAGCTATTTCCTCCTGAATCTCTTTCAATCCGGGCGGCGCCAGGGGATTCTTATCCAGCATTTCCATAACTCTTTTGATGGCCTTTACAGCATCCCGGTCGGGCTCAATCGACTGGCCGGGGAGCCTTATATACTTGGAATCAGCAGATAATACACCTTTGGCTTCCAAAAGGCTGATCAGGGCATTAAAGACTTTGACCGGGTACTGCTTGAAGTAGCGGCTGCGCAGTTCTTCCCGGGGGAAACCCGGCCTTAGGGGATACTTTTTGTGCCAATCTTCCAGCATCCGGTTGATGTTCTGGATACTGTAATCGACTCCCAGACTGCTCAGGTAGAGGTCATGGTTCTCTACCTTTAATTGCTCAATCAACCCTTGTTCACACAGTATTTTTAATACATCTCGGGTCTCTACGGGATTATGGTTGATAGCTGCTGCCAGGTCATCAACGGATATTATCCGATCCGGGTATTTGTTTAGCTCCTGCAGGACTACCTCCTCCAGATCGCCCTCTTCCTTGACTGCCATCTCCTCCAGGACTGCTTCGTTAAACCGCTTCTGTTTGGGGGGATGGGGATCAATCACCACTCCACCACCTATGGTGGTTACGGGTGAATAAAAACGGATCACAAACCGATCGCCCCTGGTACACACCACCGGCTCTTCCATCACTATCTGCACATATCCATGTTCTCCCGGCTGGAGCTCATCATGCTCCAGCAGCACTACCCGGCCTAGGCACTCATCCGTTCCCAGGTGAAACCTTACCCGGGTCCAGTTTTTCAGGGGACGAGGACTGTTTTTCAGCAGCCGCAGATTCCCGCTTATCCGGTAGGTGGGACTCAGGAAGCCCGGAGCAGCCAGGACATTCCCCCTATGGATATCGGAGGTGTCGACCCCCTGCAGATTTACTGCCACCCTTTGACCTGCCAAAGCTTCCTCCACCTTCTGGTTGTGGACGTGCAGGGTTCGAACCCGCACGGGAATTTCCTGGGGAAGGATCTGCAGGCTGTCATTAAGGCGGATACGCCCTGACCAGAGTGTTCCGGTTACTACCGTGCCAAAACCAGTCATGCTAAAAACCCGGTCAATGGGCAGTCGAACCTGGCCCAGTGCCGATTTCTCCTGCACCTGGGCGGACAGTTCCTCGATCAATCGGAGCAGTTCAGGGATGCCCGCCCCTTCGGTCGAGGAAACAGTAATTATCGGCCACTCCTTTAGCTCCGTTGTCGCCAGGTACTCTTTGATATCATCCTCCACCATCATCAGCCATTCTTCATCCACCAGGTCTTTTTTGGTGATCACGACAATCCCCTGGTTGATGCCCAGCAGCCGGATGATGTCCAGGTGTTCCCTGGTTTGAGGCATTATTCCCTCATCAGCCGCAACGATCAGTAGCACCAGGTCCATCCCGAAAGCTCCCGCCAGCATCTGGCGCACAAATCTCTCATGGCCGGGAACATCGACAATGCCGGCCCGCTGACCGCTGGGAAGGGTCAGCGGTGCAAATCCCAGTTCGATAGATATGCCTCTTTTCTTTTCCTCCTTCAGCCGGTCGGTATCAAGTCCGGTCATAGCCCGCACCAGGGCGGTTTTACCGTGGTCTATGTGACCCGCAGTTCCAATGATTAACCTTTTCATTAAAGTGCCTCCATAGCGCGGCGCAGCAGCCCTGGAACTAAATCCACTTCTCCCGCCTGCAGGGTTCTAACACTTATAATAATGGCACCTTCCTTAATTCTGGGCAATAAAGCCGGTTCGAGGGTACGCAGCCTGTAGGCCAACTGCCCGGGATCGAAGCCCGGCGCAATCTCAACCCCGTAACCGGGCAATTCCTGCAGGGGGTAGGCCCCGCCACCAACCTTGTCGTTTAATTCAACAACCCGTACATCGAACTGACCCTGCAGTTCCTCTCTGATTGCATGGCACAACCGGTCGGCCGTGATCTCCAAACCGGCAGGATCCTGGGTTAGCATCTGCAGGACCGGGATCCTGTTTTGCGGCTCGCCAGTTATGTAACATCCCAGGGCTGCTTCCAAACCGGCGATGGTCAGCTTATCCACCCGTAAAGCCCGCAGCAGGTGGTTATGCTTCATTGCATCGATCAGGTGTTTTTTCCCCACAATTATTCCCGCCTGGAGACCTCCCAGGAGCTTATCTCCGCTAAAGGTGACCAGATCAACCCCGTCCTTTATACACTCTTGAACGGTAGGCTCGGCCGTGAGTCCCCATGGGGAAAGGTCAATAAGGCAACCGCTGCCCAGGTCCTGGACCACGGGCAGCCCTAACCTGCATCCCAGGCCAACCAGCTCCCTCAAAGGTACCTCCTGGGTAAAGCCAACAATGCGGTAGTTCGAGGTATGAACCGCCAGGAGCAGGGCGGTATCCGGGGATACAGCCTGTTCAAAATCTGAAAGGTATGTTTTATTGGTGGTTCCAACCTCTACCATTTTGGCTCCACTCAGGGCCATAATCTCCGGGATGCGAAAAGAGCCCCCAATCTCTACCAGTTGTCCGCGGGACACAATAACCTCCCGCTCCCTGGCCAGGGTATTTAGAACCAGCAGAACGGCCGCCGCGTTGTTATTAACTACTAACGCGGCTTCGGCTCCAGTCAGGCTGAGAATAATGGATTCGAGATGCTGGTAGCGCGATCCCCGTTTCCCTTCTTCCAAATCCATTTCCAGATTGCAGTAGCCTTGAGCCAGACGAGCGATATGCTCGGCGGTCTCGAGCGAAAGCGGGGCCCGTCCTAGGTTGGTATGCAGTACTACTCCGGTAGCATTAATGACTTTTCTTAAGCTGCCGTTATACAGGGCTTTCAGGCGGCGGACAACCTCCACCACCACTCGTTCCCGAGCTTCCTCCCGAGTCCACCGGTTGCCGGTACTTAAGATCTCTGCCCTGAGGACGTCCAATTCGTCGCGTACCGCCTGAACCACCAGGTTCCGAGCACATACCTCTTCCAGGCTTTGAATCCTTGCATCTTTGAGCACCTCATCCACCGATGGCAGGTCTTTCAGTCCCAACGGCTACCCCCCCTTATTCAGTCGGGTTACTATCCCATATAGACTGCGGGATACGGATTTTATTAAATCAACCATAAAATTGTAAACCAGGACAACCAGTATTACTATCCCCAAAATTCCCAAAAGGGGATACACCGTCGCCACCAGAAACGCAAAGCTCTGGAACGCCAGGGGCAAGGCCATGGTCACGGTAACAAACAGGCACAAGTTGTAATTGAGCCCGCTGAAATCGCTGAATCTCTGGGCAAAGCCATACGTATTGGCAATAGCTGTTGTCAGAATTCCTAACCATAGCACCGCCATATAGACCGTTTTGGCGTGGGCTGATATGCTGCCGGCCACAAAAAGCATCGGGATCTCATAATGCGCGATTACCGGCATGCCCGGCAGCAATGCATAATAACAAACCAGAGCTATTACGCCCAGCAGCGCTCCCCCGATAAATGCTCCCCGGGCTCCTTCCCTCAAAGAGGTAATCGCCTGGTATTCTGCCAGAACCACCATGGCCAGACTAAAATTGTAGGCTACATACAGCACACTGGCCAGCAGCCAATTCCCTGTACCGGGGTTTATAAGCTGGTCCGGCATTGCGCCGGAAGGACTTATTCCCTCTCCCAGAATTGCCGCATAGCCTGCTACAGATAATAATAGCAAAAACTTTAACGGTACCAAAAGGTTAAAGGAACCTATCATTCCCTTCCGTCCCGCGAGCAGAAAAATCAGCACTGTTATGTAAGCCAGCATTACTCCGGAAGTTTTCGATTGATTGATATGTTCATAAAAAACTGCTCCGCTGGCAGCAAACATGATGCAGATGCCCAGAAACAGAAAAACAGCCAACAGGGAGTCAATAATCACGCTGTATCGCCGGCCAAAAAGACTTTTTAATACCGACTGGTAGTGATCCAGATGATGGGCATGAACCCAGGACATAAGCAGGCCTCCACATAACGCAAACAGGGCTCCGGCCACGATTACGCCCCAGGTCCCCCGAATGCCATAGTTCACAAAAAACTGGACCAGCTCCTGCCCGGAAACGAATCCCGCACCAATTACGGCCCCCATGTATCCCCAGGCCACCGCCAAGGTATTTCTTTTCATGTTTTACCCCCTGAGATCATTTATATCGGTGGGTCGTCCGTCCGATGCGGGTATAAAAACATTTTTGGGGGTGAAAACTAGGATCTAAAGACTATTGGGGGTTAATACTGGAATTGTTGCCAGATGCAGCCATCAAGGTCGGTTCTTTATCGGTGTATTATGGAGACCCCTTTTGTTCTCGCAAAATACAACAATCAATCAGCGAGTTAACGACTTCTCTCAATCCTGGGGACCGGGACATTGTAATCCTGTGTATTGGAACAGACAGGTCGACAGGAGACTCGCTTGGTCCACTGGTAGGAACACGACTTACTCAACTAAAAAATGGGGGTTTTGAGGTATTCGGCACTCTGGATGAACCCGTTCATGCGGTTAACCTGGTCGATGTCATGGAGGGTATAAACTCCAGATACCACAATCCTTTTATCATTGCGGTGGATGCTTGCCTGGGTAAAGCTGACCGGGTAGGATACATAAATGTCAAACCGGGGGTTCTTTTTCCGGGTACCGCCCTGCAAAAATCTCTGCCCGCCGTGGGAGACCTTCATATTTCAGGCATTGTTAATGTAGGCGGATTTTTGGAGCACCTCGTTCTCCAAAATACCCGTTTGAATCTGGTTTTCAAAATGGCTGAAGTGATTGCACGGGGCCTGGCAGGTTTTAATCGGTAGGATGGCACCCCAACACGCTGACAGAAAACAGCAGGTTTAACTGTCGCTGGCGGCTGTCTTATAAAATCGGGCTGCGTCTGGATGCGGTATTCATGATACGCGGTAAGTGTAGTTAGTAATCCGCAGCCGAATACAGTCCGGTTAAATTCTCGGTGGGTTTCGTTTCATCCTCGTCAGGCAGCATCTTGCAATTTCCCTGAATTATACCACCTTCCTCCACCACCAGTGTCTTGCACTGCACACCACCCTTGATTCTTCCGGTGGGAGTAACCTCCATGCGGCCTGCAGCTACAATTGTACCTTCCACCATGCCCGAAACCAGGATGTTGGCTACCAGGATATCCCCTTTTATGCTGCCTTTAGCGCCGAGAACAAGGTCGCCCTTGATTTTCACCTGACCTTCTATTCCGCCGTCAACGCGCACGGAACCCTCAGAATTGAAATCTCCTTTAAATAATACATTCTCGCTTATTACCGTATCGATATTTTCATATGGGGCTTTCCTGTTCTTTCCTTTCAGCATAATAGAATAAACCTCCCATATCTATTTATGGCAAGTAGAGCAATGGGTCTACCGGTTTGCCGTTCTTTTCGATGGTGAAGTGCAGGTGGGGCCCGGTACTGCGACCGGAGCTGCCCACCTTTGCAATAACGCTGCCTTTAGTAACTCGATCCCCGGTCTTGACTAAATTGGTTGAATTGTGAGCATAACTGGTAATCAACCCGTTGCCGTGGCTTATCTTGATTATTCGTCCCCACCCGCGAAGCCATTTAGATTGAATGACTACTCCATCAGCAGCCGCACGTATTTCGGTACCGTACGGGGCGGCAATATCCAATCCATCATGAAACTCCCGGCTACTGCGGCTGAAAGGGGATTGCCGCCAGCCAAAAGATGACGTTATTCTGCCCACCACCGGCCAGTAATTGGGAATTGCTTTAAGTTGGTCAATATTGTTTTGAGCCAGGTTGAGCAAATGAAGGATTTCCGTCTCTTGTTCATCCATGAGGAACTGCAGGTTGGATATTTCTGCTGAGATCTCATTCAGATCTGCAGTTCTGCCGGTTCTGGAGTTTCCGCCCATGCCGCCTCGCGAGGGGGTCGCTGCCGGGGTCAACGAAGACGATGTCCCCACAAGTTTGCGTACCTGCTCCTGTCTTTCTTCAATACGTTCCCGCTGTTTCTCCATCTCCAGCAGCTTATTATTTAACTCCGTAACCTGTTGTTTCTGCTGCTCATGCTGGGATTTTATGCGTTCAGCCTCACTGACCGCCTGGCGTCCCTGAAAGATGTTTACGCCCGCCAGTACCAACAAGAACGATATGAAAGCAATAGCCATAATCGCCCCTTTGATCTGTCTATAGGAAAGTGATAACCTTTTCGCCCGGTCTCCCGAATTGGGGATCAAAAGAATGGTCACTTTCTCATTCTTGCGCTTTTTCTTACCGCTTCTCACGGGGAGGTCCCCCTGTTCCTGGCCATAATAATAGCCTGTTGTTCTTCCTTGCTTAACAGATGGCTGGAGGTAAAGGACTGCACTTCCTTTGCATAAATTAGGGTCTCCGAGCGACTGCGGATTCCTGATATAACCAACCCTGAACCCTTCTGGTTAAGCAAGGCCACCGAAAAAGAAAGATTCCCGCCAATATCAGGAAAGGCATTGTATCGAAGCATTGCAACCCGGTCAATATGTTCCGGGAGCTGTGCCTCTATGATTGCCACTCTATCTTCAATGGCTTGCAACCGGTTTGAGTTTTTTTCCTGTTTGCTGATCAATTGCTGTATTATTGATTCCAGATTCCCCTTATCATACGATTCCATAAGGGTGGAATAAAACTTGAGCAGTTCCTTGTTGGTTTTGTCCCTGTGCCTGATAATCACGCAGAGAGCAAGAATAACGATGATCAAGGCCAGGTGCAACAATATAGTGTAATCATTTATGAGCGGAATCAATTCCTTCAAGGTACTGCCTCCTAACGCTTATCTTTAATAATAACAATGTTATCAGGATTGGCTCAACAGTTTAATAAAACTAGACAAAAAAGGAGGGTAAAAGATTGAATATACTATATTTCGACTGTTTTTCC
Organism: Syntrophothermus sp. DTU052; assembly: GCA_001512495.1. Lineage (GTDB taxonomy): Bacteria > Bacillota > Syntrophomonadia > Syntrophomonadales > DTU052 > DTU052. The sequence goes on along the minus strand of LFRU01000036.1, from coordinate 20,938 downwards.
GGAGTCAGTGGGGATATGCTGTTGGGCGCATTGGCGGCCCTGGGTGCTGATCTGTCCCTGGTAGAAAAGGAGCTAAATCAGATTCTTCCACAACCGGTGGGACTAAAAGTTAAACGGGTAGTGGTCCAGGGTATAGCATCTTCAGATGTCACGGTCGAAAACACCTCGTCTGCGGTATTTGCCGGACTCGATGAGGTGAAGAATATTCTGGAAAGCAGTCACCTGTCTGATGACGAGAAAGCTGCCGCCCATGAGGTTTTCACCCGGTTGGCCGCGTCTGAAGCCCGTGTTCACGGGATTCCGATCGAAGCGGTACATTTTCACGAACTGGGGGCCATAGACACCCTGGTTGATGTTATCGGTTTTCTTCTGGCATTGCGACAGCTCAACATTAACATAATGTACTGTTCACCCCTCCCCATGCCGCGAGGTCTGGTAAAGATGGCACACGGTCAGTATCCGCTCCCGGCGCCGGCCACCCTGGAACTTGTGAAAGGAATACCCTGCTATGGAGTCGATGCGGATATCGAGCTTGTTACTCCAACCGGTGCCGCCATAGTCGGCACCTTATGTCAGGGTTTTGGAACTTTCCCTTCCATGACCATAGGTGAGGTGGGCTACGGGGCGGGGAAGAGCACGCGCTCCGACGTCCCGAACCTTTTACGGGCGGTCCTGGGAACTGCTGCACAATCGCAGCTAAAGGAAGAAGTGATCGCTGTTATCGAAACCAGTATTGACGATATGAGTCCCGAATACTTCTCTTATCTTTTTGAAAGGTTTTATGAAATGGATGGGGCTCTCGACCTATCGGTACAGAACATTATTATGAAGAAAAACCGGCCGGGGTTTCAGGTCACCTGCCTGGTGCGCCCGGACAACATTCACTCCTTTGCCGATTTGCTGCTGACAGAAACCAGCACTCTGGGTGTTCGCTACCGTCTGGAGAGCAGGCTGGTTCAGCCCCGGCATACAGAGGAGGTTGTAACCCCCTGGGGCAAGGCGGTGATTAAGGTTTGGAAGACCGGAGATGGCTCGGTGCGGGTTGCACCCGAATATGAATCATGCCGGGCACTGGCACGTCGGGCCGGCATACCCCTGCAGCAGGTAGTCAACCAGATTATGGGATCATATTGCCGGTGATAGACTGAGCTCACATAAACCAGGACGGCACGGTATTTGCCAACCAAGGCCTCAGTTTGACAAATGAGCTTTCCGAACCCGACGGTTCTGTCGGGTGACTCCGGCACTTTGGCATCAGGGTTCTAGTATTCACGCACTATCTCATGCAGAGCCGAGATTAATTGGTCAACTTCTTTATGCGTATTGAAAATCGAGAAACTGACCCGAACAAGGCCCTTTTCCAGGGTGCCCAGGGTTTTGTGAGCCAACGGAGCACAATGGAGGCCAGCTCTTACCGCTATCCCATAAACCTGATCAAGTATGAAAGCAACTTCAGTAGAATCAACTCCCTCTATATTGAAGCCGACTACACCAACCCTGTCTTCCGGGTTCGGTGGGCCATAAATCTTGATGCGGCTTATATCTTTTATTTCTACCATCAGGTGCCTGGTAAGTTCTCTTTCATGAGCAGCTATTTTCTCCATACCGGTTTGCTGGACGAAATCAATCCCCGCTCCCAACCCGGCGATACCTACCGTATTCAGGGTTCCCGCTTCGTACCGATCGGGAATGAGATGCGGCATCTCCAGGTCTTCTGACTGGCTGCCGGTGCCCCCGAATTTGCGGGGTTCCAGCTCAATTCCCGAGCCAACATACAGGACCCCTATTCCCGGGGGGCCATACAGCCCTTTATGACCGGGAAAAGCTAGCAGGTCCGCCTGCGCTTGCTGGACGTTAACCGGTATCACGCCCGCAGTCTGTGAAGCGTCAACGAGAAACCGGATACCTGCTTTTCTGCACAGTGAACCTATTTCTTCTATGGGCATGATGCCACCGGTTACATTTGAAGCATGCACTGCAGCTACCATCCGGGTATTCCTTTTTATCGCGCGGGCAACATCCTCCGGGGTAATCATTCCCCATCTGTCCGCCTCAACCACCCCTACTTCCACCCCGATACCCTTGAGATGATAGGCTGTCCTGGCCACCGCATTGTGTTCCATGCTGCTGATTACCAGGTGATCCCCGGTACGCAACCCGCCGATCAAGGCCAGGTTCAGCGCCTCGGTGGCACTGGACGTGAAAATAATTTCTTCCGGTTCTCCCGCATATATAAGCCCGCTTACCTGTTCCCGGACCCCAAGAACTACTCTCCCTGCTTCCAAAGCCATACGGTGCCCTCCGCGGCCGGGATTAGCTGAACGGCTCCGCAAGAAATTGTCCATGGCCTGCGGTACCTGAAACGGTTTAGGGTAGCTGGTGGCAGCATTATCAAAGTAAATCACCAAAGTCCTGATCCTCCCATGCTGTGGCATATACCTCCTAATCCCAGATAATAATATCGAATCTGCTCAACATGAGCTGTAAATTTCGAGGTCCGGACGGAGCAGCCACAAATCAATGGTTTTGCCATTATATTTCCCCATGTTTCACGTGAAACAATTCAGCCTTCCAATCCCCGGCAGTCTGGGTAAATATGCCGTGGATACGGGGCAGAATTTGAAAAATAGCACTACGAAGATGACTCCAATGGATATTTCCCGGCACCCTTTTACCGACATCCGCCCCCGTGTTATGCGCTGCTGCTTCTCCCAGGAATGCAACCGTCAAATCGCAGTAAACGCAGATGCGCATATCATTTATTAGCTCAACTTTCGGCCGCCGTTTATGGGTCCATTGCCGGAAGTATTCCGGCCTGTATAGTACATACTGTGCCGCCATCCAGGCGGTCAGGGCGGATGCGGTTATTACAGTAAAAAGTATAGACTCACTCAGCCCTCGATATAGTGAGTCCAATGAGGGAGGTGAAGCCGCAGCACTTTGTTGTAGGCCGCCGGCTGATGTTGACCGCATACACCTGATGCGTCATATGCTGAAAATCAAAAGAGGGCGAGTACGCCCTAAAACTAGACTGGATGTCGGTCGGTTCTCATTGGGACTTATCAAAGAGCAGGTAACCTTAAGGCCATTTCTTCTTAAGAGACTGCATAAGAAACGGTGGCGATTCCCCCGGCCGGCATCCGACCTCCCCATGATCCGCGGGGTAGACCCCTTTTCAATTTTGATTTTCGTTGTTATCAGTATGAAATTGCTTCAGGATGGATGCACTCTCAGGCTGCTGGAAGGCTGTTTCCCGCTATATTTCGATTTTACTGCTCTCCAAAAACCTGGGGCTTGCGAATTTCAATCCTCAGCCCCCTGATTCATAGTGTTTCATGTGAAACATTATTCACAGTAACCCCATAACTTCCATTATCCGGTTAAGCTCCTCATCATCGTTAAAGCGAACCTCGATTTTTCCTCCTGTTTTCTGTCTTATCACCTTGACCCGGGTGTTCAGCAATTCTTCAAACCTCTGTTCAACCATCACTAGGTGCGGATCTTTTGTTTTTCCTGCGCTTTTCCTGGTTGTTCGCTCCTTGGTGCCGGCTTCTTCAGTATCCCGTACTGTCATCCCCTGCTGTATAATCTTTTGGGCGAGCGCCAACTGCTGTTCCTCATCCTTAAGGGCCAGAATTGCTCGGGCGTGACCGGCTGTGAGCTCCCCCGTCTTCACCAGTTCCCTTATTTCCCCGGGGAGGTTTAACAATCGAACAGTATTGGCGACATAAGCACGGCTCTTACCGATTCTCCGTGCCAATTCCTCCTGGGTGTAGCCGTATCGTTCCAGCATTTCCCGATATGCGGCGGCCTCTTCAACCGGGTTCAGGTTTTCCCGCTGCAGGTTTTCAATCAATGCGGCCTCCCACGTTTGCGGTTCCTCCATCTCCCTTATGATAACAGGCACCTTTTTCAATCCCGCCAGGACCGCAGCCCGCAACCGCCGTTCCCCGGCTACCAATTCATATTTCCCGTTTTCAATCGGCCGCACCAGCAGGGGCTGGAGGATGCCATGCTCGCTTATGGAATCCGCCATTTCCCTAATGGTTTCGTCATTAAACACCTTGCGCGGTTGATTTCCCCTTACAACGATTTTCTCGACGCTGATCTCATTTCCCGTTTCCTGCAGGCTCTCACCACTCGAAAACAGGGCATCCAAACCTTTCCCCAAAACACGTTTACTCACGTTCTAACACTTCCCTGGCCAATTCTTGGTAAACCTCCGCTCCCTTCGACCTTGGATCGTACATCACGATGGGCTTGCCAAAACTGGGAGCCTCGCTTAATCGAACATTCCGCGGTATTATTGTCCTATACAGCTCCTTTTTGAAATGACGTTTAACTTCATCAACCACTTGAATTGATAAGTTGGTGCGCCCATCAAACATGGTTAAAAGAATGCCTTCGATCTTCAATTCCGGGTTTAGTCTTCTTCTGATCAAGAATATGCTGTGCATCAGTTGACTTAACCCCTCCAGTGCATAATATTCACACTGTATGGGTATCAAAACGGAATCGGCGGCACACAGGGCGTTGACGGTTGCCAGTCCCAGAGACGGGGGGCAGTCAATGATTATATAGTCGTAAGTATTGCGCAGGGGGTCAATTTGTTCTTTGAGGCGTGTTTCCCGCCTTTCCACAGTTGCCAGCTCCACTTCGGCACCGGCCAACTGAATGGTAGCGGGTATTAAATCCAGGCGGCGAATGTCGGTGCGAACTATTACATCCTGTGGATCAATGCCTCGTATCAGTATATCATAGATGCATGTTTTCAACCGGGACCGGTCTACCCCCAATCCGCTGCTGCAGTTGCCCTGGGGATCAATATCGATCAGCAGAACGCTTTTTCCCAACATTGCCAGACAGCAACCGAGATTTATCGCGGTAGTTGTTTTGCCAACGCCCCCTTTTTGATTGGCAACCGCAATCACTTTACCCACCCTCGTGCACCTCTTTATTTGTTCTCTAAATTCTTATTTCTCTGGTACCGATTACTTCTCCTTCCAAAACTAAACCATATTTCTTCACCGTGAATCATTTTTCCATTACAATGTTTCCGGTTCACTCTCTGTTTAGCCCCACGTGCTTTCCCCGCCATCATCAGCATTCAGTCTCCCAAAGATAAGCCTGTTCTTTCTCTGCATTTTGGCGCTTTTCGACATTTATTGACATTCATCTTCTGATCCATGCTTACTGTCCGGGCGTCTTCACCATTGTTCCCATAATAATTGTTGCGCCCCTTTCGCGAAATCATATTATTATGGGTGGCGTTTTGCCTGGCAATTGTTGCATAATGAGTAATAACACCTTAACAGAGGAAGGAGCTCACCTCATGTTTAAGACTTTACGCAGCAGGATTTTCTTATCTGCTGGTGTCGCTCTTTTCTGCATGCAGCTCTTACTGATCGCTGTTCTCCTGTGGTTTGGCGATGTTCAGCATGACCTATTGGCATCTATTGAACACGAAAAGCGTACCAATTTAATCCATACAATAGAACTCGCCTTTGACAAGCAGTTTAACATAGCCCGAATTGGAGCGGAGAGTGTGGCCAAAAACCCTGAGGTTTTGGAGGCCCTTGCCGCGGGCGATCGCGACCGGTTATTGGACTTATGTCTTCCCCTGTATGAAAGCATAAGCGATGTTGGCGGCGTATCTCAGCTTGTTTTTGTGGACGAAAATCTGCATTCATTATTGCTGCTGCACAACCCCGAGCAGTTTGGCGATGACATGTCTTCTCATCCCGCTTTAAATAAATCCCGGGATACGGGACAATCGCTTGTCGGGTTGGAGAAAGGCCAATCCGGCTTTGGTTTCCGGGCCGTAATCCCATTATTCGACCAGGACCGGTTTATCGGTGCTGTTGAATACAGGTCTGATTTTGGAGAGAAATTTATAAAGGACCTGCAGCGAATTACAGCGGCTGAAATCTTTCTGTACGAGCTTAAAGCGGGCAAGAGCACACTACTGGCGGGAACCTTGGCTGAAGATGAGTTTCCAGTTCAGCCGGCCGCAATCGAACAGGCCGTGAACTCCCTTGATCCATATAACGTCGATACGGACCAGGGAGGGGTTATTATATACCCTCTAGCCGACATATATGGTGATGCTCAGGGGTTCATAAAGGCGGTATCAACCGGCGGTACGGCAGCCATTTCCAGCCAAGCGTTGTCCCGGGCAGTGCTCCTGTCAATGATACCCTGGTTACTGTGTTTGCTGTTTATTTTCCTGGTGTTAACCCGGAGTCTGCGCCCCCTCAAGACGGTGGTGGATAGACTGGACCAGATGAAACTGCGGGGGTTTTCTTCCATTCCTGCCGTTGCTTCTTCGGGTGACGAGATCGGCAGAGTGATCAATTCCCTGCAGGAACTTGCAGATATGCTGAACCGGAATATGCACGCCATGCAGGAAAGAAGTCTGGAATCAGCCAATTCTATGGCCCAACTCAGTGCCGAAGTTGAGACCGCGAAAGAAGCTGTATCTTCAGTAGTAACCACTACCGACAACTTCTCCGAGAAGTTTAACCATGTTGTTGAAAGCACCCGTCAGGCTTCAGCCGCCCTGAATGAGATCGCCAAAGGCTCCGAAGATATTGCCATCTCAGCCAGCTCTGCGGCAAAGAGCAGCAATCAAACCAATCAGAAAGCTATAGACACCAGTGACAAGGCCAACCGGGTGAGTATCGATATAAGCCAAATGATTCAGGCCAGCCAGGCGGCAGTAGAAAGCGTAGCCGCAATGCAAAGCCTTTCCAACGAAATCGGCACCATATTGGAGGTAATAATGGCGGTAGCGGAAGAAACCAACCTTTTAGCCCTAAATGCAGCTATTGAGGCCGCCCGGGCCGGCGACCAGGGGCGTGGATTTGCCGTTGTGGCGGAAGAGATTAGAAAGTTGGCGGAAAATACCAAGGAATCCACCCACTCTATTGGAACCCTCATTGACCATATCAGCACCAGTACCAACCAGGTAGTGGCTGCCATCCATAATATTGATCAGGCGACCACTTCCAGTGCCAGACTGGTCAATGAAATCTTGACAGATATTCATGATATGACCTACAAGGTTGGAGAAATCAACACCCAGATTGAAAACATTGCGGCTGCTTCCCAGGAACAAACTGCAGCCAGCCAGGAAATATCAGCATCAATGAGCGAAATTGAACATTTCGGACTGCTGGCCTTAGACGCGCTGCAGGGCTTGCAAGTCACGATTCGGCAGTTGAAAGAGTTTATACAGCATACCGAAGAAACACTTATCCATACCAGGGAGGTTTCTCAACGCTGGAGCTATTACGAGTTGAGAGAAAATCTGGACCAACGTCGCTCCGAACATGAGTCCTGGGTGGCCAAGGTGCGCCGATTTGAGCCGGCAGAGTTCGATCCGACCAGATGCAGATTCGGCCAGTTCTACTACAACTACCGCCCCAACAATCCGGAATTACTGGAGGTATACAGCAGATTCGAGGAACCACATCGCAGGCTTCATGAGGCTGGTCACCGGAGCATTGACCTGTATGAGGCCGGCCGCTTGGAGGAAGCCGCAGAAGCCATAAAGGCCATGGAGGTTGAATACCAGAAAATTAGGGTTGTCTTTGAAGAGTTCTATCGGGTTATGGAGCAGCTATTCCTGGAGGGCACATCCATCTTCTAAACAACCCGGGGAGCAGGAATTAACTCTGCTCCCCGTCCATTAGATGTGTTTTTCATGGTTCTTGGTTTGAAAATATCATTATGAATTCATACGCTTCAGGTTCGTTTGGTCTTCCTCTTCTTGATTATGGCGGTTGACCTCACTCCCAGGTTTTGGTATGCGGATCACCAGTTCCACAGCCTCATCATATTCCCTTTCCGTAATCATCATATCAACGCCGTCATTCTTTGCGCGAATAATTGTTTTCTGAAGCGTCTTCAAAAACGCCTGTGCATCCTTAATGGCGCCCTTTCTGTTCTTCCTTTCTTTTTTCTGCATTTCCGGGGGTAGGTTATTTCTTATCCGCTCTACAAATTCCTCCGTTTCCCTGACGTTTAACTCCTGTTCGTAAATCATCTGCAGTACCATCATCTTTTCTTCATCTGAGTTCAGCTTGAGCAGCGCCCGGGCATGCCTTTCACTGATAACATCAGGCGAAATCATTTTTTGAACCTGCGGGCTTAGTTTAAGCAGCCGCAGCTTATTGGCAATACCTGATTGACTCTTGCCTGCCTTTCTGGCAACTTCTTCCTGGGTGAAACCAAAATCATTAATCAAACGAGCATAGGCCTTAGCTTCCTCAAAATAGTTGAGATTCTTTCGCTGCAAGTTCTCAATTAAACTCAAAGCGGCGGTGTTTTTATCGTCCAACTCCATTAAAATGGCCGGTATCTCTGTCAAGCCCAACAACTGGCAGGCTCTAAATCTTCTTTCCCCGGCTACTAACTCATACCCGCTTTTAACTTTCCTAACCACTATAGGCTGAATCAATCCTACCTCATGAATGGATCCTGCTAACTCCCGGAGTTCAATCTCATCAATTTCCTGTCGCGGTTGATAGGGACTAGTCTGTACATCCTTGAGGGGAACTTGTAACAGATGGCTTCTACTACTGTTTTTTCCCAGCAACTTACCCCAGGTTCTCAGACTTCTTCACCTCATCCCATTAAAAGTGCGTTAATGTGTTGAAAATTTTTACATACTGCCCGTACCGCCTGGTCATAACGGTCTCTTTTTGGCCTTTCCACCTCTTCGGGGAAATTGAGGAGGACATTCCTTAGCTTTGTGTACTATAACGATGCATCTTTCCTTACCCCCAATGTCATAATTCGCCACCCGTCTTACTTTTCCTCCCAAAATATCCAGGGCTTTCTGGCTTGCCCTTATTTCCTCACCAGCCCTGGCCCCTTTCCAGGCGGCCAGCAGTCCATTGACTTTCACAACCGGGAGCCCCCACTCCAGTATAACCGACATCTCGGCAACCGCACGACAGGTAACCAGATCAAACCGGCTTCTGAAATCGCCCTTTTCCCCAAGTTCTTCGATACGAGCCCTGATCACTTCAACATTTCTCAAACCCAACTTAAAAACAAGTTCTTTCAAGAACATGCTTTTTTTAAGGTCTGATTCCACCAGCACAAAGCTGCTTTCCGGCTCACCGATAGCCAGGGGAATAGCTGGGAAGCCCTGGCCGCTGCCCATATCTAAAACCTGGAGTCCTTTCAGGTCAATGACTTTTGTTAAATACTCACTGTCTGCAACGTGTTCCCTGATTTCCTTTTCCGTGGCCCGCCGGCTGATCAGATTCTGCTTCTTATTACCTTCCAATAGCTCCCGAATATAATCATTGATCATGGTTTTCTCTTTCTTGCCTTCTTAATTTCTCCAGGTGTATCAACAGCACATTAATATCGGCCGGTGTCACTCCGGAGATTCGGGATGCCTGTCCCACTGATGACGGCTTAATCCGCATCAATTTATACTTTCCTTCCCTGGAAAGCCCATTTATCTCATCGTAATTTAGCTCCTCTGCCAGTTTCTTATCTTCCAGGGCTTCGAATCTTCGTACCTGCTCATTCTGTTTCTGGATATATCCTTCATACTTGCACTCAATCTCTACCTGTTCCAAAACCTCTTCATCATAAGTATTTTCCAGTTCGCCGCTGTTAAAAATATCCTCCAGGGATATCTCCGGCCGGCGCAGCAGCTGCCACAAGCTGGTACTGCTCCGCAGTTCCCTGGTGCCCTTCTCCTTGAGAATCATATTTATGGCCCGGTTATCAGGGGCAACCGTGGCATCATTTAATACCTTAACCAAGTCTGCCATTTCCTTTTTCTTCTTTTCCAGCATGGCATACCGGGCCTCACTTGCCAATCCCAGTTTATACCCTATCTCCGTAAGACGCAGGTCGGCATTGTCCTGCCTCAGAATTAAACGATATTCTGCCGAAGAGGTCAGCAAGCGGTAGGGTTCGTCAATACCTTTGGTTACCAGGTCATCAATCAGAACGCCGATAAACGCCTCACTGCGCCTCAGAATAAAAGGTTCCCTCTCCTTGACGGAGAGTGCCGCATTTATTCCTGCAATCAAGCCCTGAGCCGCCGCCTCCTCATACCCGGAAGTACCGTTAATCTGCCCGGCGGTAAACAATCCCTTTACTCCCTTGCACTCCAGGCTTAGTTTCAGTTGGGACGGTATGACGTACTCATATTCAATGGCGTATCCAGTCCTGATGATGCGCGCATTTTCCAATCCGGCAATGCTGTGGAGGACCTCATACTGTATATCCTCAGGTAAGCTGGTGTTCATGCCCTGTACATAGAACTCTTCAACCCTCTTGCCCTCCGGTTCCAAAAATATTTGATGTGAATCCTTTTCCTGAAACCGTACCACCTTATCCTCAAACGATGGGCAATGCCTGGGCCCCACTCCCTTAATCACCCCGGAATAGAGCGGTGAGCGGTGGAGGTTATCCAGCACAATACTGTGGGTAGTCCGGTTGCTGTGGGTTAACCAGCATGATATCTGGGGCTTTAATACCCGGGGACTCATATAGGAAAACTTCAGGATATGCTTGTCGCCCGGCTGTTCTATCATCTTTGAAAAATCCAGGGTTCTGCCGTCAACCCGGGGAGGGGTTCCGGTTTTAAACCTTCCCATGACCAAACCCAGGCCCTTCAGGCTATCTGACAATCTCCGCGCCGGAAACTGGCCGTTGGGAGCACCCTCATATGTCAGATCCCCGATTATTATCCGGGATTTAAGATAAGTGCCTGTTGTTACAACCAGGCTCTTGGTCCCAAACCGGGCTCCGGTACGGGTAAGGACCCCTGAAACGGCTCCGTTTTTGGTTTCAATCCCTTCAACTTCTGCCTGAACCAGTTCCAGATTTTCCTGTCTCAATAAGGTGGAGGTCATTACTTCCTGGTATTCTCTCTTATCCGCCTGGGCGCGGAGAGCCCTCACTGCCGCTCCTTTCCCGGTATTCAGCATCCGCATCTGAATACTGGCCTCATCTATGTTTAATCCCATTTCTCCGCCCAGGGCATCAATCTCCCTGACCAACTGGGCTTTGGCTGGTCCACCAATGGATGGATTGCAGGGCATCAAAGCAATATTATCCAAACTCAGAGTAATCAGAAGGGTGGAACAACCCATGCGCGCTGCTGCCAGCGCGGCCTCACAACCCGCATGTCCTGCTCCCACAACGATCACATCATAATCACCGGCCCGGTAGTATTTCATTTTCTCCCCCTATTTGCCTATGCAGAAGTCAGCGAAGATTCGCTCCATAACGTCCGTACGGATGGCTTTCCCGGTAATTTCCTCAATCCATGATACCGCTCCCCATGTATCTACGGCGATACCATCAATGGGCTGCCTTTTCTTAACTCCGTCAATTGCGTCCTGCACGTGCCCAAGAGCAGCTTCTATCGCCCGCTCCTGCCTGAGATTGGTCATTATCTCCGGTTCTGCTTCCTCCGGGTCTTTCTTCCCGACAATCATTTTTTCCAAAGCTGATTCCAGTTCTTCGATTCCAGTCTCCTCCAGGGCTGATATTTCAACCAGGTTTATGCCGGAAAAAATGTTCCTGACCTCTTCCGCACTCAAGCTGCGGTCCTGAATGTCGGTCTTATTAATAACCACCAGCTTTCGCTTGTCCTCGATCTGCTGCATTATCTCCAGATCCTCAACCTGAATGCCGGTTGATGCATCAACCACAAACACCACAATATCTGCCTCGGCCAAGGCCGTTCTGGTTTTTTCCACCCCCATACTCTCAATTACGTCCCGAGTTTCTCTTATTCCCGCGGTATCAGTAACCCATACGGGAATGCCTTTAATATAAATGAGATCCTCGATTAAATCACGTGTGGTCCCCGGTATTTCAGTAACAATGGCCCTCTCTTTTTGGGCCAACACATTCAATAGGCTGGATTTGCCAACATTAGGTTTGCCTGCGATTACTACTCTGACCCCATCTCGATATACTCGGGCCCGTTTACTGCCGGCGGCCAGCTTTTGCAGTCTGCCTTCAACCGCCTGCAGGCGTTCTTCAAGCTCCAGCCAGTCCGGTTCACCGACCTCTTCAGGAAAATCTATGCTGCCTTCGATTCGTGAGTTTATGAATATGAGCTCTTCCTCCACCTGTTGCAGGGTCTTGCTCAAGGCCCCCCTGAGGTTCCGGGTTGAAAGAGCCAGCGCCTTTTCACTCCTGGCTCTGATTATCTCTATTACCGCCTCGGCCTGAACCATATCAAGTCGGCCGTTTAAGAAGGCTCTTTTGGTAAATTCCCCCGGATGGGCCAGCCTGGCACCAGCGTTTATTACCAGTTCCAGGCATCTTCGAGTGGCTACGGCTCCTCCGTGGCAGTTAATCTCCACCACGTTTTCTCCCGTGTAACTGTGAGGGGCGTCCATCCGGCTTACCAGTACCTCATCGATAAGAGTTCCGTTTTCATCTCTGATGTAGCCCAAATTCAGCGAATGGGTCTTAAACTCATGGAGTTTTTTCCCGGATCGGGACATGAATACCTTGTCTACTATTTCAGGAGCAGACTCGCCGCTTACCCTTATGACGGCAATCCCCCCCTCCCCCGGGGGCGTTGATATAGCAGCAATACAATCTCCCAATGCAATCCTCCAAAATAAAAAGGCCTTGCGGCCTTATTTTTTCGGCGATATAACAACTTTTCGGTGGGGTTCCTCCCCCTGGCTGTAGGTTACGATCTCTGGATCTCCTTGTAAGGCCGTATGAACAACTCTTCTCTCATGTGGCCCCATGGGCCTCATTACCACGCTGCGTCTAGTTCGTTTAACCCTCTCGGAAAGACTGACTGCGAGGCTCTTTAGCGACTCCTCCTTACGCAACCGATAATCTTCAACATCTAGTACAATCCTTACCCTCTCATCAAGCCCCCGGTTCACCATCATGCTGAGAATGAACTGGACTGCATTTAACGTCTCTCCTTTGCGACCAATCAGCAATCCCATGTCTTTCCCGGTGATGTTTATCCTTATGACCCCATCCTGTACCTCAACGCTTTCAATCTCATAACTGATCTTCATTCCATCCAGCAGGGCCTTAAGTTTGTCTTCGGCCAACTTTTCGGGCCGGTTTTTTACCTCTACTCTTACCAGTGCCGGTTTGCTGCCTATTATACCTAATATTCCCCGGCTCGGTTCTTCCAACACCTCAATCGCCACATCTTCCAGGCCAACACCCATTTCTTCTAATGCCAGTTTTATAGCCTCATCTACGCTTTTTCCTTTTTTTTCGAGACTTAGCATGAGCGTTTCCTCCTTTTCCCTGAATAGCTTCAGGACCCATATCACTCGCGGTATCCTCATCTTCTACGCTTCCACTGTCGGTTATAGCCACCTGTCCTCCCCCGGCACCTGAAACCGCCAAACTGGACTGGTTTTTGTAATTAACATAGAGCTGCTGCAGTATATTGAGTAAATTGAAGGTCACCCAGTAAATTGCCAACCCGGCCGCAAATTTCATCGCGATCCAGCCGATAAATAAAGGCATCACCATCATCATAGTTTTCTGGTTTGGATCGTTGGCGTCAACGGTGCTTATTCTCTGTTGAAGATAGGTAGTCACAGCCGTCAGCACTGGTAATATGTAGTAGGGATCAGGCAGCGAAATATTCGGCATCCATAAGAATGCGGCATGCGCGGGAACCGTGTACTTGAAATTGATCAGAGCCTGATAGAAGGCAAAAAGGATCGGCATCTGAATCAAAAGAGGCAGGCAGCCGCCAAAGGGATTAACTCCATGTTCTTTATAGAGTTTCATAATTTCGGCGTTCATTTTTTCAGGATTATCCCTGTACTTTGCCTGCAGTTCTTTCAACTTGGGCTGAATCGCCTGCATCCCCCGCATTGACTTCATCTGCGAGTTGGTCAAGGGATAGAGTACGATCTTTATAATAAAGGTGATAAGTATAATAGCCAAACCGTAGTTGGCCAGGCCGGCCATGTCAGTTATGCGATAACAAAACTGAATCAGCTCGCTGAAACCGGTAACAATGGATTGCCACAAATCCAACCTTCACCTCCTGCCTTATGGAACCGGGTCATAACCGCCTTCATTGAAAGGATGACAGCGTAAAATCCTTTTCATGCTGAGCAAGCTGCCCTTAATTGTCCCGTACTTTTTTAACGCTTCTACCGCGTACTGCGAACACGTAGGGAAAAAACGGCAGCGGGGCGGATAAAGCCGACTTATCATCTGATATATTCTTATCAGCTTAATCAGCACTCTTGACACCTTTAGAGACCCAACCTTTTCAGCAGTTGATGACCCTCGTCTACGAGCATTGTAAAACCGGCATTATTGATACCGTTCCGAGCGATTATCACTACATCGAAGCCGCTACCAAGCCCTCTATCCGTTTTCCTGATAAACTCCCGCAATCGTCGCCTTGCCCGATTACGACGAACTGCATTACCTACCTTTTTGCTGGTTACTATCCCGTACCTGTTCTTCTCAAGCCCGTTTTTTGCTGCGTATACAACCATGAATCGGCCAACCTGTTTTTTACCCACGCGAAAAACAAAACCGAACTCGCTTCTCTTGCGGAGGGTTCCGTCCGTACCCAGCATCTCAAACCTCTTTTAGAAAATTAAGGCCGACTAACGGCCTTAAGCGCTTAATCTAACCCGTCCCTTTTTCCTCCTGCGGCTTAGGATTTTCCTGCCGCCGACGGTGGACATCCTCTTCATAAAACCGTGCAATCTTTTTCTCTTTCTCTGCTTTGGCTGATATGTTCTCTTCATGAGAAGAATATTCCCTCCCTCGGATTTCCAATGCATCTTTCATTATATTTTTACCACCGGGCCCTGTCAAGGAAAGGCCTTTTATGCTCTGCCTCTTCTTCATTTTTGTCTGTGATTCTGTTATCATGTTACTAGATTTTTGTCCTGGTAAAGCAAACCTATACACACAATTCACAGCCTGACCAACGATTTATCCACATATAAACAGGGGGATACTATGGACGACTATTTTGCAATATGGGACCGAGTATTATCTCTTATCCGTGACGATATTGGCCCTACCAGCTTCGATGCTTGGTTTTCGGCTACCGATTTTGAAAGCTGTGACAGTGAATACTTTAATGTATCGGTTCCCAGTATTCTGGTAAAGGAATGGATACAATCACGGTACTGGCATCTTCTGAATGAAAAAATCAACCTTTTTACACAGCACCCGGTGAAACTTAAACTGATCGTTAGAACACCATCAATTAATGACTACTCAGGGAATCGTTTAAACCCAAAATACTCTTTTGACTCCTTTGTAGTGGGAAACAGCAACCGTTTTGCTCACGCCGCTTCTTTTGCCGTAGCCGAGGCCCCCGGGAAAGCATATAACCCTCTATTTATCTACGGCGGCGTCGGCCTGGGAAAAACCCATTTAATGCAGGCCATCGGCCATCACATCCTTAACAAAAACGAGCTGGCCACAGTCGTATACGTTTCTTCGGAACAGTTTACAAATGAGCTTATTAACTCCATTCGCGATGACAAGACCAGCGAATTCCGCAACAAGTACCGCAATATAGATATCCTCCTAATAGATGATATTCAGTTCCTGGTTGGCAAAGAGCGGACCCAGGAAGAGTTTTTTCATACATTTAACTCACTTTACGAAACGAACAAACAGATAGTTATTTCAAGTGATCGCCCTCCCCGTGAAATACCCACCCTGGAGGACCGTCTTCGTTCCCGATTCGAATGGGGACTTTTAACCGACATCCAGTACCCCGATCTTGAAACCAGAATAGCTATACTGAGGAAAAAAGCCCAACACGAATCACTGGAAGTTCCCAACGAAGTGATGCTCTACATAGCCACCAACATCCAGTCCAATATCAGAGAGCTTGAAGGGGCACTTACCCGAACCGTGGCTTTTTCCAGAGTTAAAAACCAACCTATCACCATGGATATTGCTACCGAGGCTCTACAAAATATTATGCCCCCACCGACTCCACGGCAGATAACAATTGAATCGATTCAGGAAGCTGTAGCCTCATATTTTAGTGTTACCGTCACCGATTTAATTTCCAAACGCCGAACCCGGCAAATAGCTTTTCCCAGACAGATTGCCATGTACTTATCCCGGGAATTAACAGAATTGTCCCTGCCGATGATCGGCGATACCTTCGGCGGAAGGGATCACACCACCGTCCTGCATGCTTACGATAAGATATCTCGTGAAATAAAAACCGACCCCGTGTTGGACAAGATTGTAAACGATCTTAAAAACAAGATTGAATCATGTTAAACTGTCTGTTACTAATTAAGTAGAATGTGACTTGTTTTCAACAAGTGATAAGCCTCGCTGGACAATAGATTTGACAACTTTTCAACATATCAACCGGTACTACTAGTACTGCTAAATTATAATTAAGTTAATCATCAGACCCACAGAACTTACGGAGGTGCCTTTATGAAATTTTCCGTTAACAAAAATCTGCTGTCACAAGCAGCTTCCATAGTGCAGCGAGCCGCGTCGACGAAGGACACAATACCTGCTCTATCCGGGATGCTGATAACTGCAGAAAAAGATAGATTGATTCTACAGGGAACCGATCTCGATATAGGAATAAAAAAAATCATCTTCCCGGCCGACATTGTCTCCGAGGGAAGTGCCTTGGTAAACGCCAAATACTTCAGCGATCTGGTGCGTTACCTATCCGAGGAAGAGGTAACTATCTCTCTGGACGAAACAAATAATAAACTGAATGTCTATAACGGGTTCTCCTCCAGCTATCTCAATCTATACAATCCCGATGATTTTCCGGAGATGCCTCTTAATAAGGTCACCCATATCAGTACCATACCCCAGTTAGTATTGAAAAATTTTATCCGCAAAACGGTGATCGCAGCTGCGGTAACCCATTTTAAGCCGGTATTCACTGGAATTTTATTTGATTTTTCCGGCGATTCCCTGACCATGGTGGCATCGGACACACACCGACTGGCCGTCATCAGAAGTGAACAGATAAAAAGTGAACAATTACCCGGACAATACATAATTCCAGTGCGAATAATGAGTGACATTGCCCGCATTCTCGAGGATGGCGACTCTGAGATAAACATCGGCCTGGCTGAGAATCACATCGTATTCTACACCACGGAGCAGGACCTTTCATGTTCCTCCAGGCTTATCGAGGGACAGTACCCTAATTACATACAAGTTATACCGAAAAACTTTGTTAATACATTTCTGGTAAACTCATCATTACTTACACAATCGCTGGAGAGAACATCTCTAATGCCGTTCGATCAGAAAATGATTCAGTATGTAAAGATGAATTTTGAGCCGGAACAACTGGTAATCTCGGCGTTCTCAGAGAAGATGGGAGAGATGACGGAGATAATAAAAGAAGTTGAGGCCGAGTCCAAGCAGGCAGTAGAATTGAACTTTAACACCCGTTATCTACTCGATGCCGTAAAGCTGCTCAGCCAGGAAAACAAAAATATTCAAATCAGTTTGTCCGGGCCTTTAGGTCCGGCGGTTATCAGAAACCCCGAAGACGATAACTACACTTACGTGCTGGTCCCACTCCGCACAGGTTAAAGAGGAAAAAGGGTTTGCACATTTCGGAAATACAGATTAATGATTTTCGTAATCTGGAAAGAATCAGATATGTGCCGGCAAAAGGGGTAAACATCCTGCTAGGGAACAACGCCCAGGGGAAAACCAACTTTTTGGAGGCTGTTTATCTGCTGGCATCAGGGGTAAGTTTCCGCAGCGTACCTGACAAGGATCTGATAAGGCTTGGTAAAAACCAATTTTTTATCCAGGCAACCTATCATTACTTGAATAAGAAACACTCGATTTCTCTGCAGTATACACTGGGCAAGAGAAAGCGGTTCACAATTAACAATAAAAGATATGCCCTGACGCAGGACAGACTGGCAGCAGTACTGTTTACACCTGACGACCTTTATCTGATTAAAGGTCCTCCCCAAAAAAGGCGAGCGTTTCTTGATAACCTCCTGAAAAACCTCTCCCCGGAGTACAGGACCTTCCTGGAAAACTACGAAAAACTGCTGAACCGAAGAAACGCCATACTAAAAGACGATCTGCCTGACCCCGGGATGTTAAAGGCCTTGGATCATGTATTCTCTTTAACTGCAGCACAGATTACCCTTGCTCGGCTTAACCTCATGAAAATTCTTGATGAACTGACCCTGCGCTTCTATAACCTAGTGGGCGGAAACGAGACGCTGCAGATGAAGTACGCTCTAACCTTTAACCTTTCGGGAGGAAAGGTAAACCTGGAGAGTATCAGGGAAATGGTAGCCCAGGGAATACAGGATATATCTCTCAGGGAAAGACAGAGAAAGATAACTCTGATCGGACCCCACCGAGATGATATCAACTTTTACCTGGATCAAAAAAACGCGCGCATTTTTGCATCCCAGGGGCAGCAGAGAAATATTGTAGTGGCATTGAAATTGGCAGAAGTTGAGGTGTTCAGGCGAATTCGAGGCACTTATCCCGTTCTCCTGCTGGATGAAATATTGGCCGAACTTGATATCGGGAGAAGAGCAACGATACTGGATTTTCTAACGAACTCATCATTCCAGACCTTCATGACCTCAGTGGATGGTTCACTGTTTAATAATATTAATGGTAAAATAGTTTGGTTAGAACAAGGCAGACTGTCAGAGTGAAAGGAGATTATACTATGTTTATACACCTGGGAAGCGATCAGATGATTTCAGCTGATGAAGTGGTGGCCATTCTCAACATTGACTCCTATATAAACACCTCATTAAAGGAAATAATAGAATTGGGCATCGCAGAAAAGAATCTTCATTTAATATGTTCCATGGAAAGAGCAAAATCGCTGGTGATAACCGATAATGAAATATACCTTTCTCCAATATCCTCTGTCACTCTATATAAGAGATCCCACAACAAAGGAGGCGTACAATGAGTCAAGATGTAAACGGCTACAGCGCATCTGATATTCAGGTCCTTGAAGGTTTGGAGGCGGTCAGAAAAAGACCGGGGATGTATATCGGCACCACTGGTTCCCGGGGATTACACCACCTGGTCTTTGAAATAGTTGATAACAGCATTGACGAAGCAGTAGCCGGTTACTGCGACAGGATAGAGGTTATTATTCATCAAGGCAACCGGATAACAGTGATGGATAATGGGAGGGGGATACCGGTCGACATTCACCCCAAGACGGGAGTACCCGCTCTGGAGCTCATCCTTACCACTCTGCATTCGGGAGCAAAATTCGGGGGCTCTGGGTACACCATATCGGGAGGTCTCCATGGTGTGGGTCTTTCAGTGGTAAATGCACTTTCCCGAAAACTGTCGGTTGAGGTGGCGCGCAATGGTGAAGCTTACCGGCAGGATTATGAAAAGGGAAAACCGGTCACACCGCTCCAGGTTCACGGCAGGACTGATTTTTATGGTACCAAGATAACCTTTGAGCCGGATCCGGACATTTTCGAAGAAACAGAATTCTCAGCCGACATTATTGCCCAGCGGCTGCGAGAATTATCCTTTCTTAATAAGGGTTTAAGTATTTCTTTGAGGGACGAGAGAACCGGACAGGAAAAGCATTTTCATTACACCGGGGGTATCCGGGATTATGTGGCTTATCTGAACAAGAATAAAGAAATAGTTAATTCTAAGATTATATACTTCGAGGAGAAAAAAGAGGATACGGTCATCGAGATTGGTATTCAGTACACCAACGGTTATACAGAGAATATATACTCCTATGCCAACAATATCCACACTCAAGAGGGAGGATCTCATGAGATAGGCTTCAAAAATGCATTAACCAGGGTTATTAATGATTATGCCAAGCGCATCGGGGTGATTAAAGAACAGGATGGAAATTTGGCGGGGGAAGATATCAGGGAAGGAATAACCGCCATAGTTTCCGTTCTGGTCCGGGAACCCCAATTTGAAGGGCAGACTAAAACCAAGCTGGGAAATACCTACATAAGGAGTATTGTAGAGAACGCCGTTCACGAAAATGTGAACGATTTCCTTAACGAAAACCCGGCGGCAGCCCGAAAGATTGTGGAGAAAGCCTTAGCTTCCCGGCGGGCCCGGGAAGCGGCTCGCAAAGCTCGTGAACTCACACGCCGTAAAAATGCGCTTGAAATCTCTACTTTGCCGGGAAAACTGGCTGACTGCAGCGAAAGAGACCCTGCGCTCTGCGAGCTGTATATTGTGGAGGGCGATTCCGCCGGCGGGTCGGCCAAGCAGGGGAGAGACCGCAGATTCCAGGCGATCTTGCCGCTAAGGGGCAAGATCCTTAATGTGGAGAAATCTCGACTGGATAAGATCCTTTCCAATGAAGAGATACGCTCGCTGATAACGGCCATCGGTAGTGGAATCGGAGAGGATTTCGATATAACCAAGTGCCGGTACCATAAAATAATAACCATGACCGACGCCGATGTTGACGGGTCACACATTCGGGTTTTGCTCCTGACTTTTTTCTATCGCTACATGCGCCCGCTAGTCGAGAACGGATTTATTTATATAGCGCAGCCTCCGCTTTACAGGCTGCGCAGGGGATCCGAAGAACATTATTTTTACCGGGAGCAGGATCTACAGATCTTCCTTGCCCAGCAGGAAAACAAGAAGTACCGTGTCCAGCGTTATAAAGGATTGGGGGAAATGAACCCCGATCAGCTATGGGAAACCACCATGAATCCGGAAAACCGCACCATACTGCAGGTATCGATAGACGATGCTATTCGGGCGGACCAGATATTCTCTGACTTGATGGGAGAGCGGGTGGAGCCTCGCCGCGAATTCATTCAGGAAAATGCCAATCTGGTTGTCAACCTGGACGTATAGCATGTCCCATTGTTTGCGCAGGTACTATAGGCCAGGGACGGCCGGTTCCATGAAACCGAGGGTAAAAGGGCAGGTGCTTGAAACGGCACCTGCCCTTTGC
>LFRU01000068.1 GCA_001512495.1 Syntrophothermus sp. DTU052 | reverse complement strand
CTTAGGGTTTAGCCGGGTTAATAGCGGACAGGTCGGCGGGATCACGGGTGGTATCATCTTCATCATGGCAGAAGAACCGGCAAGCCATCTTTTGACGGCGCCCATTCCTGTATTTGGTGTCAGCAGCCTACAGGTCGTGCCCGACTGAGAAGTGTCTTGTTTGAATACTTTGTAATCAACCTGAGGACATTGCCGGGCGAGGAAAAACACCCGGCGGCTCAAGGGAGGCAACCGTGAAACCGGATAAAACCGGATTGGTTGCGTGTTACCACGCATGACGAATATATTCGCCGGCCGTCCCCCTTCGCCGGGCGCCGCTACCGGCCCGGTTGCCGTTCATTATCCACTACAGCCATGGTACAGCGGGAGATACAGACCAGCTTCTCCTGCTCGTCATAGATCCTGATATCCCACACCAGGGTAGAGCGTCCCACATGGACCGGAACCCCGATGGCCGTTACTACCCCGTCGCGTTTGCTGCGGATATGGTTGGCGTTGATCTCCAGGCCTACCGCCTGCTGACGGGTGGGATCTATGAATTGGTAGCTGCCCGTGGAGGCTACCGTCTCCGCGATAACCACCGAAACCCCACCGTGCAGAATACCCAGAGGCTGGTGGGTTTTAGGGGTAACCGGCATGGTGGCAACCACGCGCTCCGGCGTGTATTCTGTGATCTCAATCCCCAGTGTTTCCAGGACCGAAGTATTGGCTAATACTTTATTGATTTCTTCCATACTGCGTCATCCTCCTTCCCCCCGCTTGATCAACAATCCCCACCGAACCAGCTATCGTTTACCGCCGCCCGATGATGATAATAACAGACCGCTTCTTAATTACCTTATAACATTCTGTTATACCGGCCAGGTATTAACTCTGACGATACAGGCGGCCAATGAGGTTGGCAAATACTACCGCCAGGTAAAAAACCCCAACGATCGTAATTATCCACCCCACCAGGGGTATCATGCCCACCATTCCCAATATGGAGCTGAAAACCCAAAACAGCACCACCGCCACCAGGTACTGACCAAACACGGTTCTGATTCGTCTCCATATCTCACCAAACTCTAAGGCAGCCCCCAGCTTATCCTCGGCTGCATAATGAGCAAAGGCCATCGGCAGGACAAAGGCCAGAACCAGCGCAGCCACTATGGTTAAAAGAGCCAGTAATCCTCCCGCTACTCCCCATCCCACATCACCGTACCTTAGCGCGCCTATTATGCCCCCGCCCCCCAGGAGCATGAGCAGCCCTGGAATCAGCATGTAGATAAAGCTGATCACACACAGCATGAGACCTTGTACGAATTTTGCTCCCCAGTCCTCCCAGTCCGGCAGAGTCATCTCCCCCCTAATGCCGGCGCGCATCGATTCGAGCGTATACCCGACAGCAAAAAGGTTGATTATGGGTATCAAGCTCAAGGCACTGCCAATCAGGAGTTTCTCCACCCACTTCTGGTCGTCAAACGGATATTTCAGGAGGTCCCCCAGATCAAACACCAAAATCACCCTCCTCCCCAGTTCACCACTCTTTACCACAGGATACAACACAGACCAGCCGTCACGTCAAGCCCGCATAATTGCCACCCGACGAGATCTTCTGTCTGAGACTCCCCCTTCCTGACCCACATAATGTGTCCGGATCTGGAATTCCGATCTTACGCCGGTTCTCAACCCCGCTTGATGTGGGGCAATCATTCGTCCTCAAATCCGGCCGCGGGTCACCGCCTATCAGGCCCCGCAGGCTGGTTATGCCTTTCGTTGTATCATGCTCAAGGACTGCCATTTCAGGCTTCTCACCCCGCCTTATGGTCAGTGGTCGATTTTACGCGGTCCGTTTCAGACCGGTGTTTATTCCACCCAGATCTTACGGTTTTCCAAGCGATGGTACCCAGGTACAGGATGAAAATGCATAAAACGATGGTGGCACCGGTGGCAGTACCCCATTGGTAGGAGAGGAACAGGCCGGCCAGCCCGGCTACAATACTTATCATCACCGCCAGGAAATGATAGGATCTCATGTTGGCCGCCAGGTTGCGGGCTGAAGCCGCCGGCAGTATGAGCAGGGCATTTATGATCAGGATACCGATCCACTGTATGGATACGGTCACGATCAGCGCCAGAAGGATGGAGAACAGCATCTCCATCATATACACATTAACACCCCGACTGCGGGCTACCGCCTGATTTATGCTGGCCAGAAACAGGCGGTTAAAAAAGAGTCCCCAGAAGAGAAGCACTACCAAGAGGGCGATGACCAGCAGGGTCAACTCCTGGGGAGAGATGCTCAACAGGTCGCCGATCAGGTAATGGGAATAGCGGTTAAACCCTCCGCCGCGGGATAGGATTACCACTCCCAGAGCCACAGCGGTAGAAAAGAATACACCGATGACCGTGTCCACAGAAGCCCCGGTTCTGTGCCTAGTCCAGGTAATGGCAATGGCCAGGACGGCGGCAAAGATGAGCATCGCCCACAAGGGGTCCCCCAACCCCAGCAGGACACCGATGGCGATTCCGGTCAGGGCCGCATGACCGATAGCGTCAGAAAAAAAAGCCATATTGTTGTTTACCACTATGGTACCCAGAAAGCCAAAGATGGGGGATACCAACAGCACGGCCAGCAGAGCATTCTTCATGAAGTCAAACTCAACCCAGCCAAAAGGGAAGATGCTGTCAACCAGGGTATACCATACTTCAATCATGGATTCACCTCATTATTCAGGGTGGTGGATGGCCGCAGCCGCCTCCTGGCCGTGGTATACCCCGTTCCACTGCTGACCAAAGAGGTTCACAAAACGCTGATTACGAAATACTTCCGCCGGCGTTCCTTCCGCCAAAACGGTCTTGTTCAACAGGACTATTCTATCGGCGTATTGGGATATCATCTGATGATCGTGGGAGACCATGATTATGGAAAGGTCATGCTCCCGCCGCAGAGCGGACACCATGTCATAGAATATCTTAAGTCCCAGGGGGTCCACCCCGGTAACCGGTTCATCGAGCAGCAGCAGGTTGGGGACCGGGTTGAGGGCACAGGCCAGGAGCACCCGCTGCAATTCTCCTCCTGATAACTCGGAAATCCTGCGATCGAGCAGGTGTTCTGCCTGCACCCGGGACAGGCTGTCCCTAACCCGCCGGCGGTTGCTTGGCGAGTGAATAAGCCATATCGGAATATTGGAAATACAGGCGGAGCAGAAATCAAGCACACTGGCCGGAGCCCCCGGGCCAAAATCAAGTTTCTGCGGTACATAACCGATCAGGGGAGAGCCCGTCCTCAACCCCTTGCCATCCAGAAAACTCATCTTGCCGCTGAAGGGAAGCTCCCCCACCATCGCTTTTAACAGTGTGGTCTTGCCGGCACCGTTGGGGCCGATAATCCCGGTCAATTCGCCGCAGTGAATGTGCAGGTTTACGTCATGCAGCAGTACATTCCCGCCGACACTGACCCCGAAGTTTTCCAGCCTTGTGCAGCAGAAAGCACAGCGGTCATTAACATTTTCTCGGTTGTTCATATTAACTCAGCGCCTCCACTAATACCCGTAAATTGCTCCTCATGATTTCTATATAGGCTCCGGGATCGTCGGCCCCGGTAACCGCCGGATCCAGCGTGTAGACCTCGATTCCGGTCTCACGGGCGATGGTCCGGGCGGCTTTGGTGGAGTACTGCGGCTCCACAAATATGGCCTTGACCCCTGACTGTCGGATAAGTTTGATGGCTGCGGCCAGTTCAGCCGCACTGGGCTCGGAACCCGGCTCTCGTTCCACCACGGCCACAATGTTCAGGCCAAATTCGTCAGCAAAATAGGGAAAGGCTTCGTGAAAGGTTACTATATCCTTGTTGGGCAACTGCGCGATTGTTTCCCGCATCTCTTCTTTCAGCCTTTCAAGCTCCTTGATGTAACGGGACGCATTCTCCTGGTATGCCGGGCCGTTCCTGACGTCGAGTTCGGCCAACTGGTCAGCAATGTTTTGCACCTGCTTCATGGCCAGGGATACGCTGACCCAAATATGAGCGTTCTCATGCCCGTGTTCATCCCTGATAAGGGATATACCCCGGCTGGCGTCCACAATCTTCAAGTCAGGCTGCTGCTCGATCACCTGGTCCAAAAAGCTCTCCATCCCGGCCCCGTTTATCACCAGTATCTCAGCCTGGCGCAGCCGCTTGAGGTCAGCGGTCGTCAGGTGGTAGTCGTGGAGACAACCGGTTACGGTGCCGGTTATGTTAACCACCTCCACCCCCGGAATATCAAGGGTGATATTCCGGACCATTATGTAGATCGGGTAAAACGAGGTGGCAATCACCAGTTTTTGCTCCCCGGAATCGCTTTCGGCCGGAGAACTGCTACAGCCTCCGAGCACCAACAGCGGCAGGGTCAGCAGTAATCCCGCCAAAACCAGCACATTCCTCCTGGATAAGAAAACAGATCTCCTCCCCGTGTTTCTTGTCTTCATCTGTCAATCTCTCCATTCCTGAACCATCGCGAGATTTCTTTGATCCCCCGCCGATGTGCTCACGGTTCTGATTTCATTATACCGCGGCACCCGCAATAGTCTCATTATTTCTTAATTCCTGTTTTTCAAACTGGTGACGAAAGAATAAAGCCCGCCGTTTTTATCGATATGCGGGCTTATCCTGGATTAGTCTTGTTTATCAACCGGCGACCGGGCAAACCCGGTCCACCTTTTAACGGACTTTAGGCCTGACCGTACAGTTTTCTAACCTCGGTCTTCAGGATTTTGCCGGCCGGATTGTGGGGGATATCGTCTACGATCTGGATGAACCTAGGCCGCTTGTATTTGGCCAGCTTATCTACACAGTACTCCGAGAGCTCCTCGGAAGTGACCGAATGCCCCGGTTTCAGCGAGACTACCGCCTTAACCGATTCTCCCCAATCCGGATGGGGGACTCCTATCACCGCAGTCATCATAACCGCCGGATGGCTCATCAGGACATCCTCCACTTCCTTGGAATAGATGTTCTGTCCGCCGGAAATAATCATATCCTTGGCCCGGTCTACAAAGTATATGTACCCATCCTCATCGTAGGTAGCCAGGTCACCGGACCGTACCCATCCGTTAACGATGGTCCCTCTTGTTTTTTCCGGATCCTTGAAATACTCGACCATGATTCCTCCACCGCGAACCGCGATCTCTCCTACTTCCCCGGGTTTAACCTTGTTGCCTTCCGGATCCACGATAATGGTCTCGGAGCCGACCACCCCGGCTCTGCCGATGCCGCGGGTCTTGATCTCGATCTCTTCGGGAAAGAGCGCCAAACCGGTTGGTCCGGACTCGGTGAAGCCGTAAACCTGCTGAAGCTTGTTCTTCCCCCTGATGCCAAACTTATCCAG
>LFRU01000075.1 GCA_001512495.1 Syntrophothermus sp. DTU052 | reverse complement strand
CTCTATAATAGTTTACAGTTTACCAACTCCCCTTACAAGTTAGCAAGAATGCGTGTCTGCTGTTTCCGGTAATGCCATATTAACCTCAGAAACACAGCCGTTCAACTATTGCTCATCAACCAATATCCACCATAATAAAAATTATCATTTGGATTTAATCATACGCTTTTTACGAAAGAATTGAATTGAGCATTAACTCAGATAACAAATCAAGAAAGTCTTTTGGTTTTGATTTACATTAGAACCGTGATTCGACTAAATAAACTGAGTCTAATCAGCACAAAATACTAGTGGTGCGCAGGCAGGAGGAGGAGTTTTAATGGGCCGAAAACGCTCCGGACTCATGTCTGATGAACTTAAGTGGGAACTGGCCAAGGAACTGGGAGTTGATCATATCGTCGCTCGTGAGGGCTTCGGTGGCGTATCTTCCCGTGACTGCGGCAACCTGGTTAAGTTGGCGATTATGAAAGCCGAACAGAGTCTAAAATCGGAGAATTCAAGACGGCAAAGCTAACTGCGTACCCGCCAGGGACATTTTCTCCCTGGCGTTTACTATTCCTTTTTGTTATAATAGAACCGATTCTTAAAAGGGAGGTGAACTGATGGTATCAAAAAATACCATAATTGGTGATGCGCTGAGAAAGATTCCGGGGGCCGCACGAGTGTTTCTGGATTACGGCATCCACTGCGTTGGGTGAGGTGGGGCTCTCTTTGAGACTATTGAGCAGGGTGCTCAAATGCATGGTGTTGATGTTGATCGCCTGCTATCCGACCTGCAGAAACTGGAGGAGAAGACAAAATCCGAGAAAGCCTGATATTCATAACCAGGGACGTTGGAGAGCAGATAAAATAAGGTGGAGACCGCCGCAGTCTACGGCTCCACCTTTTCTGTCGGTTTGTCCTGAGCTGCCGTCCGGTAGCGGAGCCTTTCCTCTGCTGTTCTGATGAGCGGCAGCACCAGAATTACAAACCCTATGGCTAGCAATGCACGCAGTCCAAAACCGGATCCTATTATCAGGTCGACCAGGGCCGCCAGCCACATATTGACGCCGATTGAAATCCACTCCGCCCGGCTCTCTACAAACCACAGAATAAACGTGGCTAAAAAGCCCAGAGTTGGTATTATCTGCGCGCTTAATCTTCCCGGATCCGCAAACCATGGCTTACCCAGACTTATAAAGAAGTATTTTGAAACCAGCGTAACTAGGGTGGCCCCACAGCATATCAATGCATAGGTTCTGGCTCCTGCGGTTCCCTTCCCGTACTGGTTGAGGTAACCGATAAGGCTCCCCAAAAGTACGGACATCAAAAGCATCACGACATATTTCATATACAAATCCAACCGTGCTTTGTTCTATAATTCCCTATAAACGGTAATTGGGAGCCTCCTGGGTAATGGCGATATCATGCGGATGGCTCTCAACAAGACCGGCATTGGTTATTCGGATAAACTTGGCTTTTTTCTTCAATTCCTCAACATTGGCGGCTCCGCAGTAGCCCATTCCCGCCTTAAGGCCCCCGACCAGTTGAAAAATGGTATCGGAAACCGGCCCTTTGTACGGTACCCGCCCTTCAATTCCTTCCGGTACCAGCTTGGGTTCATTTTCCTGGAAATAGCGATCACTGCTTCCCTGGGCCATTGCTCCGAGTGATCCCATGCCGCGGTAGAGCTTAAAACTGCGCCCTTGCAGAATAACCAGTTCTCCCGGACTCTCATCGGTTCCTGCCAGGACATTGCCGAGCATAACCACATCTGCACCGGCCGCAATCGCCTTGGTGATATCACCGGAGTACTTTATCCCACCATCAGCAATAATTGGTATGCCAGTTTTCGCAGCCGCCTGGGAGCAATCCGCAATGGCTGTGATCTGAGGAACGCCTATTCCGGCAATTACCCTGGTGGTACATATTGAACCGGGGCCGATTCCTACCTTAACCGCGTCGGCACCGGCATCAATCAGATCCCTGGTGGCTTCGGCGGTAGCCACGTTGCCCGCAATGAGTTGCAAATCGGGAAAGTTTTTCTTAATTAAACGGACCGTATCTATAACCCCTGAAGAGTGACCATGAGCGGTATCCACTACAATGGCGTCGACTCCAGCCGCTTCTAAGGCGGTAACTCGCTCCATAGTATCGGCCGATACTCCCACCGCAGCCGCAACCAGTAACCTGCCCCGAGCATCCTTGGCTGAATTGGGGAACTGGCGAACTTTTTCGATATCCTTTATCGTTATTAATCCCATGAGGTTAAAATCATCATCAACCAGAGGGAGTTTTTCGATCTTGTGTTTGGCCAGTATTTTTTTAGCTTCCTCCAGGGTGGTGTTTACCGGAGCGGTAACCAGGTTTTCCTTGGTCATAACATTGTCTATCGGCTGTTCAAAATCGGTCTCAAAACGCAGGTCGCGGTTGGTAATTATACCCACCAGTTTGTTCCCCACGGTGATCGGAACTCCCGAAATATGGTAATCCTCCATTATTTGCAGAGCATCTTTAACCTTATGCTGCGGCGAGAGGGAAAAAGGGTCGGTTATTACCCCATGTTCCGATCTCTTAACCCGGTCGACAGCCTTGGCTTGAGCCTCGATTGTCATGTTCTTGTGAATAACCCCGATACCGCCTTCACGGGCAATGGCAATCGCCATGCGAGCGTCAGTTATGGTATCCATTCCTGCACTCATAATGGGAATATTTAACCTTAGTTTGGGGGTAAGTTTGGTGCTGACATCGACGTCTCTTGGAAGGACATCAGACCTGGCCGGCACCAGCAAGACATCGTCAAATGTTAGTCCTTCGCGGCTGAATTTATCTTGCATGAATGGCCCTCCCGTGAATGTTTTTTGTATTATAACACAGTTATCCCGGGGCAAAAAATTTATCGGGCGGGTCATTAATCCCCGCCCATTACCGAACTAACGCCGTACTTGTCAAAGTGATCTTTTAAGTTACCTGCCAGTTCCTCACTGATTTCAAACCTGGCTGCCATCTGCCGGGGGTTCAGATCCTCCTTCAGGGCCTCTACCAGATCATCGAAGTCAATCATGACCTCTTCCGCCATCTCCTTCAAAGATGGAATCCGGCTCCAGGGCGGCCATCCTCCCACGGGATCCTGATATGCGATCGCCGATCACCTCCTCAGGATATAGCATAACCAGACAGGTAGGCCCGTATTATTATTTGATAACCCTGCGCGCTCCGTAATAAGCTTTTAGGTAGTACTTGTCATCGAGAGAAGTGATTACAATCCCGCGGGTTCGGCTGGCATGCACAAAATTGTTATCTCCCAGGTATATTCCCACGTGATTTATCCGCGATGAGCCATCGGTTTTGAAGAAAACCAGATCGGCGGGCAACAATGAACCCTTATCCACATGAGTTCCCACCGTCGCCTGTTCGCGAGAACTCCTGGGCAGTTCTATATCCTCCAGGCCGAAAACATACCTCACAAAGCCTGAACAATCGAAACCGCTGGGGGTAGTTCCGCCATAGCGGTAAGGTGCTCCCAGATAACGCAATGAATTATTGACAATTACCCGTGCGGTGCTGTTACCGCGGCTGACTTCGGAACCGGCCGTTGTTTCACGGTTACCGGCCTCTGCAGGTGCGGCGTCTTCATTTTCCGGAGTCATTGCAGCCTGATTGTCTGCTGGAATCTCAGTTGTCACACCCGCCAAATCGCCATCCGACTGACTCACCGGGTCTGCGGTTGGTTCCAGAACCGGATTTATGGTCGGCTCATTATTGGTGTTCTCCGGCACCTTCACTTTTGGATCTGGGGCGGGATCGGGTTCATGGTTAACAGCCGGCTCTTCCCTCTGTTCTACGGCTGCATCAGCCTCGCGCTTCACAGCCGGCTCCGCCGTTGAACCTGCCGGCGGTATCCGGTTCTCGCCCGGTTCTACCTCCGAATTCACACCTGTTTCATTCCCGGTCTCATCCGCGGGGTTGGATTGGGGTGTGTCAGCAGGTAAGGCTGAATTGTCATTGATTACCGCCACCTGTCTGGTGTTGCCCGAAATGACTTCCTCCGGCTGCTCCACCGACGGACGACCACCGATAATTACTGCAATAATGACTACTAAAACGACAACCTGGATCAAAACAGGGGCATGTCGTCTGAAATAATCCATATTCTCCCTCTCCCCCTCAAAACAACTATTCTACAAGCAACCGGTGTTGTCCTCTCTAGTGCCTGCTTTTTTTATCTGCTTGGCAGTCGCTTCTGCATGGCTGTTATCAAACTCCTGTCAATTCGCACCGTCCCCAATTTATTACCTTCGTTCGGTCCATGAAAGTCTGAGCCGCCGGTAATCAACAGCCCTTTTTCCTCAGCCAGCAGCCGATAATATGATGTCTGTTCATCGGAATGCTGGGGGTAGTATACCTCTAATCCGTCTACTCCCATGGCAATAACTTCTGCAACCACCGTCGGGTCGTCTATCAATCCCGGGTGCGCCAGAACCGCCAATCCCCCGCATCCTTTAATCAGTTCAATCGCCTCCCGGGGTGGAAACTTGTATCTGGAAACATATGCAGGTCGGCCGTGATCCAGGTATTTCTCAAAGGCTTCTTCTCTGGTACGCACATACCCTTCTTCAATCATGGCATCCGCAATATGCGGCCGCCCAACCACCTCACCCTGAGCATGTTCCTTAACCCGTTCAAGATCAAGGGGCAATCCGATTTCTTCAAGACGGGACACTATCTTGAAGGCCCTCTCATCTCGGGATTCTTTTAGTTCCCGTAGTTTGAGGAGCAGTGACTTGTTGTTGTGGTCCAGGTAGTAACCCAGGATATGGATTTCGTTGTCTCCGGCTTCAGTGTTCAGCTCTATGCCCGGAACCAGTTCGAGGCTGATTCTCCTCCGGGATATGAAGTGTAATGCCGGGTTGATAGCGTTTATCGTATCATGATCGGTAATTGCCAGACCTTCAAGGCCCAGATCAATAGCCAACTGAATAACTTCCTCGGCTCTCAATTTTCCATCGGATGCTGTAGTATGAACGTGCAGGTCAAATCCCATAGATCCCACAACTTCCCTTACTGAGTCTAATAAGCTGATTACTTCCCGACAAAGCCTATTTTACAATATGTCATTCAATACCCGCAGGAAATTGTCTTTGAGTAGTCTTTCAATTTCACCGGCATTCAATCCATGTTTCTCCAGTGCTGCCGGCAGTAATGGGTAGGCGCTGACATCACTTATCACCGTGGTTTCCGTTCCGTCAAAATCTGATCCCAGGGCAACGTGTTCCTCTCCCATTATCCTGATCATATGACGAATATGCTCTACCAGGATCTCCAGCGATGCCTCGTGGTCAGCAACAAAGTCGGGGACGAAGGTCAGCCCCACCAGGCCCCCGTTCTTTGCTATAGCCAGCAACTGTTCGTCTCTCAGGTTGCGTGGGTGGGGGCAGATAGCCAGCGCATTGGCATGGCTTACGATCACCGGCTTATTGGTGGCCTGGAGGACACTCCAGAAACCGGCGGGCGATATGTGTGCCAGATCAACTATCATCCCCAGGCGGTTCATTTCATGGATTACTTCGCGACCCCATTCTGACAATCCTCCGCCGCTAACACCGTCCATAACCCCATCAGCCAGGAGATTACGGTGATTCCAGGTTAGGCCGACACTCCTAACCCCTAAACGGTAAAGGGTACGAAGATTGGAAATCCTGGTGCCAAGAGCCTCACCGCCTTCGAGGTGTAACATCAATCCAATCCGCTCCTGGCTCCAACCGTCTTCCAGATCCTCTTTACTCCTTACCCGGTAAGCCAGATTTCCACAGGAAAGCATCTCCTGTTCAAAGTAGTCGATCTGAAAAAGGATGTCCTCTAACGCACGGTTGCTGTCGCGTTCAGAGCTGTATAACGAGAGAACCTGCAGCCTAACCCCGACATCCCGGGCCCTCCTCAGGTCAAAATGACCGCTGTTGCTCGCCAGGTGCTCCCCCTTAACAGCAATCCGGGAAATGGTATCGGCATGAAGATCGATAATCACTTTTTTCTCCTTTCAGAAACATTCGTCCCCTAACAATAAAGGACCTGCCGAGATGAATGCAGGTCCTGATATTTTTGTATTCCAGAGCAACTTTATCATCTACCTGGGTTCAATGATAAACTTGATGGCTGTCCTTTCTTCTCCATCTATCACAATATCCGTAAAGGCCGGGATGCAGATAAGATCCATTCCACTAGGGGCAACAAATCCACGTGCTATAGCTACTGCTTTAACTGCTTGGTTTATGGCTCCTGCCCCAATAGCTTGGATTTCGGCTGCACCCTTTTCTCGCAGCACACCAGCCAGGGCACCGGCCACCGAATTTGGGCTTGACTTTGCTGAAACCTTTAATACCTCCATTAAATGACCCCCTTCAATAACAGCATTAAACTAGTTGCTCTTCATCAATATATTCGCAACATTTTTTATAATTCCTGCTTTTCAAACAGAGGGTCTTGATTTTTTTACCACCGTATACTTATGCTTCCACCTGTTCCTTTATCCGCTTAATGGAAATCGGCTTCAGGGATGCTTCATCAATCTCCAGCAGTGCTGCATCCAACTGCAATGGGCCTGAAGCAACCTCAAAATGACATGGCCTCTGAGTTAAAAACCTCTCAATAACCTGTTGGGTTTTTACTCCAAGAACAGAATTATAGGGACCGGTCATTCCTACATCGGTTATATAGGCTGTACCTCCGGGAAGTATGGTCTCATCAGCCGTCTGCACATGAGTATGGGTACCAAAAACTGCGGTTACTCTCCCATCCAGATACCATCCCAGGGCTTCCTTTTCCGAGGTCGCCTCCGCATGCAAATCGACCAGGATTATGTCCGCCTGGTTTTCAATCTTTCTGATTATGTAATCCACAGTGCGGAAAGGGCACTCCAGATAGTCCAGGAAAACCCGCCCGGCAATATTGATAACCGCTATCCTGCGACCGGATGGACCGGAATATATATTATAGCCCTGACCGGGACAGTCTTCGGGGTAGTTGGCAGGTCTCAAAAGCCTGTATTCAGCATCTATGAAGTTGTAAATATCCCGATTATCCCATACATGATTGCCCATGGTAATCACATCAATCCCCAGGCGCAACAATTCATCAGCAACATCCCCGGTGATGCCCCGACCACCGGCCGCATTTTCGCCATTGGCTATTACGAAATCAACCTTATGCTCCCGGATTATCTGTGGCAGCAGGGTGGCAGCAGCCTTTCTTCCCGGCCTGCCGACGATATCACCGATCATAAGAATTCTCATAATCCTACCTCCAACCTATTCCGTGCTACCATCCATTATTGCCTGACGGCGGTCATATTACCATATATGCGGCTACCGGTCTCATATTATGTGACGGATTCAAATTAAGGACCTCATTGCTGAGGTCCTTAATCATCTTCTGCTTATCTATTTTGCATGTTCGATGGCCCGTGTTTCCCTTATAACTACTACCCGAATCTGTCCGGGGTAGTCCATTTCCTGTTCAATCATTTTGGCTACATCACGTGCCAGGGTTATTGATCCTAAATCATCGACCGACTCCGGCTTGACAATGATCCTGATTTCTCGTCCTGCCTGGATGGCAAAAGATCTTTCAACCCCCGTAAACGAGTCGGCTAATTCCTCGAGCTTTTCCAGCCTCTTGATATAGGCCTCCAGGGTTTCTCGTCTGGCTCCCGGCCTGGAAGCAGAGATGGCGTCCGCTGCTTGAACCAGTACCGCCTCTACGCTCTGCGGTTCTATATCACCATGATGGGCTGCAATTGCATGTATAACATCCTTGTTTTCCCGGTATTTTTTCGCCAGTTCCATGCCTATCTCAACATGGGGTCCGCTCATCTCATGATCAACCGCTTTACCAATATCGTGCAGCAGTCCTGCTCGTTTGGCGAGCGGTATATCGCAATCCAGTTCTGCTGCCATAATCGCGGCCAGGTGTGCTACCTCAATTGAATGCCGCAAAACGTTTTGTCCATAACTGGTACGGTATTTGAGCCTGCCCAGCAGTTTGATAAGCTCCGGGTGGAGACCGTGAACTCCAACTTCAAAAGCTGCCTGTTCTCCCACCTCACGGACATGCTGATCAATCTCTTTCTGGGCTTTACCCACGATTTCCTCAATTCGGGCTGGATGGATCCTGCCGTCAGCAATCAGTTTTTCCAGAGCGACCCTCGCCACTTCTCTCCTGATAGGATCGAATGATGAGAGTATTACCGCCTCGGGTGTGTCATCTATTATCAGATCCACCCCGGTGAGGTTTTCAAAGGTCCTGATATTTCTTCCCTCACGCCCGATTATGCGACCTTTCATTTCATCATTGGGAAGCGCTACTACGGAAACGGTGGTTTCCGCTGCCACATCGGCGGCACACCTTTGGATAGCCAGCGATACAATATCGCGGGCCCGTTTTGCCGCCTCTTCCTTGGCCTCGCCTTCAATCGTTCTGATCAGCAGTGCCATTTCCTGACGAATCTGTTGTTCAACGTTTTTCAGCAGTACCTGTTTGGCTTCTTCTGAACTGAGACCGGAGAGTCTCTCCAGTTCCTTAAGCTGCTGACTGAAAAGCAGCTGCAGGTTCTGCTGTAATCTTTCAATTTCCTTCTCCCTGTTGTGCAACGATTCTTCCCTCTGTTCAAGAGCATCCAATTTCTTGTCGAGGGTTTCTTCCTTTTGAATAATCCTTCTCTCATTGCGATCCAGTTCCCGCCGGCGATCCCGAAGTTCCCTTTCGGCTTCCTGACGAGATCTATGGATCTCCTCTTTAGCTTCCAGCAAAGATTCCTTCTTTTTGG
The DNA here is from genome assembly GCA_001512495.1 of Syntrophothermus sp. DTU052. Classification (GTDB taxonomy): domain Bacteria; phylum Bacillota; class Syntrophomonadia; order Syntrophomonadales; family DTU052; genus DTU052. The sequence goes on along the minus strand of LFRU01000075.1, from coordinate 25,730 downwards.
TCTCGGCCGCTTTGACCGCTTCCTCATAAATCCTCTTGGCTTCTTCTTCTGCAGAACCAATCTTACTTTTGGCAACCAAGTTGCGCAAGATGTATCCGGCTACAGCTCCAGCTGCAACTCCTGCCAGTCCAACTACAAACGTTTCAATAATTCACAATCACCTCCTGTTACCGGTCGATACTACAATGCAAGAAATCACCAACCCTGGGCATAAAATAAAACCGAGTCAAAACTCGGTTAGTAGCAGAAGTCGTTCACCTGGTTTTAAATACAACATCCTCTTTAAAAACGGGTGAATTCCTTCTTTCTCTAATAGAATTGTATTCCCTTCATTGTACAGTGTCAAGTTTTTACTCCTCCTGCGGGGAGGAACTGGGCATGACCTGCTCCCGGATCCTGGACTCCAGAGCAGCAAAAAGGTCAGGGTTGTTTTTGATATAGTCTTTGGCATTTTCTCTACCCTGTCCCAAACGTTCGCCGTCGTACGCATACCATGAACCGCTCTTCTGAATAATGCTCAGTTCAGTCGCCAGATCGAGGATATCACCGGCCCGGGAAATGCCCTCACCATACATGATATCGAATTCACATTGCTTAAAAGGAGGCGCTACTTTATTCTTAACCACCTTCACTCTGGTCCTGTTGCCGGAAATGTCTGTACCATGCTTTATAGTATCGCCCTTTCTAACTTCCAGGCGTACCGAGGAGTAGAATTTTAACGCTCTTCCCCCGGGAGTTGTTTCCGGATTACCGTAGCTTATCCCCACCTTTTCCCGAATCTGGTTAATGAAAATGGCACAGGTCTTGGATTTTGACACTATAGCCGTCAATTTGCGCAGGGCCTGGGACATGAGGCGCGCCTGCAGTCCGACATGCACATCGCCCATATCTCCTTCCAACTCAGCACGAGGAACCAGAGCGGCTACGGAGTCAACTACTATGACGTCAACCGCACCGCTGCGAACCAGAGCCTCTGCTATTTCCAGAGCCTGCTCTCCCATATCCGGCTGGGCAACAAGCAGGTTGGCTATGTCTACCCCCAGGTTTTTCGCATACAATGGATCCAGAGCATGCTCAACATCAATAAAGGCGGCGATTCCGCCTGCTTTTTGGGCCTCGGCTATAACATGCAGGGCCACAGTTGTCTTACCGGACGATTCGGGGCCGAAGATCTCTACCACCCTGCCACGCGGCAGGCCTCCAACACCTAAAGCCAGATCCAGGGAAAGACATCCGGTAGTTATCACCTCGACATTCATGTTGGCGGCTTCACCCAACCGCATTATCGAGCCCCGTCCGAAATCCTTCTCAATTCGCCTGATTGCCGCTTCTAAGGCCTCATTTTTTTCTTTATCCATTCTGCCATTGTTAATGGCCTCCCTTCCACTCACTCTGGACCCCTCCTCAAACATATGTTCGTTGTTTATATGGTAAGTTATAAATATTCCCGTGTCAATCATTAAATACAAATTTATCCACCGCGGAATAAATCGGTCCACTGCTGGTAAGCTCACTGGAATACAGCACTACCTGTTCAACTTCAAAAGCCGGCTTTTCTGGAAATCCCTGAAAATCCTTAACATTTTTCATCAGGTCCGGGTTATAGCCTTGCGAACGAATCCTTCCCAGGGTAAGGTGCAGCCTGCGCCGTTTATCAGGATCAAAACCGAACGGCACCAGTGATTCATCAATCGATTCTCCGATATGGAGGGCATATTCGGTATTGCCCTTGATATCCAACCATATCACGCGGGGACTTCTGCTATGGGGAAAGAACCCGGGATTACCTACCTCGAGCCCAAAAGCCCGAAAACCCTTCACCGCACTTTTAACTGCCTGGCCGATATCGCTCACCCGCTCTTCACGAACCTCTCCCAGGAACTTTAGTGTCAGATGCAGGTTATGATCTTCCACCCACTTTACGCCTTTTACTCCCCGGGCCAGCTTATCCCGAGCCGCAGTCACCTGTTCTCTGATCCCGGCGGGAATATCAATTGCCAAAAACAAACGCGTCATTCTCTCTCCAGTGTCCTCCTTAGCCAGTCTAAAGCAGTCCTGGCAGCCAGGGTTCGTATTCCATCCCGTCCTCCCATGAGCCGAAGTTCCCGGGTCTCTTCTCCCTCGGCGGTTGCCATACCCAGATAGACCAGACCCACCGGCTTCTCATAAGTGCCTCCCTCAGGACCGGCAATACCGGTAAGGCTAATACCGAAAGTGCTTCCGGCCAGGTTCCTCATCCCCCTGGCCATTTCCCGGGCGGTTTCAGGGCTGACCGCGCCATACCTTTTTAGTGTTTCGTCACTTACTCCCAAAATCCTGGTTTTGGCTTCATTGCTGTAGGATACCACACCGCCCCAGAATACCGCTGAGCTTCCCGGTATATCGGTAAGCATTTTTGCTGCCATCCCTCCGGTGCACGACTCGGCCAGAGCCACATTATGGCCTTTATTACTCAGCAGGCGTACGATAACCCCGGGAAGGGTTTCATCTCCTTCACCGTAAATGTTGTCGCCCAGGTTCTTACGCATACGCTCAATAACAGACTCCAGAGTACTCTCAGCCGCGGACTCGGTTGCGCCATCCCGGGTAACTCTTATGTGTACCTCGCCGTCTTTGGCCAGGAGGGCTATGGAACAGCCGTCAGGATCGGCTATAACATCCCCGAGCAGAGACTCAACCTGGGACTCACCCAGCCCCACAACTTTGATCGTACGGGTTAACACCACCCGGCCGGTCTGATGTATCAAGTCACGAAGCAGAGGTTGGAGGCTTTCTTTAAAAACCACCTCCATTTCCCGCGGTGGTCCGGGAAGCAGAACCAGGTTCTTACCATTCCGGCTAACCATGAAACCGGAAGCGGTTCCCGCCCGGTTGACCAGGATTCGGGCGCCGGCCGGAAACATGGCCTGCTTGCGGTTGGATTCCGGCATCTCCCGGCGGCGGCAGGCAAAGTAACGGCGGATCCTCTCCAGTTCGGGTTCACTGTGTACCAGCGGCAGGTTCAAAACCTCTGCCGCTGCTTCCCGGGATAGGTCATCCAGGGTTGGTCCCAATCCTCCGGTGCATACCACCAGTTCCGCCAAATCATATCCGGTCCGCAAACCGTTCACAATCATTTCCCGGTTGTCTCCCACCGTTGTCCTTCCGATAACTCTAATGCCCATTGCTGACAATTCGCGCGACAGATATAAAGCGTTGGTATCTATTGTGTTACCCAGGAGCAGTTCGGTTCCGGTAGATACTATATAGGCTGTTTTCATCTCCCTGCCTCCCGTATTTTACTACTGCTTAGTATACATTCACCCGGTTCCCGCAATTCTTCCGGTTATTATTGGTCACGGTACGGGCCTATCCAGGCGGTGCAGCTGCGTATCTTGGGTCCGATGAGCATGTGGGCTTTCGTAGGTCCTGATGTCACTCCGTTATAAGCCGGCGCGTTTCCGTCGTCCTGAGCTTTCACGCCGTCTGCACCGGCTACCGCCTTATGCCAGCTGCATAGTCCATTAAAAAGCAGAGCATGCAACTGGTATCACATGCTCTGCTTATATAATAACTCTTCCGGGTGTGCTCAAAAACCCTTTATGCCGTCTGTATAATATCAAGAAAACGCGCCCGCTCCAGGGTTTCTTCCTCCAGCAGACGTGATGAGACCGCCTGCAGAAGATGCCGGTTGTCATCCAGCAGATTGGTGGTCTTTTCCTCAATGTTTTTGAGCATAGCGGTACATTCCTTAAACACCAATTCGCTTGGCACCTCTGTTACCGCAATCACTCCCAGGGTTGACATCCCGCTGGTTATTATATCTTTGGCCAGTGTCCACGCCTGTTCAAAGTCATTGCGAGCCCCGGTGCTTCTGGACCCGAAATTCATATCTTCGGCAACAGCACCGCCCAGGGCCACCATTATCTGCTCCTCCAACTCCTGCCGGGTATACAGGTACTGGTCATGTTCCGGCGTGTTCTTCCGCATGAACCCCAGTGCTTGTCCCCGGGGGACAATGGTTAACGAAGAAACCGATCCCGGCTTGACCAGTTCGCTGACTACAGCGTGTCCTGCTTCATGAATGCTGACCCTTTGAAGCTCCTCATCGCTCAAACGCCGATCCAGTTTCTCGCCCAGGATGACCTTGTCAATGGCCTCCACAAAATATCGATGGGCAATACGTTGTTCCCCATCCCTCAAAGCCAGTATGGCTGCTTCGTTAGCCAGGCTTTCAATCTGTGCTCCGGAAAACCCAAAGGTGGCTTTGGCTATATCCTCCAGACACACATCATCAGCCAGGGGCTTATTCTGCGTATGGATCATAAGAATTTTGAGCCTGCCCTTTTTGTCGGGGAGATTGACAATTACCTGACGGTCAAAACGTCCCGGTCTGAGAATCGCCGGGTCCAACATGTCCGCCCGGTTGGTGGCTCCAACTACCAGCAACATGGTCTCCGCATCATTCGATATCCCGTCCATCTCTACCAGGAGTTGATTTAGTGTCTGATCATATTCCATGTGGCTGTGATGACTGCCGCGTTTGGCTCCCAGGATCTCCAGCTCATCGATGAATACAATGGCACCGCTCTTACCCTCTCGCTTTGCTTTCTTCCTGGCTTCACTGAACAACTGTCTCACCCGTTTGGCACCCACCCCGGCATACATCTCAATAAACTCTGAACCCGAAGCAGCCACAAAGGCTGATTTGGTGTAGCTGGCTGCGGCCTTGGCCAGCAGGGTTTTCCCGGTGCCGGGTGGTCCTACCAGTATTATTCCCTTTATAGGACGAATGCCCATTTTTACGATTTCCAACGGCTTGAGCAGGAACTCCAGGGCCTCCTTAAACTCGGCTATGGCCGTATCCTGCCCCCCAACATCATCAAAAGTAACGGGTTCTATCGTCTTTACACTGGTGCCGAACCCGGCTATTTTATCCTGAAGTTGTCCCTCAAACATAATGAATAGGACAACTGCCAGCAGCCCAAACAGTATAATTGGGAAAACATTGATGCCGAGAAATATCATGAACAGCATCAGTCCCACACCCGAGCCTATCATTACTTCCTTAGGCATCCACATCAACCCTCCCGTCTTTTTCAACTCCGATGTTTCTTTTAATTACTCGTGCCAGGTAATGATTCCCCTTGCTTAACATCAGGTACAGGTTCTCGTCGTCGACCTGAATCCGGTATTCTGTGTGGTGTGGAGCCGTGTAATCATTAATCCACTGCGTAAGCCAGATAAATGAGCTGTTGGCAATCCCCTGATATAATCCCAGTTCAAGGTCGTTATAAAGCGATGACAATTCAGGCGAGGGGTTGTCGGCCACCTCTATGCAGTATTTCTTGTCTTCCATTTCTAAGGAAGCTAACCGGTTTGCTTCCCGGAAAACCGTCTTAAGATCCGCATCATTAACCAGTGTCAACGTTATTACCAACTCTTCCTGTTCATCCTGAATTTCAACATTTTGTACGCCATAAACCTGGAGGAGTGATTCAGTTAACGGTTTCTTGACTCCGTATTCCATGTACAAGTGGTAACCGCCCATACAGATGGCTATGGTTATTGCTAGGGCAACCACTGCAATTCCGATTCTGAACTCTTTGCCACCTTTCATAATCTCGCCCTCCCTCCATGGATTATAACACACAGCCGTATTGCAGCCTTCAGGGAAGTACTGGAATCAGGCACAAAAAAATCCCGGGAATACCCGGGATCGTTGCGACTACCAGTATAAGCCTTCTATTTACCATATGAGGACGGGACCTGTATTATTAACCAAGTCGCCATTTAAGGAAGTAGTCAATTCCTGAAATGATTGTTATCACGGCTGCTGCGATCAGGGCCCAGTATCCCAGGGGCCACGTTAACCAGGATTCATAAAAGGGAGTTAGCATAACCAGTAATACAGCTACAATCTGGGAAACAGTTTTAGCTTTTCCCCAGCGGCTGGCCGGTATAACCGTACCTTCTTCGGATTTGATCATCCTTAAGCCGGTAACCGCCAGTTCTCGGGCGATTATAATCATCACAATCCAGGCCGGTACCCGATTAAGTTCCACCAGTGCTACCAAGGCTGCTATTATCAGCAGCTTATCCGCCAGCGGGTCCAGAAAAACCCCCAAACGTGTAACTTGTTTTCGCGTACGCGCAAAATAACCATCCAGGCTGTCGGTCAATGCGGCCACCGCAAATATGACGGCCGCAATCAGATCGCCATAGGGTACCCGAATTAACAGGAATATCATTACCAGGGGAATCAAAAATATTCTGCCTAATGTAATCAGATTAGGTAGTCCCAATTTGCTCCTCTCCTATTAAATCATAGCCGTAAGCCCTGGAAAAACTGATGGTAACAAAATTTCCCGTTTCCAAAACCCGGTTGGCTTTAATCAGAACGGTCCCATCAACCTCCGGTGCCTGAAAACACGCCCGCCCCCGGTAGTTACCAGGCGATAGCCTGCTCTCTACCAATACGGAAGCTTGCTGTCCTACCCGCTGTTGGTTCTTTCTCTGGGTTATACGCTGCTGAAGCTCCAACAGCTGACGGCGGCGTTCTAAAGCAACCTCCGGAGAGACCTCCGGTACCAGTCGGCCGGCAACAGTTCCATCTTCCTTACTGTAAGCAAAAACCCCGGTCCAGTCAAATTGTAGTCGCTCCAACAACTCCATGTTTTCTCGGTGGTCATCCGCGGACTCCCCGGGAAATCCAGTCATCAATGTGGTCCGCAGGGCCAGTCCCGGAATCGCCTCTCTTAGTTCTGCAATCAGGTTATAAACAACCTGACGGTTATACCTGCGCCCCATGAGTTTGAGTATCTTATCGCTCCCGTGCTGCAGAGGGATATCCAGATAGGGAACCACCTTTTTCAATTTAAGTGCCGAAAGTATCTCTCCCACATTGCCGGTGGGGTAAGCATACATCACCCGAATCCATTCAATCCCGTTGATATCTCCCAGTTTTTCTACCAAATCCGCCAGTGACTCACCCGGGCCTAAGTCGCGCCCGTAGGCGGTAGTGTCCTGAGCAACCAACACCAGTTCTCGAACTCCGGCATCTGCCAGTTCTTGGGCCTCTTTTATCAATTCAGCCTTGGGACGGGATCGAAGAGGCCCCCTGATCCCTGGAATCGCACAGTAGGTACAGCGATTATTGCAGCCCTCCGCAATTTTCAGGTAAGCCCACCCCGGAGGGGTTGAAACCAATCTCTTCGTCTGGAGAGAGTACTTTTCAGGCCAGCCGCTCACCGCTTTCGGCCTCTGCCCCGCCTCACATGCATTGAGGATAGCAGGAATTCTTAGATAGTCCTTCACCCCGACCACTGCATCCAATTCCGGCAATTCCTGCAGCAGTTCGTCGGGATACCGCTGGGCAAGGCAGCCGGTCGCCAACAGGATGCGGAACTTTCCCTGTTCCTTCAACAAACCCATCTCCACGATGGCGTCAATGGCCTCTCGTTTTGCCTCGGTGATAAATCCGCAGGTGTTAACCACCACCGCATCAGCCAGTTCCGGATCATTGACGATTTCGTGACCGGCAGCTTTCAGCGCTCCCATCATATGTTCAGTGTCTACCAGGTTCTTGGAACACCCCAGGCTGATGAAACCCACTTTCATTAATGATCCTGTCTCCTTTTATGATATCATCTATCCCGGACCGACCACGGTTTACACGAATCACACCTCCCTTTATTATGTCACAAACCAGGAAAACAGGTAGAGTGAAGGGCTGGGGATACCAGCCCCTCCTCATCAAACCGTACGTGAAGTTTTCCTCCATACGGCTTTCCGATGTTCGTCATTCATGCGCGTTCGATTATGCCAGTTTCAGCAGTCCCTGCTTGTTTAACATTTCCACCACTTGACGCCAACCGCTATATGGTCGGCACCTTTTTGTTTTCTTGGCATACCAGCGGGCAAATCGCTGAATGATATACCAGTCCAGCTTTGCCATTTTACGAGTACTGTAGGGTGTGGCATAATAATTTTTCCATCTGCGTATTTTCGGATTCAGGTACTCGATATGTGATTCCAACGACTGTACCCGGGCCGAAGGCGGTGCTAGCCTCTCCTTTACAACATCCCGTATATGCTGTTCTGCCTTTGAGGTTAGCCACTGTTGCGTGGTGTAGTATACTTTGCTTTGGATGTTTCCGCCTTTGTTTTCCGGTGGTGCATCCCCAGAAAGTCAAACCCTTCTTCCCCGGTCCACATACCTACTATCCGGGTCTTGGTCGGGTGCAATGTCAGTTCCAGTCTTGCCATGATAGCTTTGACAATTCTACGCACAGATTTCTCCGTACGCAGGTATCCTAGCTACGGGGCACCTTGGCGTTTACCCGAACCGGACTTTCACCGGCGAAATGATGCGTGCTTGGCTGGGCACGCTACACAAAAAAAGGTCCCTTGCGGGACCATTATCGTTTCACTCGGGAGGAGGATACGTTAACCGGATAGTTTTACCGCGTTCACCGGGTACTCCCATATCCTCTCCATTATACTCAATGCGTACTCCACCTGCGTTCCCCAGATGCAACTGTACGCTTTCTGTGGCCTCTATTTCTTTAATCTGACCGGGCTGCAGCATGGTATCGGGTATCAACTCGCCATCAACAGTAGCTCTGATCCAGCACAACTCAACACCGGTTATTCGCAGATTAACCCCTTCAAATACCGGAGGTTCTTTTGGTTCTTCGCTGGGCTCATTACTGGTGATCGGTGGGGTTGGCGTTTGATTATTACGAGCCCCTTCCCTGTGTACCAGGTATTCTACCAGGTAGGTGCCCATCCAGACGACAATGGCCAGGAATATCAGTCCCGTTATTATGTTCTTCAAAGGAACATTTATTTTATCGCGGACCCGTTTTGATCCCGCTTCCTCATCATCCATGGTGTCATACCTTCCCGAAGCTCGCTTGAACTCATCCACGATCTCATTCTCATCCAATCCCAAAAGCCGCGAATAACGTTTCACGAATCCGGCCGCGTATACCGTAGCGGGGAGCAGATGATAGTTGTCTTCTTCCAAAGCCACAATATAGAATTTTCTTATTTTGGTTTCCTCTTCAACATCATCAAGTGTAAAGCCCTTGCTTATTCGTTGTTTACGCAGCTTTTCCCCCAGGGTTTCCAGGCTGCATCCCTCCTCTCACAGGTTGGTCAGGTAAGCGGCGAGCCTTTTGGCAGCCTGACTGGTATCACTTCCGTCAAGGTTGAGGCAGTAATGCGGGTCAGGACCATAGGGATAACCATACAGTGGATCGTAATAATCCTTAAGTAGAATTCGAATGGCATCCCGAAAATTACCATCACTTATCATTTTAGTTATCTCTTGGGTCTTATTTTTCCCCAAATAACCTTTTAATCCCTTTATACAATTTAAGTATTCTTTCGTTGCATTTCCTGATTCAACGACATATTCATCGTATATCCTTTTGACACGGTTTTCTAAATTATCATAAATTAGGACATGCAGTCCTTTTTTCATCATAGCATATAAGCGATCCGGCAGAAACAGTCTCCCAATTTTTCTGCTTTCGCCCTCCACAATCAGGAATTTGTCGCCGGCAAATTGCCGGAGCTTTTCACATAACATGCTATCGAATTGTTTCTGCTTCGGCTGTTCCCCCCGACCCAGCCCACCGAACACCGATCCCCGGTGATTGGCCAGGCCCTCCAGATCCACCGCCGGCCAGCCATCGGCAGCCATCTTCTTGATTACTGAGGTTTTGCCGCTCCCGGTCAGCCCATGGATTACAACAACCTTACTGCGAGGCAGTTCCCGAAGACGCTCTATTATCAAATTACGATAGGCTTTATAACCACCGGCTAATCTGTATCCGTCAACCTGCATAATGTCCAGGACTCTGGCTACCGCATCGCTCCGGTCTCCGCCCCGCCAGCAGTAGACAACAATATTACTCTCTGCCGCCGTTTTCCGAATCGCTGCCACCATCTCCGCCAGGCGAGGCGCCACTACCTCCAGTCCTTTATTTCGTGCCGGTTCCGGTCCCTGATGACGGTAGATGATTCCGATTTCTGAACGTTCCTGGTCCGAAAAAAGGGGTATGTTGACAGCACCAGGGATATGGCCGGTATTAAATTCAACCGGCGAACGGAGATCAATGAAAACTGCGTTTTCAAGGTTTAATGCCTCGGTAACCTCGATATCTTTAATCATTTTTTTCCCCTGGCCTTATGTTAAACGCAACAGCATTAAACAATTCAATATGCTTTATGATTAGTATTTGCCTATAAAAAATCCTACAGCTCCCATAAGGGAGCATATATGAACCGCGCTCGTCTGATTTCGAAATAAACCAAACATACAGGCATATCAGTCCGGAAACCAAACCCGGCACCCAGTAAGAACAACTCCCAGGTCAACTTCTTCATCTTAATCTGAGGGAATCCGAGTTTATGCTAAGCCTCGTTACTTAAGACCCATTATGCCCTGGCTGTTATGCCCCTCCGGTCATACTCTTATAGGTAGATCTCAGGATTCACCGGTATTCGGTTCCGGCATTGTCTGCCCCCAATCAAGTTACATGACCTGCCTGGATTGGAGCTTCTCCAACTGTTCCTCATCGATTAATACCTCGCGTTTGCGGTTCACGTCCGGTTCGGAAATAATACCCCTTTCCTCCATTATATCTACCAACCGCGCCGCCCGAGCGTAGCCAATGCGAAGCTTGCGCTGGAGCAGCGAAACTGATGCTTTCTTAGTTTCCACAAAAACCCTGACCGCTTCCCAGAAAAGATCATCCTCCATCTCCAACTCCGGCCCGCTCTCCAGGGATGTTTCCCACTCCAGCATCGACGGTAATTCCTCGATATTCTGAGCTTGGAGGTATTCAACCACCCTTTCCAGTTCAGCATCTGACACATAGGCCCCCTGAACCCTTATGGGTTTGGTAGCTCCAACCGGGAAAAACAGCATATCCCCACGTCCCAGCAGCTTTTCTGCGCCACCCATATCCAGTATAGTCCGGGAATCAGTCTGGGAGGAAACAGCAAACGCAATCCGGGAGGGTATATTCGCTTTTATTATGCCTGTTACTACATCGACCGAGGGTCTTTGAGTGGCTACAACCAGATGAATCCCAGCTGCTCTCGCCATCTGGGCCAACCTGCATATGGCATCCTCAACTTCTACTGGCGAGACCATCATCAGATCAGCCAACTCATCAATAACAATGACAATGAATGGTAACCGCTCCGGACTAATCTCATTAAAGCGGTAGATATCTCTAACCCCTTCCTCTGAAAACCGCTTGTAGCGCTTCTCCATCTCTGACAACATCCAGCGGAGAACCATGGCGGCTTTTTTGGGATCAGTGACTACCGGTGCCATCAGGTGAGGAACCCCATTGAAAACGGTTAATTCCACCATCTTAGGGTCGATGAGCACCAGCCTCACCTCTTCCGGTGATGATTTGTAAAGCAGGCTCAATATTAAACTGTTGAGACACACACTCTTGCCCGAACCGGTTGAACCGGCAATCAGCAGATGAGGCATATCCTCCAGACTTGCCACTACCGGGTTGCCGGAAATATCTTCCCCCAGAGCAAAGGTGAGGGTTTTATGTGAGTCTTGAAATATGCTCGAAGACAGAATATTACGCAGACCCACTTGGGCGATTTTTTCGTTGGGGACCTCAATACCGACTGCTGATTTTCCCGGTATCGGAGCCTCAATACGAATGCCGCGTGCAGCAAGGCTTAACTGCAGATCATCGGTAAGGCTCAAGATCTTGCTGACCTTGATGCCGGGAGCCGGCTGCAGCTCATAACGGGTTACTGCCGGCCCGCAGCTGACCTGATTGACCTTGATTTTCATCCCGAAGTTGGCAAATGTGTCCTCTAAAGTCTTGATGCTCTCCTTAATATCGCTCTTGTTAAAGGCTCTATCACTTTCTACCGCATTGAGGAGATCCAGCGGCGGTCGGTTGTAGTCTGCAGAATTGGCTTTTATTCGTATCGGAGGCGATATGTAAGGCGGTTCCTCGATCGATGGTACCGGTTGGATTTCATCGATGATGGGAGGTGGCGGGGTTGTAACTTCCGGCTTAACCGCCCCCCCACCTACGATTATCGGTTCCGGTGGTTTAGATTCTTCCTCATAAAACATCAGGCGGTCCAAAAAGGATAAGGTGTCTTGGGTCCACTTCCTCAGGATTTCCTGCAGATCGGAAAGTGAACGATTTAATATCAGAAACCATCCGGCAAGAAATGAAATACCCATGATGAGGTTGGTACCCAGCGTTCCGGTCAGCTTCATCAAAACAACCGTAATCAGACCGCCAATTATACCCCCCCCCAATCCAGAACGGGCCGCTTCCCATACCAGTATGCCCCTGGGAATCTGGTACATGGCACAGTAAACTAACACTGAACACGAAATCAGGGTTATCCCCGTCATACGAGAAGACCAGTAACTCCGGGCCCGGGTCATATGTATAGCCCACAGGATAAGGAAGATAGGCAGTATAATACTGACCGGTCCGAAAAGCTTCTCCATTCCCAAAACCAGGTTGGTTCCCAGCAGGCCGATTATTTCATTGTCATGTGGTTTCCCGCTGTAATACAAAAGACTGGCTGTTAAAAAAACGCCAATACCGGCAGCCAATCCCGCATGCAAGTCGATGCGCGGCTTCTTCTGTTTCTTGGTTTTCCTGCTTTTCGCCGCCTTTGGCACAATCAACCCCTCCCATCAGTGGAAAGAGATTCGTTATTGCAGCTTTTCCGGTTAAGATCTCTAAAAAACCGCATAGGAAACCAGGGTGATTATTCCCACCGCCCAGCAGTAGTAGGAGAAGACACTCAAGCGTCCGCTCTTTAGAAACCGTAATACCAGCTTGATGGCAATATAACCGGAAACTGCTGCAATTGCCGGTCCCATTACATAGGGAAGCCAATTTACACCGGCAAAAGCACCGGCCGGCAATTCCTTAAGCTGCAACAAACCTGCCCCCAGGATTACGGGAATTGATAACAGGAACGAGTAACGGGCTGCATAATCCCGGTTCAAACCCCGCAGGAGGCTGCCGGCAATGGTGGAACCGGAACGGGATATGCCTGGCGTTATCGCAATGCCCTGCATTACCCCGATGAATAAGGCATCCCACACGGTCATGGTTGACCAGGTTTTGTTCCTTATATTACTAATCTCCACTTTTTCTGATAATACCAGAATGCCCCCGGTTATTAGAAGTCCGATGCCTACCACCAAAAGCGACTCGAAAGCCTTTTCAAATACAGGCTGCAAAGCAATACCCATCACAGCCGCCGGGATACATCCCACCACTATTAACACCGGCAGGCGGGAAAACGGTCGTTTTATTATATCGGCAATATCCTTCCAGAAGATAATAAATACCGGTACAAGTGTTCCCAGATGTACCAGGGTATCAAACGTCAGTGGGGGTTCCTGGATCCCAAGCAGGTGCTGACAAATGACAAGATGGCCGGAACTGCTTACCGGTAAGAATTCCGTTAGTCCCTGTACAAGTCCCAATATAACTGCCTCAAATATACTCAATACTCTATCCCCCCCAATTTGCTCCATAAATTATAGCACACCGAGGACAGAGTATTCCAAGTATCTTGTCACAGGGCCAGAGTCGCAGCCTTATTCTCATGTCCCACTGAGGCTATGCGTTAATAGAACGGGAAGTGCATGAGACTGCTATGGCACTCTGTTTATCGCCCTTTCGGATAATTTAATGGCAACTCAATCTCCATTCCTGGCTGAAATTCACGGCACAGGTATAACTGCGGATCAGAAGTTATGATCCGCACAACCGTCGCCCGGTTAAACCCCTGCGGCCTTACGATTAGCCGACTTGACTCATCAAGGTCTACCTCCACCTCTTCCCAACTGCTTTCCCATGACGAAAAATAATCCTCATATCCGGTGTAAATAATCAATGGACTGCTCCTTTCTGGTCGATGAGGCGTTTCAGTTCTGCTACTGCTTCTTTTATTCCACCGACAGCATCGATCAGACCTACTTCTACCGCGTCTTTGCCTACCAGCACGGTACCGATATCCCGGGCCAGTTCTCCCGTCCGAAACATCAGTTCCCTGAACTTGGCATCGGTAATCTTGGAGTGAGAGGTTACGAATCTTACCACCCGGTCCTGCATTTTATCCAGGTACTCATAGGTTTGAGGAACACCGATAACCAGTCCGCTCAACCTGATGGGGTGAATGGTCATGGTGGCCGTATGAGCAATAAGGGAGTAATCAGTGCTGACGGCAATCGGCCCGCCTATCGAATGACCTCCTCCCAAAACAATGGAAACTGAAGGTTTTGACATGCTGGCTATCATTTCAGCAATGGCCAAACCGGCCTCGACATCGCCACCCACAGTGTTCAGAACCACCAACAGGCCTTTGATTGCCGGGTTCTCCTCTACTGCTACCAGCTGAGGAATTATGTGTTCATACTTGGTGGTCTTGTTCTGGGGTGGCAGGATCATATGGCCTTCAACCTGCCCGATGATCGAGATGCAGTGTATATCGCTTTGAAACCCCGCAATATCCGTTTGCCCAAAGTCTTTTATGGCATCAGCCTTATTTCCAGCTGACATTGGTTTCTGTTCGGTTCCCGTAGACATGGATATACCTCCCGACTTTTTTCTTATTATCCCGAGAAAGGCGGCAAAATAGTCACGAAGAAACCGGCAACAAAAAGACCCCGCCGGAAGCAGGGTCTCTTGTGGCGTAAAAAGAGTTACCCCGGCTCCGTTTATGAAGCCGGGGTTGGATTACATTAGTCTGGAATTAAGCCAACGTTCGCGTTATTAGGGCTCACGACTAGACTTCCATGATTATCGGCATAATCATAGGGCGCCTTCGAGTCTGTTCATACAGGTATTTGCTCAGGATTTCCCTGACCTGAGATTTTATTGATGCCCAGTCTCTCATATTTCGCTGTTCACAAATGGCCAGGGCTTCTTTGACCTTGACTTTGGATTCCTCAATCAGTTCTTCCGACTCCCGCACATAAACAAACCCGCGTGATACAATGTCCGGACCTGCTACCAACACTCCAGTGTCTTTATTAATGGTCACCACCACAATAATGATACCGTCCTGGGACAACTGCTTGCGGTCGCGCAGAACAATGTTTCCCACATCGCCTACGCCCAGTCCGTCAACCAGAATACGTCCGGCGGTAACTTTATTGGTGGTCACAACCTTATCCTTGCTGATCTCGATAACCTGTCCATTTTCCGCCACAATAACCCTGGACTCAGGCATGCCCAGTGATTCCGCTATCCTGGCATGTCTCATCAGATGACGGTATTCACCATGAACGGGAATCAGGTATTGAGGTCGCATCAAATTGATAAGTATCTTCAGCTCTTCTTGACTTGCATGACCAGAAACGTGTACCCCGGCCGATCTCTCATATATAACCTCAGCACCCTGCCTGAATAGGTGGTCTACGGTTCTGGCCACCAATTTTTCATTGCCGGGAATTGGCGTCGCCGAAATTATCACCGTGTCTCCAGGCTGTATGGCAACCCAGCGGTGGTCGGCCATGGCCATACGGGTTAGAGCCGACATAGGTTCACCCTGACTGCCGGTAGTTATTATCACCAGTTCATTTGGCGGGTAGCGGTTGATGTCCTCCATATCGATCATGCATTCATCGGGGATAACAAGGTAACCAAGCTCCCTGGCAATGCTAACATTGTTGAGCAGACTCCTGCCCACCAGCGCAACCTTGCGCTCATACCGGTGGGCGGTAGTTATTGCCTGTTGAATGCGATGCACATTGGAGGCAAAGGTGGTGATTATTATCCTGCCGTGGCAGCGCCGGAAAAGGTCTTCAAAGGTGTCACCAACCAATCTTTCAGATGGTGTGTAGCCCTGCCTGTCCGCATTTGTGCTGTCAGACATCAGGACCAGTACCCCTTTTTCACCAAGCTCCGCCAGCTTACGATAGTCCACCAGTTCTCCATCCACCGTGGTCTGGTCCAGTTTAATGTCTCCGGTGTGAAATATAATCCCAAACGGGGTGTGAATCGCAACTCCCAGACAATCGGGTATGCTGTGGATTACCCTTATAAACTCGATCTCAAAAGGACCGATATTAACAACATCTCTGGGTTTAACCGGTATCATGGTGGTTCTGCCCAGATGGTGTTCTTTAAGCTTGGCTTCTACTATCCCCAATGTTAACCTGCTTCCGTATACAGGAACATTGATCTCTTTTAGTAGATATGGCAGTGCACCAACATGGTCCTCATGTCCATGAGTAAGAATTATGCCCTTTACCTTTTCCCTGTTTTCCAGTAAATAGCTTATATCCGGTATGACTATATCAATTCCCAGTAGCTCTTCTTCCGGAAACATCAGACCAGCATCTATAACGATTATGCTGTCCTGATACCTGATTACCATCATGTTTTTTCCGATTTCACCGAGACCGCCAAGAGGAATAATCTGCAAATTGTAATCGTTTTCTGCCATTTAGCACCTCCTGTCTCTACAGCGATTGGTCTCCATCTAACGCAATCCGGACAGTTGAATCTACTCAATTATAAACAAACACACCTGAATTTACAAGGCGGACAGCGCCCGGTGCCCCTTAGCTCTGGCCCGTTCGACCAACTTAGCGTCCCTGTTTGCGCCTTTCAGTAATGAATAGTTTAGTCTACGGTAAAAATCGCTATTCGTAAAGCCTCGGGCTGTTTAATGGCTCTCTAAATTAACCCGTATCCCTGCAGGACTCTTTTTATCTCTAAACAATCGCCCTCGGAAGGTGGACACAGCGGACCCCGTAGGACACCGCTGTCCTTACCCAGCAATCGCAGGGATTCCTTAAGCGGAACCGGATTGGAAGTGATAAACAAAACCTTGAAGATGGGGAAGAGACGGCCATGTATAGCTGCAGCCTTTTTCACATCTCCCGTTATATAAGCCTCGATCATATCACGGATTTCACGACCGACTATGTGAGAGGCCACGCTGACCACGCCATGAGCTCCCAGGGACATCATAGGGAGGGTCATGGAATCATCTCCGCTGTAAATCACAAAATCGGGTGGTGTTGACCTAATCAGTTCCGACATCTGGTCCATATTCCCGCCGGCTTCCTTTAAGGCCACTATATTATCGATAGCGGCTAATCTCTTTACCGTAGCCGGCAGCATATTAACCCCGGTCCGGCCTGGTACATTGTAAAGCATTACCGGCAGAGGTGTAGCCTCAGCAATACTGCGGAAATGCCGGTATAAGCCTTCCTGGCTGGGTTTGTTGTAATATGGGGTTACCGCCATAACCCCATCAATCTTCAGCTTCCCCATTTCTTTGGCCAGCTCCACAGTGTGAGCCGTTGAATTGCTCCCTATCCCAGCCCAAACCTGTACCCTGGAGCCGACTGCGTCATGAACTACCGAAAACATTTCCAGCTTTTCTTCATCCTTCAGCGCAGGGGATTCCCCGGTGGTGCCACAAACAACAATCCCCTCGCTTCCGGTATCTGCCAGGTGTTGCGCCAACTCCCTAACCTTTGTATAATCGATCTCCAGATAATCATTAAACGGTGTAATCATAGCCGTCATAAGCCTTGGGAAAACCATTAATATTCCCCTCCTCCCTGATTGCCCAGATCAAATTTATCATGCAGCGCCTTAACCGCCTGTTCCATCTGGTCGCGCTTAACCAAACACCATATGTTGGTGTAAGAATCCCCGGACTGTAGAATTTCAATCCCATTAACTGTCAGGGCTTCCACTACTTTGGCCATTACACCTGGAATTCCTGTAATGGCAGCGCCTACAATCGCTACCTTGGCGCAATCAGACTCTGTCACAACGCTTAGCCCAAGGTTTTCCAGTATCTCCCGGGCTCGCTCCGCTACTTCCTGCAGAACGGTAAAGATCACTACCTCACGGGTGACGGTGATAAAGTCGACACTTATCTCAGCCAGGGCCATGGCCTTGAATACTCTGAGGGGAAGTCCGTCCTCCCCCTGAATCTCCACCCTGATCTGGGTTATATCGGGCATCTGAGTAATGCCGGTTATGAGCCGGTCTCTTTTTATCTGAACCGACTTCCCGCTAAACTCCCCGTAGTTCCCAACCAGGGTGCCAGTGCTGTCGCTAAAGGTAGAACGAACCCGCAAGGGGATATTGCTTTCCATAGCAATCTCCACTGCTCGGGGATGGATTACCTTGGCCCCCTCGCGCGCCAGCTGGCATATCTCGTTGTAGGTCACGGCATCCAGCAGCCTGGCGTTTTTTACAATCCGCGGGTCAGCGGTCATTATTCCCTCGACATCGGTGTAAATATCGATCACATCGGCTCCCAGTGCCACCCCAAGAGCACTGGCAGTAACATCGCTACCACCTCTGCCCAGGGTGGTTATTTCCTGGTCCTCGGAAATCCCCTGAAAGCCTGCCACTACCACCACATAATCCTCGGCCAGGTACCTCTTTATGAGGCCGGTATCAATGGCAACAATCCGTGCATCACCATGATTGGAATTGGTTTTTATTCCGGCCTGCAAACCATTGAGAAACACCGCCTGCTCGCCATGGGACTGCAGTTTATTGGTGAGGATGACCCCGGAAATAATCTCCCCGCACGACATCAGCATATCAAGTTCCCTGCGGCTGGGGTTGAGATTATCCCTCTTAAGCAGATTAATAAGGGTATCAGTAGCGTAAGGCTCTTCCGCCCTGCCCATAGCCGATACTACGACCACCACGCTGTTGCCTTTATGGCGCTCCCTTTGAATCGCCTGACATACCCTTTCCCTCTGCTGCGGAGTAGAAAGGGAGGTACCGCCATACTTCTGAATTACGATTCCCAAGCTGACACCCCGCTGTCATTAAAAGAATCGGCAGCTAACTCCAACAGGTTCCAGCCCCCATACGTCTTCCCGACCGCTTGCTGGACCACTGGCAAGTAAATTCGGTAAAATCATACCTCAAATACTAATAACCCATTCGCCGGGCTACCAACCTATAACAGGTTATCCCGGACTACAACCTCCGCAATCTGTACCGCATTAGTGGCGGCCCCTTTACGTATCTGGTCTGCGGCCACCCACATGTTTATTCCCTGATCGATTGATATATCCTCCCGGATTCTCCCCACAAAGACCTCATCGCGATTGGCTGTAAACCATGGCATAGGGTATTCATTATTGTGCGGGTTGTCAACGACGACCACCCCGGGGGCTCTGCTGAGCACTTCCCGGGCCTCGGATGCCGTAAGTCTGCGTTCAGTTTCGAGGTTGATGGATTCCGAGTGACTCCGCAAAACCGGAACCCTCACCGCGGTGGGACTGACCGGCAGGTTGTTGAGGTGCATTATCTTTCTCGTCTCCCAAACCAGTTTCATTTCCTCTCGGGAGTAGTCCTTCTCAACCCAGACATCAATATGGGGAATCAGATTAAAGGCAATCTGATGCTGGAATACCCTGCTGGTTAAGGGACGTCCGTCCACATAACAGCGGACCTGTTCTTCCAATTCTTCAAATCCTGCTTTTCCGGCTCCCGAAACCGCCTGATAGGTGGATACAACCACTCGTTTGAGCCCTGCAGCCAGGTATATGGGGTTAATGGCCACAACCATTATAATGGTTGAGCAGTTGGGATTGGCAATGATGCCCCGGTGTTCCTTAACATCCTCCGGATTAACCTCCGGTACCACCAGAGGAACATCATCTTTCAGGCGGAAGGCGGAACTGTTATCGATTACTACCGCGCCGGCCCGGACAGCCTCCGGCCCCAGTTTTTCGCTGACTTCTCCTCCTACCGCGAAAAATGCAATATCGACACCTTTTAGTTTATCGGGGCCGGCTCCCTCGACAACAATCTGTTCACCCTTGAAGCTGAGCCTGGTGCCGGCTTCCCGGGGATCGGCCAGACAAATCAGGTTGTTAACCGGAAATTCCCTTTCTTCCAAAACCCTCAGTATTTCCTGTCCTACGGCGCCGGTCGCACCTACTACTGCAATCCTTGCTCCCGCCAAAATTATAACCTCCCGGCAACAAAATCTAAAATGTATTTTAACACATCAAAACAGGGTGACCAATATTACCGTAATGTCATGGTTAACACTGGACCTTCCAGAAAGCGGTTTCGCTGGTTAAATAATACCCTTAAAGTAGCTGCGGCTATAACCTGGACTCCCCTTGATTCGCGCTTCAACGGCTAGCCAACTCCGCCAAGAGGTCCCAGGAGCAGCGGCTGAAGCTGCTTGCCATTCATAGCATATACCACCGTATCAAATACCTTTTCCATGTCAGCCACCAGAGAGGTTGACTTATTTAACGGATCATCCTGGCGGAAAGGAACAAAGTAGACGTTTTTGGCATTCAGCAGGTATCCCAAGTTTCTGGCATTACATCCCAACCCGTCATTGGTGGAAAGCGCAATAATTACCGGCCTCTGGTTGCGCAGCTGGGCTTTAATGGCCATCAATGCCGGGGTATCGGTAATGCTGTTAGCCATCTTTGCCAGGGTATTCCCGGTGCAGGGTGCGACCACCAGCACATCAAAAAGCTTATTAGGTCCTATAGGTTCCGCATCGGTAATAGTAGTTATAACCGGGTTATCTGTTATCATCGCCATCTCTTTTTTCAGTTCTTCCACATTGTAGAAACGGTTATCCGTGTAGTTTACCGTATATGAAAAAATAACGGTGATCAAAGCTCCTTCGGACTTCAGTCTTTTAATTGCAGGTATTACCGCTCCCACCGTACAATGCGAGCCTGTCATTACAACACCAATCGACACGCCGCTTAAAAGCACTGCACGTTTCCCTCCATTCAAGCAAGATGCAATTGGTCGTAAGCCTTGATCATTGTTTTTTCAATTAACCGGGGAACGACCTCCGCCAGTACCCGTCCGGCTGTAACCGGAGCAACTTTCCCCGGCAACCCCGGTGCGAGCAGGGCCTTTATGCCGTACTCATTGGCCGCCGCGAATTCAGTCCCTCCAGGAGCGGCAGCGAGATCAATTATCAAGGTATCGGGACTCATCCGTCTTAGAACTTCGCCGGTCAATACCGGGGCCGGGATGGTATTGAATACCACATCAACTCGGTTAAGGCTGTCAGCCAGGTCAAATAAATGAATCCGCTGGCATCCCATCTCGTAAGCCCGGGCCAATTCACCGTCATGTTGGGAAACAACTAATACCGTAGCTCCTAATGCCTTTAACGTCCTGCCCAGGGTCATGCCAACCCGGCCAAACCCCAACACCATAGCCCGGCTGCCATGGATGGTGGTTTTCATCTCCTGCATGGCGATTTGAATAGCCCCTTCGGCCGTGGGGATAGAGTTCAGGATAGCCACATCGTCCATTTCTCCGATTTCCATCAGCGTAATGCCCAGTTTTGCGGTCCACTGTTTCAGAAACGGACGGGCAGTGCCGATAATCAACATTGATGGTATCGCCATGCCTTGAAGGGCTTTCTCTGTCAGCTGCAGTTTCTCTTCAGTATAGACGGCACGTATGTAACCCCGAATATCAGTTCCCACCATAGGGAGTATCGCAACCTCTGCTTCGAATAACCCGTCCTCCACTGATTTGCTTATGAAGGCACCATGCTTGATTTTCTCGCGCGGGAAGCCTACAACGGTAACGGTAGCCCCGAGGGTGACCAATTCCGATATCAGAATCAATTCCCGATCGTCCCCACCCAGAACCGCAATCTTGACTCCAGATAAGGCCGAACTCACAAAAAGCACCCCTCTTAGGTCTTTTATACACTAACTATCAACAGTATACGTAAATCGCATCAAGAACGTGAAAAACCGGCTCCAGCAGCAAACGGCTGAAGACCGGTCGTTTTCAATTCAGCTATAGGTGTCACGGGTAGGTGTCACGGGGACGGTTCTCTTGACACCTTTTCGACACCGGTGTCAAGGTGACGGCTCCTGTTTCAGTTCAGTTATGTAAAAGGATGTCTTCGTTACAAGAGACTTCCTTGTCGATGGTGTTCAGGTCGGCAGCTAGATAAGGTGCTCCAAACCATAAACCAATCCTTTGATATCCATGATCTTCTCAACGGTAAGCAATACCCCGGGCATAAAGGACTCACGATTGTATGAATCATGCCGTATGCTCAATGTCTGGCCCTGCCCCCCGAAAATTACTTCCTGGTGGGCGACCAGACCGGGGAGCCTGATGCTGTGCACCTGTACACCGTTTACCTGTCCACCTCGGGCTCCCGGATACTTCTCAAACTGTCCCCGAGGTGACGGTGGTACCCCCCCTCTATGGCGATCAATCATCTCTGCTGTCTTAATGGCAGTTCCTGACGGAGCGTCCAGTTTGCCGTCGTGATGAAGTTCAACTATCTCCACATGAGCAAAATAGCGGCTGGCCTCCTCGGCAAACCGCATCATGAGAACAGCACCGATGGCAAAGTTCGGGATAATCGCAATGCCGGTTCGGTTTTCCCAGGCCAGCTTTTCCAGCTCGCCTATTTCTCTCTCATTGAGGCCCGAAGTACCGACAACACACGGTATTCCACGCCGCAGCACACTCCGGGCGTTATTATAAACAGCCTGGGGATTCGTAAAATCCACCACCACGTCGACTCCTACTGAATCAAGGGCCTCATCAAGATCCGGCCAAATGGGCAGACAGTCGTTCTCATCACCGGTTATATCTGATACTTTAGCGTTACCCGCTTTAACATCCACTGCTGCCGCCAGTATCAGGTTATCAGACTTTTTAAGCACCTTTACGGTTTCTCTCCCCATTTTCCCCAAGGCCCCAACTACCACTACCTGCAGTTCTTTTGCCATAATGTGTTCCCCCTTGGATGCTCTCTAACAATAGTGTATCCTTTCGCGAAGTCGAGTCAACCTTGAGTTTATGCTGCGCCGGTGCCTAGAAACTATGGCTGCGAAAACGGGGATTGGTATGGTCAAGGTCTACGACAATAACCTCCCGGCCGATCTTTCTAACTGCTTCCCAGGGAACTACGATCTTCTGTCGATCTATCCACAGGTTAACGAAATTCCCACGATTGGGAAGGATTATTGAATGAATCTCTCCATTATCAGGGTTGATTATCAGATCGGAATCACCGACCTGTCCCATTTTCAGGCCGTCGTTGATATTAATAATCTCTTTGCCGGCTAACTCGCTCATCCGCAAGCTGATCCCCCCTAACCGGTATGCCCAAATCCTCCCTGGCCGCGAGGAGTTGTGCTCAGGTCCGCAGTCAGCCGGAAATTCGCCCTAGCTACCTGACAAAAGACCATTTGCGCTATTCTTTCTCCCCGCTGTACAATATAATCGTTGTCCCCCAGGTTTATGACTATGACCTTGATCTCACCACGGTAGTCGGCGTCAATAGTACCCGGTGAATTCAATATGGTTAACCCGAATTTTGACGCCAGTCCGCTACGGGGCCTTACCTGGGCCTCATAGCCCGGAGGAATAGCCAGCGATATTCCGGTAGGGATCAATGCTATCCCCTGGGGTCTGATGGTGACAGGTTCGGTTACTGCTGCCCGGAGGTCAACCCCGGAAGCACCTTCAGTCATGTACTCCGGCAATTCCAACCCCTGTCCGTGATCCAGCACCTTTACCTGGACTTCGATGATCATAGGACCGACTGTTCCACCTTTCATATAAATATATAGTGCCTCCTGTTCAGTTGACACCCATCAAAACAAAAAGAACTAAGCACGCATAAAACTCTCCAGCTCACGGAAGCTCATTTCAACCTCAGGGAGAACCGATTGTTCACCGATGACCGCCAGTGAATAGGGCTGTTTGCCCAAAATATCATAAGCGTACTCCTTAACCATTTGGGGGGTCACGGCAAACACCTTTTCAATGATCTCTTCTACCGGTGTTATCTTTCTATACAATACCTCGGATTTTCCCAGACGGTTCATTCGGCTCATAACGCTTTCCATACCTAAATAGAGGCTGGCTTTGATCTGGCTCTG
This sequence comes from Syntrophothermus sp. DTU052, assembly GCA_001512495.1. Taxonomy (GTDB): domain Bacteria; phylum Bacillota; class Syntrophomonadia; order Syntrophomonadales; family DTU052; genus DTU052. The sequence continues at coordinate 1,804 of LFRU01000075.1, read as the reverse complement.
AGTCCTTCTCACCTCTTCCGCAGTCACTCCCACGCGGATGAACCGATCGAGCTCGTCTCTCAATAAGGCAAAGAACTCGCGAACCTTGCCGGGACCCGTTCCCACATAAATGGTATAGGTTCCGGCCTCCCTGTAGGTTGAAGGGTAGGAATAAACATTGTAAGCCAGTCCCCTCTCTTCGCGAATCTTCTGGAACAGGTGGGAACTGATACCTCCTCCCAGTATGCTGTTCATCACATTCTGAGTGTATCGACGCTCATCAGTGTAGGGGATGCCGGGTACTCCCAGGCAGATTTGAAGCTGTTCAATATCCTTGGGTACCAGGTTTATGCCATCGCTTAAACGGGGTGCCACTGCTTCCCTCGGGGTCCCGGGTTGCAGCTGATATCCCGTGTAACTCGCCAGCCGCTCAAAAACCTTTTCGCCGTTGATGTTACCCACCACCGCGATCACCATGTTGGCCGGGTGGTAAAACGCGCGATAATACTTATAAATAGTATTCCGCGACATGGAAGCAATGATTTCCTGTCTGCCCAAAACCGGTCTGCCCAATGGGTGTCCGGCCATGATCGTCTGGGAAAAGACATCGTGAATAAGCTCATCAGGTGTATCCTCATACATATTAATCTCTTCCAGGATTACTCCCCGCTCTGTATCCACGTCTTTTTCATTCATCGTTGAGTTGTAAAGCATATCAAACAGTACATCCATGGCTTCGAAAAGGTTTTCATCTAGGACCCGGGCATAAAAACAGGTATGTTCTTTGCTCGTGTAAGCATTGAGCTGACCGCCCATTCTCTCAAAGGCTTCAGCTATCTCACGACCGCTCATCCTTGCGGTCCCTTTGAAGAGCATGTGTTCAATAAAGTGGGAGATGCCGTTCAGTTCCTCCGGTTCGTGCTTGGACCCCATCTTTACAAACACTCCGATAGCCGCGGATCTGACATGTGGTATTTCTTCAATAACCGTCGTCGCACCATTCGGTAGCATGCGTTTTTCTACTACCACAAAAAAACCTCCAAATCAAAAACAGTTGATTTCGATCATCTCTGCGCAAATCATTGGCTGACCCGGCACAAGAACACTGGTGCTGGTCCTTAAATCCCGCAACAAGACCCGGAAACATCTCCGGATTGAATGTCCGCCCGGTTTTCATTCACCGCTCTCTTGATAATTCTCCAAATACCTGACGGTATCCTTTCAACCTGAGAGGCTGCTTCAAGTCCGATTTCGTCCACCAGCTCACCCTTATAATACAATCTTACGATACCGATTCTTTCTCCCTTATTAACCGGGGCCCGGGGACGGTAATCTAACAGCACCTTTTTTTCCACCTCTTTCAACCCATCCTCCGGAAGCCAGATAACACTGTTTTTTTCCGGACACACTGCTACTTTCGCCGCATGGCCCTCATCTACCCGCAGATACTTAAAGGGTTTATCCTTATCAATGACCTTGGTGCGGGAAAAGCTATCGAAACCGTAATCAAACAGGGTTTTGGTAGCACTGTACCGGTCACCGGCTCGCAGCACCACGGTAACCAGTTGGCGACCATTTCTCTCGGCCAGGCCTATCAGGCACTTGCCGGCAGCATCGGTTGTTCCCGTCTTGATTCCCCTCATACCCGGATAGGTTGCCAGGAGACGGTTAGTGTTTTTGACCAGTTTTCCCTGTGGGTATCCAGGGTGATCAATGTATTCTTCGGTCTTGGCCACCGTCTCGACAAAAAAAGGTTTCTGAATGGCAGCCCGCGATATGATGAACAGATCGTGGCAGGTACTCAGGTGTCCTTCGGCGGGCAAGC
>LFRU01000054.1 GCA_001512495.1 Syntrophothermus sp. DTU052 | reverse complement strand
GGTGCCCGTACCGCAAACCGACACAGGTAGGCGAGGAGAGAATCCTAAGGCGCGCGAGAGAACCCTCGTTAAGGAACTCGGCAAAATGACCCTGTAACTTCGGGAGAAAGGGTGCCCCGTGTAGTGTAGCCATGTTAGACATGTGGTGGCACGAGGGGGTCGCAGAGAAGAGGCCCAGGCGACTGTTTATCAAAAACACAGGTCTCTGCAAAATCGAAAGATGAAGTATAGAGGCTGACGCCTGCCCGGTGCTGGAAGGTTAAGGGGAAAGGTTAGTCTTCGGGCGAAGCTTTGAACCGAAGCCCCAGTGAACGGCGGCCGTAACTATAACGGTCCTAAGGTAGCGAAATTCCTTGTCTGGTAAGTTCAGACCCGCACGAAAGGCGTAACGATCTGGGCACTGTCTCGACGAGGGGCTCGGTGAAATTGTAATACCGGTGAAGATGCCGGTTACCTGCGATAGGACAGAAAGACCCCGTGGAGCTTTACTGCAACTTGATATTGGATTTTGGCAGGTCATGTACAGGATAGGTGGGAGGCAGAGAAGCGAGTCCGCCAGGATTCGTGGAGCC
>LFRU01000062.1 GCA_001512495.1 Syntrophothermus sp. DTU052 | reverse complement strand
TATGCGGGAGTTTACCCACTTAATCTTGACAGGGACCCATCAGCTTGTCAATTTGACTTGTGATCATAATATACTATAAATTAGATTAAACGCTGTTTAAAACAATAGGGAAGGTAATGAGCAGGAAGAACCAGGAGTTAACCACCAAGGACAGGATAATAAAGGCTACTTTGGATATTATCGGCAGAGAGGGTTTTCAGAACGTGACCATCCGCAAGATCGCGGCCATGGCAGGAGTTAACGTAGCTGCGGTCAATTATCATTTCGGTTCCAAGGACGCCGTTATTAATGAGGCCTTAAACATGGTAACCCTCCGCATCGAAGATACCTTCGCCTGTCTAAAGTCCAATGAAATTGAACCGTCAGCCCGGCTGGAGTGTTTTGTCAGGCAGTACTCAAAGGTGATCATGGAATACCCGGACATTATCCGGAATTTCATCAGCCAGAGCCTGCATAACAACTCGGTAAGGGTCGAATACCAGGAGTACCTCAAGAATGAAGGAATAATACTGGTTGCCAGAACCATTGCCCAGATTAGGCCGGAGGAAAGCCGGATTGTTCATTACCTGCGGACCCTGCAGCTGTTAAGTTCTCTCTCTTTCCCCATCCTCATGGGAGAACGCATTGCCGAGATCACCGGACTGGATCTGGATGACCCTGATGTTAAAAGCAGATACATTGAGCTTTTGGTTAATGGCATAACCGGAGCCGATTAGGTCGCGAATCAGTGATGGCGCACCCCGGATATTGCCGGATTTCCAGTATCCAGTTCTTGCATTTCTCATTGCTTGAGCATGGTGGCTTCTCTGGATACCAGGTTTTATTAAGAGCCAACCTGGCGGTTGAATCTATTGGAATGACAGGTGAGGATTTCAGGGTATAATAATTATACTTCTATACTTCCCCAAAAGGAGATTGTCGACATGGATGCTCAGCAGATAACCGGTTTGTGCATTAGCATGATTGGAGCAGGATTTCTCATTTTCCGCCGGTTCTGTGCTCGTGGAGTTGCCGGTTATACCAGGAACAACACGCCGTACAGGATGGAAAAGGACAGCACCCTTAAATTCGTCGAATATGCCTACGCCATTTTTGGGAGTCTGTGTTTAATAATTGGCGGGTATGTCTTTTTCGCGTAAGTAAGAACGAAAACGCAGCCGATATGATGCAAAACGATTCCCGCGGACGGCGTGGTTATGCCTATGGGGCTCGGAAGCAGCCGCACCGGCTGCTGGGCCGGTTTCCCTTCAGCCTGCTGCAACCGGGCCCTTGCTGCTAGCCGTCAGCCAGTACCCGTTTTAAAATCTGGCTCAGCTCATTTATTCCGAAGGGCTTGGTGACGGCCCCCTTGAAGCCCCAATCTGCATATTCCGCCATAATCGGGGCATTTGAATCCCCACTGCTTACAATTGCTTTGACCTCCGGATCAACCGCCAGGAGCTTCTGGATCGCATCCTTGCCGCCTCTGCCTCCCGGTACGGTTAGGTCGATGATCACGGCGTCGAACTTGTGTCCGTTTTTCATGGCTTCCTGGTAGGAGGCGACGGCCTCCAGGCTGTTGTTGGTCACGGTTACTTCATAACCGAGCGTTTTTAGTATCCGTTTAATTACATCCTGGATATTTTTCTCGTCATCCATTACCAGAATTCTGCCCTGTCCGGTTGCCGGAAGCAAGAGTTGATCGGCGGAATCCTGAGGGGAATGGGAGGATGCGGGGAGATAGATTTCAAAAGACGACCCTTGACCTTTAATGGAGTCAACGGTTATTAATCCCCCGTGGTTCTTGATAATTGAATACGCAGTAGCCAGACCCAGACCGCTTCCGGTTGGCTTGGTGGTAAAGTATGGGTCAAAGATCTTTTCGAAATGGGCAGTCGGGATGCCGATCCCCTCGTCCTGAACCGTTATTTTAATGTATCTTCCGGACTCCAACGGAAGGCTGATCTTTTCATCCACGTTTACGTTGGCCGCGCTCACCCAGAGGGTTCCTCCTTCCGGCATGGCCTGGATGGCATTGATAACCAGATTGTTAATCACCTGGCTTATCTGGCCTTCATCTACGTCAACCGGCCATAGGTTTTCAGGCACGGATATTTCGCATTTAATGCTGGAACCGCTCCGGCTGAATTCCACCGAGTCCTTTATCAGGTTGACGATGCTGGTGGTCTTTTTCACCGGTTCCCCACCGCGGGCAAAAGTGAGCAACTGCTGGGTCAGGGATTTAGCCTGCCACGAAGCTTTTTCGCTCTTGTTCAAAAGCTCCAGTGCCGTTTGGGGGTCATCAATGCTGATCTTGGCCAGGCTTATATAACCCATAATGACCGTTAGCAGATTGTTAAAATCATGGGCGATTCCCCCGGCCAGAACCCCCAGGGATTCCAATTTGCTGGTTCTGATTAATTCCTGCTCCAGTCTCAACCTTTCGGTAATATCACGGAAAACCAGGACCGCACCGATGAACCGTTGAGAGCGGCTTCTTATCCTGGCGCAGGTAGCATCGATGATTCGCTGCTGCCCGTCCCTGCAGACCAGTACCTGGTTGCCCAGTTCTACAACCTCCTGGGCCTTGAGCCTATCAATTAAGTCAAGAGGTTGTTGCTCTCCGTTATGGGAATCAACCAGACGGAAAACCTCTTCCATTGAATTGCCGACCGCTTGGCACTGCGTCCAGCCGGTTAGCTTTTCGGCGACATCGTTTATCAGCATTATGGTCCCCCTAGTGTCGGTGGTAATAACTCCTTCACCGATGCTGCGGAGAGTTACCGCCAGCCATTCTTTTTCCGCCGCCAGGGCTTCCTCGGTCCGTCTCCGTTCGGTTATGTCCTCCGCCAGAACCATACCTCCGACTATACGGTTGTCTTCAATAATAGGCGAAGAGTTCAACCGCAGCAGTCTTTTGCTTCCATCCCGGTGAAGCACTGACACTTCGTAACTCCCCGGTAGCCCCTCGGTCAGACGTGCTCTTTTTTCCCTGGCAATAAGTTCCTGATCTTCATCTACTGCCAGGGTATGAACATCGCGGCCGAGGATTTCCACGGGATTAAGCCCGAGTACTTCCAGGGATTTTTTATTGGCCATGGTTATACGGGCGCTGGTGTCGTAGGTAAAGAATAGTTCGTTAAGACTGTCGATTAAGGTGTTGAGGTAGTCGACCTGTTTCAATAAATTGGATTCGCTCGCCCGGAGAGCAGCTTCCGTTCTCTTCCGTTCCGTCACATCCTCGGCCAGTACCATAGCACCGGTGATGTTGTCGTCTTCAATGATGGGAGCAGTATTAAACCTTATTATGCGCCGTGATCCATCCTTGCGGGCTACAGGTATCTCATCGCTTAGTGACTCCCCATCCTGGAGGATTCTTTGCATCCCATTCCTGACCTCTTCCCGGACGTTGTCGGGAGCGTAATTCAAAACATTGGTGCCCAGGAGTTCATCCGGTTCATAGCCCAGGACCTCCCTGGATTTTTGATTGACGAATGTAATATAGCCCTCAGAATCATAAGTAAAAAACAACTCGTTTAGGCTTTGCATTAAAGTGTTTAGATAGTCAACCTGGTGGCGCAGGTTTGTTTCGCTCTGTACCAGCGCCTCCTCCGCCGTTTTCTGCTCGGTGATGTCCCGCCCGACTCCCTGGAATTCCACCTGATTGAAAGACTCGTCAAATATGGCCCGTATGGTCCACTGCTGCCAGCAGTGTTTCCCATTGGGTAAGACCATGTGTCGTTCCACGGTGGTTACCGGACTGTTGTGATTAAGCTGTGATATCATCTGCCGGAAAAGATTGCGGTCCTCTTCGCCGGCTTTCTCCAGGAAACTACGGCCCACCAGTTGAGACCGGCTGCTGCCAACATAACGACAGAAGGCCTCGTTGACAAAGGTGAGAGTCCCGTCTTGTAAGAACCGACAAATGAGCTCCGTCTGATCTTCGACGATACCGCGATAACGGCTTTCGCTCTGCCGCAGATTCCTCTCAAACATTATGCGGTCCGTTATATCAAGCAGGGTGCCATGTATTGCGGGTTTTCCTCGGTATTTGATGGGGGAACTGGTTGCCTGTATATAAACCGTGCTGCCGTCTTTATGGATGCACCTGAGGTTATGGGTGGCCGATCCCCAAACCCCATCCAGCCGCAGTTTGATAACGTCCGCTGTAGCTTTTCTATCCGCGGGGTGGACCAGATCCAGCGGAGCAACTTCTTCCAGCATTTCTTCGACCGTATAGCCGAACATTTCAATCATTCGCGGATTTACAAAACGGAAGCGGCCATGCTGGATAACGTAGTAACCAAACAAGGCTTCAGCGATAAGGCTCAGGTAAAGGTCTTCCGCTTCAATCCAGGTGCTTCTGGCCCGAGATTGTAGGCGCATCTCCGTTTCGTGAAGCTTCTGGCGTAAAGATCTTACCTCCCGCACCAGTTCTTCATTGGTTTTGTCGAGATCACGATTGGGCACCATAATCCCCCTGTGCAGTGAGCAATAATGAAACAGTATGTAGTAATTATTTTAGCATACCCGACAAAATTCCTGTAATTTCTTACGAAATTCAAAAAAATCATCGATTTATATCAGGTAATATCGACTAAAGTAAATTTGTTTAATACAGCAACCTTCGGCTTTCTCCGCCTTCCAAGGCAAAAGGGGGAGGTGTCGAGGGGCGGTGTTCCCAATACCGCCCCGTTTTCGCTGCAGCTGCGGCCGTTCCCGCCTTAAGCCCCAAAAAATAAAAGTACAAATAGAGGTATTCAAGCTATATACTGTAAACAATGGAAGGGAGGTGCATAGAAAACCACAATAATACATTTATTGTATTTTGTTTATGTAGATTAGAGATGTAAAGGAGGAGTTATGTGGAGAAACTTGAAAAAATCAAGTACATACTGGAGCAGGCTCTTTACTTCGATTCTGGCAGCGGTAAACGTGCGTATTCGTTTAATGTTAAAATACACAACCTGGTGTTAAACGAGGAGGAAAAAAAAGCTGCCTACCAGCTTATCCAGAATCAGGACTTAAATAATTCGCTGTGGCAGGAACTGTCCGGGTTGATGGCAGATTTTGAGAAAGAAACGGGAATCAAAGCATACACGGTTGGCCGCAACCGGGGCCACCTGATCCTGAAGAGCCACGGTGAAGATGGGATACCGGTTTATACAGAGGCAATGTTAATGGAGCTCCCGGATGAGCAATTAGACCAGGTATTTGAAGTTTTAAAGCGCTTTCGTAAGCTTTTTGAAGATATGTTCCTGGTGTTTAAAAAGCGTATGGGCAGTCTGCAGAATTGATTTGGGCTTTCGATAGCTGAAACTTAATAAGTAAAAAGGGGACCGGTTTATTCCGGTCCCTTTGTATGCTGAACATATGGTAATTCTTATTCTTTGTTTGTATTCATAATTCGATTAGTATTGTCTTTTCCGAAAACAGTCACTGCAGTAGACTGGTCGATCTCCGCTTGGACGGAACGGAACTTTTGTTTCAACCCCACATTCATCACAGATTACGTCAAACATTTCTCTCTCACCCGAGCCACCACGGCTTTCAGCTTTTCTCCTTCTCCGGCATTCCGGGCATCGGCCGGGAATGTTCTGAAAGCCTTTCTCGGCGTAGAATTCCTGTTCACCTACGGTAAACACGAATTCAACTCCACATTCCTTACACGTTAGAACTTTGTCCTCAAACAGCATTTATAGGACTCCTTTCGAATAGAGCTCCTCCAGTCCGCGGAGTTCAACTTAAGCTGAAAGAGCAAGCGAACACTAGACATAGAAGGCCATATGCATGATAACACATATTGATGTGAAAGAAAAGAGCTTCGGGTCGCAAATAAAACCAAAATCGATTTGAAACGGTGATAAACCGCCCCTATTAAGATTAATTGGGATTTACACGCGGACACTGGTTGACAACGTTATCCCTCTTTCGGAGGATGCAATGGCGGATGGTGAAATGCACCTACCTTATATCAGACAATCGGGACCTGCATCTCTGTTTATCTGACAACTCCCACGGGTTCTCTTCCATAACTACATCATAGTAGGTTTTGCTATTTGGAACAACCAATTCGCGCTCTCATCCCACAGCTAAAGCAGTGAGCTTTCCCGCGCGGTCTTGTAAAAGTACATCCGCATCTTCAGGGCGGCGGCATGACCCACGATAATTAATACTGAGGCGCCGGTTAGGACCATCGGCTTGGGACCTGCGGTACTGGCGCGGCGTCTGTATGTTAAGCTATCATTAAATGGAAGCGGTAGTGAAAATGCGATAAAATACAGTACTCCCTGTCACAAATCTTTCCCCGGCGTTGTCTATAAGTATAAAGACCCGGAGTGCACCCTGGGGAAAACAAAACCATTCCCTTTAAATTAGGAGCTGGGCATGCAAGAGGCAGAGCTGAGAAAACTGTTTGATATGTATTACCTTCCGGTTATGCGTTATTTGAGCCACCTTACCGGTGAGGCAACTGCTGCTCAGGATTTATCGCAGGAGGTATTCCTGAAACTCTATCATTATGGACCATCGACTTTGGAAAATCCCCGAGCCTGGCTTTTTCGAGTGGCAACCAACCTGGGTTACAACTATCTGCGTCAGCGGGGGAACCGAATGCGGAGGGAGACAGCAGCATATCAGGCTGAACAGGAAGCATCTGATTTAGAGGAACTGGCGATCAGGAGCGAGGAGAGGGTTAACGTCCACCAGGTTCTTGAATCTCTGTCCGAACGTGATCGTACATGCCTGATCATGAGGTTCTCCGGTTTCTCATACCAGGAGATCGCCGAGGTTATAGGGGTTAACAAAAGCTCAGTAGGGACCATTCTGCTCCGGGCAATTAAAAGGTTTCGACGCGAGTATGAAGACAGGGGGGAAATAAAAGATGGGCTGTTATGAGGATCATATGCTGCTGGCCTACCTGGACGGAGAGCTCAAATCCGAAGGTATGGCAGTGGAGAGCCACTTAAAACAGTGTAGCGATTGCCAGGAGCGATTGCGTGTTCTGGCCGAGGATGAACAGTTCCTGGAAGGTGTCTTATCAGAACACCTGGAGGAGATTGATCTGAGCAATGCGTTTAAGGAAGAGTCCTGGATAAGGTTGAAATTACAGCTGAACGCCGATCATAAACAAAAGCCGGGCCGCAGCTTGCCTGGCAAAAGCCGTTCCAAATCGGGTGTAGCTGCGGCAGCAGCGATACTTCTGCTGGCAGGAACTCTCTTTTTTGGCGGCGCCCGGAGTGCAGTAGCCGATTTTCTGTCAGTTTTCCGGGTGGACCGGATTGAGACCATAGAAATCACTACTCATGAGATGGCACAGATCGATACGGCGATTCGGAACGGGCTCAAGGAGATCGATATTGATAATATAGGGACTTTCAAGATAGTCGGATCCGAGGAGATTCTCCCGGAATGCACTTTGGACGAGGCCGCTGAAATTGTGGGTTTCAAAATAATACAGCTCGATATTGATGGTTACGTTACACCGCGGGTATCCGTTAAGAAACAAGCCCAGATGAGTCTAACTCTTAATGTGCCTGGAATTAACAGCATGATATACAGTCTGGGGGGCACCCGGCTGCTGCCCCGGGAACTTGATCAGCAGACGATAACCCTGAGCGCTCCTCCTCGGGTGTTCCTGAACTACCGATCGGCGGGTTTGCCTCCTGTTTCCATAGTTCAGATGAGAAGCCCGAAACTAGCGGTTCCTGGCAATATTGAAGTGGAAGAGGTTAAGGATGCCCTGCTCAGCCTGCCTTTCTGGCCGGAGAAAATCAGACAGCAACTGGCCAGTATCGACGACTGGAGACATACCATGGTTATCCCGACGACTGCCAATTTACAGCCGGTAACGGTGCGGGGTCACCAGGGGGTCATCTGGAATAATGAGCCGGAACATTCCATGGACTCCACCTCTACCACGGTGCTTTGGAGTGAGAACGGGATCATCTACAGCATAAACGGGCAGTTGCCCCTGGAACAGATTTTGGAGATGGCTGAAGGGATGAAATAGGATGATTATTGAGACCCTTAACCTGACCAAACTGTATGATGGTAAGCCGGGCTGCCGTGACATCTGCCTCTCGGTTTCCGAGGGGCAGGTTTTCGGCTTTTTGGGTCCGAACGGCGCAGGCAAGAGTACAGTTGTCAAGACCCTGATCGGTTTGCTGCGGCCTACGGATGGACAGGGGATGGTTCTGGGCCAACCGCTGGGGAATAAGCAGGTACGCCGCAAGATCGGTTTTTTACCGGAAAACTTCCGCTTTCAGGAGTGGCTTACCGGGAGGGAACTCCTGGAGTTCCATGGAGCCATGTACGGCTTGGAACGGAGATTTCTCAAGGAGCGGATCCCGGTGGTATTGGAGATGGTTAGGCTCCGGGGAAGGGAGAGGGAACCGATCCGGTCATACAGCAAGGGCATGCAGCAGCGCCTGGGTATAGCCAGTGCACTGCTGCCGGATCCTGAACTCGTCTTCCTGGATGAGCCTACCTCAGCTCTTGATCCTATAGGGCGAAGAGAAATCCGGGAAATAATCAAAAACCTGCGTTCTGAGTCCAAAACCGTCTTCCTGAACAGCCACCTGCTGAGTGAAGTGGAGATGACCTGCGATCATGTAGCGTTTATTAAAGGTGGGATCATCCTGGATCAGGGCAGGCTTTCCAATTTTACCGGCGGTAAACAGGTGGTTAGTCTGCGCTACACGGGGAGTCCCCGGATTCTGGAGTCGATCCGCGCGGTTAGCCAGGAGGTATTTATCGATAATGGTCTGGTCCAGGTTGCGGTTGCCTCAGAAGACTTATTACCGGTCCTGGCATCGATTGTCGTGCAGAATGGGGGAGACCTGTACGAGATGACTACCTCCGGCTTTTCTCTGGAGGATGTGTTTATAAATATTATGGGGGAAGCCGCTGATGATTACCATTGCACGCCTCACCTTTCGCGAGATGCTGAATAAGAGAATTCTGCTGCTGGGACTGGTCCTGACCGTCGTGTATCTCAGCATTTTGTGGCTGGGACTTCATTATGTGGGTAAAGATATACCGGAAACCGCTGAACTGGTACGCTTGTCGCTGGCGGGTGAATTACTGACCGCCGGTCTTTTCGTCAGTGGGATGCTGGTATCATTGGTCACGGTTTTTTCCTCAGCAGGAGCCATCTCCGCGGATATCGAAAACGGAATCATGCCGGCCACCGCAGCCAAGCCGATTTCCCGGACCCAGATATTCCTGGGCAAGTACGCCGGACTGGGGTTGGCTCTGGTAGTATACAGCCTCTTTGTGTTTATCGCTACCAATATGATTGTATGGCGCGTCTTCCATTTCTATTCAGACGGGTTTTTCAGTGCCATGGTCCTTTTTGCCCTGCAGCCGCTGGTACTGCTGGCAGTAAATCTGTGGGGCAGTACCTTTTTGAGCACCCTGGGAAACGGTGTATTCATGTTCATGCTTTATAGTGTCGCCGTGATTGGCGGGATGTTAGAGTATGTCGGGGTGCAGATGTCCTCCATGGCTTTAACCGCGGGAGCATCAGGAACCGCGGCCGCTTCTTCGCTGACCATGATAGGGATTTTAACCAGCCTCCTCCTGCCGGTTGATTCGTTGTACCGCCTGGTGAACTACCTGCTCTTACAAGGAAGCCCGGTACCCGCACAGTTGATGAGATTTACTCCTTTTTTGACGATTACCCCGCCCAGTATGGAGATGCTGGCTTATACTGCCGGTTATATTCTGCTGTTTATCGGGCTTGGCATCTATAAATTATCCAGCCGCGACCTCTAAGAATTAATGCCCGTCTGGACCATGGAGAGAGACTTCCCATAATTTTTTACTGTTCGATTATACAGGGATTGGCCTTTCGTTGTAGAATTAATATAAGTAATGATATTCGGGATGGGGGTCAAAAGGAGGTGAGAGGTTGACTCCATATTCGCGGGTGTAGACAATACTGGAGATTACACCCGCAGATGTCAATCCGGTTGCGGAAGTATAATGCCTTCGGCCTGCAGGGATCTTGGATGAACCGAGAGATAGAAAAAGTGATTCAGTGCACTATGAAGACTGGTCTGAGGGGTATGTTCCGGCAGCCCGAGATATTTAAGAGACTTCCGTTATCTCTATTATCTGTAAAGGGAGGATGTATTCGATGAGTTCTGTTTTTTCTTATAACACCCGTGACCTAAAATTCATTCTCAAAGAATGGCTTCCCACCGAGGAAATCTTTGCCTATGACAAGTTCAAAGATTATTACAGCAAAGATGACATTGACATGATGGTCGACCAAGTTCACAAGATTGCGGCCGAGGTTATTGCACCCTGTGCCGATGAGATGGAGGAGCACGGGGTTAAGTTTGAGGACGGGAAAGTCATTTGTGCGCCGGGAGCGACCAAGGTTTTTAAGTATCTCCAGGAAAACGGCTGGGGGACTTCCAATATTGACGAAAACGCTGAGGGAACCATTCCCGAGGTGGTTTTCTGCTCCTTGATGGAAATGATCCAGGCCGCCTGCCCGGCAGGAACCAGTTCTGTGGGGCTGACCACCGGAGCGGCTCGTCTTATTCAGAATTTCGGCGATGAGAAGCTGAAACAGATGTTCCTGCCCAAGATGTTTGACGGGACCTGGTCGGGAACTATGTGTCTTACGGAGCCAACCGCAGGGTCCGACGTGGGAGACATCCTTTCCAAGGCCTATCCTACCGATCACCCGCGGATTTACAAGATAAAAGGAAGCAAGCAGTTCATTACCTGTGGTGACGGAGATTTTTCTGAAAACATTATTCACCTGTACCTGGCCCGGATTGAAGGGGCGGCTCCCGGCACCAAAGGGATTTCTCTTTTCGTAGTGCCCAAGTACTGGGTAAACGAAGATGGCAGCCTGGAAGACAATGATGTGGTTACTACAGCTATCGAACACAAGATGGGACTGCACGGCCAGCCAACCGCAGCCCTGGCCTTTGGGGATAACGACAACTGTCGCGGCTGGCTGTTGGGGAACCCTCCCGGACCGGATGGGAGAGCCGAGGGAATGGCCCAGATGTTCGTGATGATGAACGAAGAGCGCCAGGGAACCGGGATCATGGCTACCTGCGTTGCGGCCAACGCCTACTGGAACGCCAAGAACTACTGCAAGGAGCGGGTACAGGGTCGCCCGATGACCAATCCCAAAGGTGAGCGGACTCAGATAATCAATCATGAAGACGTCAAGCGCATGCTGATGCTGAACAAGGCCACCCTGGAAGCCTGCCGAGCAATGATCCACAAGTGCTACTACTACCTGGATATTGCGCACAATGATCCGGATCCCGAGCGCAGGAAGTGGGCCAGCGGTAAGGTCGACGTCCTTACCCCCATATGCAAAGCTTATCCCAGTGATGAGGCTTGGGGGCTGATTGGCGAATCGATCCAGGCTCACGGTGGTTATGGTTTCTGTGAGGACTATCCCGTAGCGCAGGCTGCTCGTGATGTGAAGATCTATTCCATCTGGGAAGGCACGAACTTCATTCAGGCTCAGGACCTGCTGGGACGTAAATGGACTATGAACAAGGGACAGACATTCCAGGATTTCCTCAAGGATATTGATGATTTCCTGGCAGCCAACAAGGGCTCGGTGCCTGAACTGGAGAAAGAGTTTGCCAACCTGGAAAAAGCTATGGCTTCCTACCGCGAGATTATGATGGCGATGGGCGGATACCTGGCCGAGAAGAAGTTCGGGTACTTACAGGTGTATGCCCGCCGGATCCTTACTGCGACCGGCCAGATCTATGGCGGTTACTGCCTGTTGGAACAGGCCCTGATAGCCTATAAGCGGATGAAGGAACTGGGACCCGATCATTACGATTACAACTTCTACTATGGCAAGTTCCTGTCCGCCAAGTACTACCTGCGTAACGTGGTTCCCTACGTATGGTACATTGCCGAGTTGGTCAAGGACGGAGACAGCTCAATAATAGACGCACCCACCGAAATATTTGAATACTAGAAAGTATGGGTAGACCGCGGCTAAACTTGTACCCTGAGCCGCCGCTTCGTTGGTCGGCCGGCGTACCTGAAGAGACAAGGGTGATATCCAAACCACCCTTGTCTTTTGTTTTGACCGGAGAACCAAGGACCGTGAAGACCACCAAGAATACCCACCGCAAAAGACTGAATAGTTCAGTGAGCACTACGAAACATGATGCATCCTATCTTTATCCTGTCTTTCATCCCTCAAGCTGTGGTAAGCAGCCAGGATGTTCCGGTCATCAGGCAGTCGCCGGCGGAAAGATTGAGGAACCGGTATGTCGGCTGCAGCGGCCAGGGACTTATGAGTTTAACAAGTATAATAAGTCCGTTCTTTACAAATCTTAGGGAAAGAAGTCATTGTAAACCCAACCCGGAACTCTTCCATAATTTCGATCAGCTTTTGCCAACCGTCCCCCGCCTATACCGGCAGGAAGGCCAAAAGCTGTCATCGGCCTTGAAACCGGGTTTGAATCGGGAACCGCCTGCCTGCTCATTACAATTCACGGAAACTGGACCGGGTCCAGAACTACGGAAGCCGGGCCGGCACCGGAGCAACTATAATCAGCAGGACAGACGGGTAAATACAATTCGTCGCCTGGCCGGTAATTTGCATGGGTCCCGGGAGAAACCAGGGCGGCATCGCCTGGCTGCATCCAGCCGGCCGGTATAGAAAATAATCCGGGCAAGGGAACACTAACAGGGAGATAAAATGGAAAGGGGGCGTATATGGGACTGTAGGAGGGGGATTCCCGCAAATATCACTGTTTGAGTAGCGGCCATGACCAATACGAAGACGAGAACGGAGGTATAAATGGTGAAGAAAAAGATCAAGAGAGTTGCCGTCCTGGGATCAGGTACTATGGGCAGCGGCATTGCAGCACAACTGGCGAACGCAGGCATTCCCAGTTATCTCTTAGATATAGTTCCTCCTAATCTGAGCGATGAAGAAAAAAAGAACCCCGCAATGAGGAGCAAAATTGCGGAGGGCAATAAACAGGCCCTCCTGAAGTCAAGACCACCTCAGTTGATGCTAAAGGAAGACGCGGACCTGATTACCACCGGCAACATGGAAGACAACCTATCCTGGTTGTCGGAATGTGACTGGGTGGTGGAGGTGGTTCCGGAAAACCTGGAGATAAAAAAATCCGTACTAAAAAATATAGCTCCCTATATCAAGCCCGGAACCATTGTCAGCTCCAACACCTCCAGCATATCCATCAACAGCATTGCGGAAGACATGCCGATTGAATTCAGAAGATACTGGCTCGGCACTCACTTCTTCAACCCGGTACGGTATATGAAACTTCTGGAGATCATTCCCGGCAAGGATACCCTGCCGGAAGTGGTGCAGTTTATGGCCGACTTTGGCGAACGGACCCTGGGTAAAGGTGTGGTCCACTGTAAGGATACTCCTGCGTTTATAGCCAACCGTTTCGGCAACTGGGGAGGTCCCAAGGGCGCCAAGCTCATGCTGGAACTGGGACTGACCTTCTCCGAGGTCGATGCCATCATGGGACCGCCGACCGGCAGGCCGGGAACCGGTTCGTTTGGCTTGATCGACCTGGTGGGTCTGGATATTGCGGTGGCCTCCACCGGAACCGTCAAGGATAACGTAACCGATCCGGCGGAGAAAGAAGCTTATACACTGCCGCAATTTTATTTTGACATGCTCTCCAAGGGCATTCTGGGGAACAAGACCAAGGGCGGTTTCTACAAGCGAGTGGGCAAGGAAAAGCTCATGCTGGATATTAACACCTGGGACTACGTACCCGTTAAACCGGCGGATTTTTTGAGCCTGGAGAAAGCCAGGGTTGCCAAGACCCTGCCGGAGAAACTGGAGGCTTTTTTTGAGGGAGACGATAAAGCGGCCAGGTTTGTTTGGGAGTTCAACAAGGGTTACCTTATGTATGCAGCCTCAAAGATACCCGAGGTCTCTGATGATATCCTGAACATTGACCGCGCCATGCGCTGGGGTTACAACCATGCGGCGGGTCCTTTCGAGCAGTGGAACGGCCTGGATCTGAAGAAATATGTAGCCCGCATGGAAGCGGAAGGTGAGACTCCACCGGCCTGGTTGAAAGAGATGCTGGAACTCGGGTTTAACTCCTTCTACAAGACGGAGAATGGCATTGACTACTACTATTCGATACCCGACAAGGACTATGTCCCCGTTAAGTTAAAACCGGAGGTAATAGTCCTCCCGGCCTTGAAGTCGCAGAACAAAGTGGTCATGAGCACCGATGCCGCCACCCTGTATGACCTGGGAGATGGTGTGCTGGGGTTCAATATAACCACCCGGAATTCCGCAGTAACACCACAGCTGCTCGAAGCTATGATTCAGGCTCAGACTGAACTGAAAAAGCCGGAGTGGGAAGGTATGGTCATTAGCGGTACCGGAAGAAACTTCAGCAGCGGCATGGATCTGAGCGTGGTTCAGAAAGCCATCGAAAATAAGGATTGGAATGCGATAGACAGGCTGCTTAAGAACATGCAGGATACTTTTATGGCGTTGAAGTACTCGAGCAAACCGGTGGTGGCGGCTCCTTACAGCAGGACCCTGGGAAGCGGCTGTGAACTGGTAATGCAGAGTTCAGCCGCCCAGGCCGCAGCCGAGACCAACATCGGGCTGGTCGAATTCGGCATGGGATTGATACCGGCCGGCGGCGGGGTAAAAGAGATGACCATGCGGGCGGTTGAACGGGTGAAAAACACCCAGGCTCATGTTGTGGACTTTCTGCTGGCACATTTTGAACCAATCGCCGGGGGGAGGGTTTCAAGGAGCGCCAAGGAAGGCAAGGAGCTGCACTATCTCAAACCTACTGACGGCATCACCTTTAACCCCGACTTCCTGATATCCGACGCCAAGAAACGGGTTCTTAACATGGTTGAGTCCGGATACAATGCACCAATCAGCAGGCCTTTCCCCTGTCCCGGCAGGACGCATACCGGTCTCATCAGGGTTGGAACCATGGGAATGAAACTGTCCGGGGTGATCAGTGAGTATGACTGGCATATCTGCAACAAACTGGTTGACGTCATGTCCGGCGGGGATGTTGTTAAAGGCGCTCCCATTACCGAGCAGTATCTTTTGGATCTTGAAAGGGAAGCCTTTATCAGCCTGTGCGGCGAAGAGAAGACCCAGGAGCGCATCGCCCACATGCTAAAAACCGGCAAGCCCTTGCGCAACTAGGGATTCAGTCCCAGGAATATACTAATCAGGGAGGTAAAATCAGTGAGAGAAGCTGTTATCGTTTCCGCAGTACGTACTGCCGGCGGCAAGGCTCCCCGGGGGACCTTAAGAGACACCCGGCCTGAGTTCCTAGGCAAGCTCTGTATGGAAGAAGCGATTAGGAGATGTGGGCCCAGTTTTAAGCCGGAGATGATAGATGACGTGATCTGGGGATGTGCGACTCCGGAACAGGCGGCCGGGATGAACACTTCCCGGATCACCGCCCGCTATGCCGGGATTCCGGAAAGTGTGCCCGCCGTGACCGTCAACCGATTCTGTTCTTCGGGATCACAGGCCATTGCCTTTGCGGCGGAGGGCATTATTGCCAACCGCTGTGATATCGTGCTGGCCGGCGGTGTTGAACACATGAGCATGATCGCCATGGGCGGCATAACCAGGCCCAACCCGGACCTGGTTTTGGACCCGGAGGTTTCCAAAGTATATACCAGCATGGGCCAGACGGCGGAAAACGTCGCCCGGCGCTACAATGTGACCCGGGAGGAGCAGGATGAGTTCTCGGTAACCAGCCACAAGAGAGCCTCGGATGCGCAGAAGTCCGGCAGATTCAAGGAAGAAATCGTACCGGTACCGGTGAAGATTACCACCCTGGGTCCGGATGGCAGGCCGGTCACCCAGGAGATCCTCTACGATTATGAAGAGGGCATCAGGCATGATGCCAATTTGGAAGCCATGTCCAGGCTCCGTCCGGCTTTTGTGCCCGGTGGTACGGTAACTGCCGCCAACTCTTCCCAGACCACTGACGGTGCGGCTGCAGTCATGGTGATGTCGGCGGATAAAGCCAAGGAACTGGGAATCAAGCCCCGGCTGAAGTACGTAGGCTTTGCGGTTGCAGGCTGCGGACCGGATGAGATGGGGATTGGCCCGGTATTTGCGGTGCCCAAGGTGCTGAAGCGTACCGGCATGGAACTGAAGGACATCGGCCTGATTGAGCTGAACGAGGCCTTTGCGTCTCAGTCTCTTTACTGTATAAGAGAGCTGGGACTTAATCGTGAGATCGTCAATGTCAATGGCGGCGCCATCGCCCTGGGTCACCCCATGGGCGCCACCGGGGCCAAGCTGACGGCTACTCTGATGTATGAAATGGAGAGGCGGCAGGTCAGATACGGCATGGTGACCATGTGTATCGGCGGGGGACAGGGTGCGGCCACCATATTCGAGCTTATCAAGTAGCACAGAGCTTGAAATCGAGGGACCTGTTCGGTCCCTTTTTTTTTGCGAAGTTCTATCCTGATCCGAAAGGCCCTGTTTTTCTAGCACTAACGCAGCGTAAGGAGTATGACTCTCACTCCAATGTGCATGTCAGCCCCGGCTTCCCGTGAACTTGACCTTGATATACACGATTTCCGGGGTATTGCCTATTCTGATGGGAGGACCCCAGGTGCCGTAGCCCGAGGATACGATCACCTGGAGGTTCTCCTTTTTTAAGTAGCCGTAGTCGTTTTCAAACAGCCGGTCGGTTACCAGCTGGTTGGGGAAAAGCTGTCCCAAGTGAGTATGTCCCGATACCTGCAGGTCAACCCCGCTGCGGTCAGCCTCATTCAGGTCTATGGGCTGATGATCCATCATGATTATGGGTTTGGTGTGGTCACAGCCCGCCAGCATTTGGGAGAGCGGCATTCGGGGACTCCTCCCGGTGTATCGGCTCATCACTTCATCTCTTCCCACCACGTAAAAGCTGTCAGCCATCAGAACCCAGGCGTCCCGCAGAACCTTAACCCCGGCTTCTTCCAGGTGGCGGATGGTCTCATCAACATGACCGCCCATGTATTCATGATTGCCCAGGACCGCATAGGCTCCATACTTCGGTGACAACAGCCGCAGGGTTTCAGGCATTTTTTGTTCAAGGAAAGGCTTGATGTTCTCGTCAATTATGTCCCCGACCAGTAGAACCAGGTCTGGCTCCAGCGAGTTGACCATATCCACCATCTGCCGCAGACGCCCGTTATGTACAATCGGCCCCAGGTGAACGTCAGAAACCGCCACAATACGCAGTTCATTCAAATCACCGGCTTTTTTGGGGATTTCCAAGCTGTACCCCGTAATTCTCGGGTGGTGGGCATTCCAGGAGCCGTAGACCAGGATCCCTAATGTTAACAGGGTTACACCCATCGCCACCAGATTGGTCAGGGGCTCCGGCAGGAAACCGAACCGGTGATCCAGGAACCCGATCAGGTCGACAAGCAGCAGTATGATTACCAGGTAATACATACCGGCTAACCAGTAGGAGCCCAGGACGGTCAGGTGGGTGCTGAGGCGGCCGGGCAGGATGGCGGTACCAACCCTGCCTATTATGTATGACAGGGCCACCAACCAGAAAATAGTCCAGTATACCCAGCTTAATGATAATGGCACCCAAGCCTGCAGTATCCCCCAAAGGTGCCACCCGATGTAAAAGTTAAGCGACCCGTAAACCAGGGCAAATATTAAAATCGCAAAGAGGTATGACGATTTCATAGACATTTCAACCTTAAGATCATTCCCGCAGATACGAGTGTTTAATCCTGGCCGGGCGCCCGGCTGCGTTTACCAGCCATCACTGTTGCCGCCGCTTCACACCTGTGGATCAACTCAGTTGGGTCGCCGGGTGGGAACTGTTGCTGCGATCAAGCACCATATACTTGGTGGTGCAGGTTGCAATCAGCTTGTTCCGGCTGTCGTAAGCCTCCCCGGACATGTGAATGAAGGTTCGTCCCTTGGCGATTAGATGTACGGTTACAGTCAGCACATCCCCGGCCATGATCGGGCGGTGATAGGTGGTGTTGATATCAATAGCGGCGGTAGAACCTGTTTTAGATTCGAGGAAACAAAAGGGCCCGAACACATTATCAAAGGCGGCAGTAATGATTCCTCCCTGCATGGTCTGGGCCGGGTTTAAGTAATCCTCCAGAACCGGGAATGCCAGGGTGAGGCTCTTCCCCGGTATATACTCGATAAATTCGCCTTTAATGAATGATGAACACCGGGGTGATGGGAGAGAGAATTCTCCAACAAATTCTTGCGTTTTATCATTTGCTTTGGACCCGGACACAACAGAACCTCCTTTTTTATCGGAACAACCAGAATACATATATTTTACAGCTTTTCGCCTCATGAGTACAACTAGGGGCCCCTCAGAGCTGCTCATACCAAAAAATAACAAAACTGTTCGCAAAAACTCCGGGAACCATAACAATATTTCATAATAACTATAGCAGGAGACAGGACATCCGCCGCGAATAGATCCCCTATTATCAGCTATATATGATATAAATAAATGTTATAAAAGGGGAGAAGTATTTTGGACAGGGAAAGGGCATTTCTGGTTGCAACAGGGCTGATTATCGGTATCCTGGCTGCGGTGTTGGTGGTGATGGGAAACCCGGGAAACATGGGTTTTTGCATTGCCTGTTTCCTGAGGGATATTACCGGTGCACTCGGTTTTCAGCGGGCCGGAGTGGTGCAGTACGTGAGACCGGAGATCCTCGGGTTGGTGATCGGTGCTTTTGTCGCCGCTTTCACGGCCGGGGAATTCAGGAGCCGGGGGGGTTCTTCAACCCTGGTGAGGTTTTTCCTGGGGATGTTTATGATGATCGGGGCTCTGGTATTCCTGGGCTGTCCCCTGCGGGACATCCTGAGAATTGGCGGGGGAGACCTGAATGCGGTGGTCGGCCTGGCCGGTTTTATCGGTGGGGTGCTCTTGGGGGTCTTCTTCCTCCGCAAGGGGTTTGATCTGGGAGCGGCTCGCACCGACAAAGGCAGTCAGGTTGGGGGATACATTCTGATTGCTGTCGCCGTGGTGCTTCTGATCATGCTGGTGGGCGGATTCAACGTCAACCCGGAAGCGGGGGGACCGTTATTCTTCAGCAAGGAAGGCCCGGGGAGCATGCACGCTCCGCTATGGATATCCCTGGGGGCTGGATTGCTGGTCGGATTTCTGGCTCAGAAGGCCCGCCTGTGTCTGAGCGGGGGCTTCCGCGATTTCTTCCTCATCCGGGAATACGGAATGCTGCTGGCTTATCTGGGAATACTGGTTGGGGTTATGGCACTTAACATCTACTTCGGCAACTTCCGCCTGGGGTTTGCTGACCAGCCCATAGCTCATACCAATCATATTTTCAACTTCCTGGGACTCTTCCTGGTAGGACTGAGTGCGGTTCTTCTTGGAGGATGTCCCTTACGGCAGATTGTCCTCGGCAGTGAAGGGGACACCGATGCTGCCACCGCAGTTCTGGGGATGGTAGCCGGAGCCGCCATATCCCACAATTTCCTGCTGGCGGCTGGTCCGGGCGGGACCACACCCTGGGGTGAAGCGGCAGTTATAATCGGAATAATTGTGGTCAGCTTTATTGGCTGGGCTTATCGGGAGGTGGAGGCATAGATGGATATTCTGGATGTAAGAGGCCTGAGTTGTCCCCTGCCGGTTATGAAAACCAAAAAAGTGCTGGATTCCGGAGTTCAGGAGCTGCAGATTGAAGGGTCCGGAGGTACGGCCAAGCAGAATGTAACCAGGTTGGCCAAATCTCAAGGCTTTGAGGT